>JBGUVT010000171.1:0-10147 GCA_045220485.1 Anaerovoracaceae bacterium | reverse complement strand
TAACGAAAACGACGGTCAGCATCCGAGCTTGAACACTTTTTATCAGATGGTGACAATGTTCGATATATCGGTGGATCAGTTCTTTTAAGGTGAACTACCAGACCTGGTACAGAAAAGTACCTACTATTTTGCTGTCCGGAGACTGGCTGACAGCGTGCGGATTTGATCCAGCAGACGAGATCAGCGTATCGGCAAGAAACGGACACATCACTATCAAGAAGATAGCTGGCAAAAAATAACAGAAAATATCGTATTTTAGGGGCTTGACGGGTATTGACAAGTCTGCTAAAATTGGTTTCAAGAGAGTTATCGGCTATTTATCGCCGATAAAATCGTTTGAAATATAGTACACGAAAATAGGCATAAAACGGGCATTTTTGAGGCTTTAAAAATCGTCAAACGATAAATAGCCGATAAATAGCCGATAAAATCGTTTGAAAGGGGAAAAAGATGGGCGTAATGTCAGAAAACCTTGTATCTATCAGTGATTTCGCATCGTCGCGGCAGCAGGACAGGGGCACCGTGGCGGCGTGGATCAGGAAGCACCCGGAGGTCGATGAGGGCTGCACGATGGTGGGCAAGGACAAGTGCATAGACATAAATTCGGCTGCGTACCGGATGCTCGACAAACAGTATCCGTTACCCTTGCCGGTGGAGGTCGTGGTTGATCACGAGAGCCGGGACAAACTCCTCGAAGCCCAGGACAAACTTTTACAGGCGCAGGAGCTTATCACGGAGCTGTACAAACAGATCGGCGAGAAGGACAAGCTGATAGCCCAGAACGAATCGGCGCAGCTGCTCCTGGAGGACAGAACAAAGCAGCTGGAGACGGAGCAGGAAGCTCACAAGAAGGATCTGGAAAGGGCAGAGGCACAGGCCAAAGAGGATAAGTACAGATATGATGAACAGTGGCTCCGAGCTAACGAGGCAGAAGAGAAGCTGAAAGAAATGGAAGATAAAGCTGCCGAGAATGAGAAGAGATTGGCACAACTCGAAGAAAAATTTACCGAAGAAAAACAGAGAGCTAAGTCGGCAGAGAACGAGCTGTATATGATAAAGTCGCAGGGCTTTTTCTCGAGGCTTTTTAAGAAGGGGTGGTTAAAATGAAAAGCGTCAAGTTTATAGATTTGTTTGCCGGCATAGGGGGAATAAGAAAAGGCTTTGAACTGGCATGTAAGGAACGCGGAATAAAGTCAAAGTGTGTATTTACTTCGGAAATAAAACCGTACGCAGTAAACGTGCTCAAACAAAACCATCCTAAAGAAAATATAACCGGTGACATCACCCAGGTAAATGCTGCTGAAATCCCGGACTTTGATTATTTGCTTGCGGGTTTCCCTTGCCAGGCGTTTTCGGCAGCAGGAAAAAGACTTGGATTTCAAGATACACGGGGTACGTTATTCTTCGATGTAGCAAGAATTTTGAACGAAAAGAAACCGAAAGGTTTTATTCTTGAAAACGTAGAGGGTCTTGTTAATCATGACAAACAGAAGAGCAGTGATAAGATAGGCCGGACACTTCAGACCATATTAAATACTCTGAATGAATTAGGGTATTCCGTAGCTTGGAAGGTGTTAAATGCCAAAAATTTCGGAGTGCCACAAGACAGAAAAAGAATATATATAGTAGGAACAAGGACAGAAACGCCGAATTTGGACGGATTTGAGGACAAAACGGCAGTATTATCGGATATACTTGAAAAGGGCATAGAAACGACTGACACACCATTCGTAAAGACACTTTTAAAACATTATACGATTGAAGAATTAAAGGGAAAATCCATAAAAGATAAGCGTGGCGGAAATAACAACATTCACAGCTGGGATATAGAACTAAAAGGCAAGGTGTCAAGCAAACAGAAAAAGCTGCTAAATGCGGTTATGACAGAACGCAGGAAGAAGAAGTGGGCAGAGGAGTACGGAATTGATTGGATGGACGGAATGCCATTGACCTTAGATATGATTCAGACTTTCTACAAAGACAAAAAGCTTGAGGAAATGCTCGAGGATCTGGTCAAGAAGCGTTATATGGTCAAGGAGCATCCGAAGAAAAAAGAAGGGAATGGGAGAGTGCCTGACGAGACTCTTCCGCTTGGCTATAATATTGTAGCCGGAAAGATGTCTTACGAGGTAAGCAAGATCCTTTCTCCGGATGAAATAGCCCCTACGCTCGTGGCTATGGACATGCTTCACTTATATGTACCGGACGGCGACGGGATAAGACCGCTTACACTACGAGAAGGCTTGCGACTTTTTGGCTATCCGGACGATATGAAGTTCGATGTTACAGTTGATGAAGGCTATGACCTTTTGGGTAATACGGTTGTGGTTCCGGTTATAAAAGCGGTTTCGGGACGCGTACTTGATATATATATGAACGAATAAAGCAGACCAGAGCGGAGAGGGAGGATAGGTATAAAATGAAATTAACGGCACAGGAAATATACGACAAACTCATAAATGAAGATAAGATAAAGACGTTAAAAGGACAAATTCGGTTTCATTTAGGCAACGTCAGTATAGTAGTAAAACGCAAAGATGTTGTAGGCAATATCGTGCAGGAATGGTTTGAAGGCTGGTTGACGGCAAGGGGTATAGAATTTGATCCGAATGAGAATACTCAGATGCCCCCAGACGTATATCTTGATATAAAAGATCATACAAAAGGACTTCTGGAGATAAAGGCGTTTAACAGAGAAAGCAGTCCTGCTTTTGACATAGCTGACTTCAAAGCTTTTGTTCGGGAGCTTGTCGAAAAACCATATCACCTGGACACAGACTTTTTGATTTTCGGATATGTTATGGACGAAGCCACAGGGGACGTAGTTATAAAGGACGTATGGCTTAAAAAAATATGGGAAATTACAAAGACTATGGACAACTGGCCTATAACGGTTCAATATAAGAACAATATATTGCAAAAGATGAGACCGGGTAATTGGTACACTACAAGAGGAAACACCAAAACCTTTGAAAGCAAGGAAGATTATTTGGCTGCATTTGAAGAAACAATATACCAGAATCCTGATACCAGACAGCAAGGAGCGCAGTGGAAAAATAAGTTCAAAAAAAGCTATAAGAATTATTACGGTACGGATATTGAGTTCCCCAAGTGGGACGACATAAAGGCAAAGTACAAATAAGTTCATAATTTGCCCGTAAAGGACCGCAAAAGAAAAAGGTAATAGAAAAGTATGCCGAAGGGGGAAAGGGGCTTATATGGGCATTCTGAGATGCCACTTGACAAGCCCCTTTTACTTTTGTATAATAGTGTACGAACTATATTGTTTATATAACGCCCTATGCTTTTATGTAGTCCAAACAATATTGTTCATATAACGCCCTATGTAGGTGGGGGGTCTTGGTGGGAGGTAGAAAATGGAGTCGATGGATTTCTCCAGATTGACATATGAGGAGTTTGTAGAGAATAGGGACTATTGGGAAGGAGAGAAGGGGGTTCATCTGCCTAAGTGGTCGGAGGAGCTCTCGGGGTGTGGATTCCCCGGAGTGTCCGCGATAGATTTCTATGGGGACATTTTCAAGGATGAGCTGGAGGACTCCTGCGCTCCGGAGGACTATAAGACAGGTCAGTACGGTGGTATATTGTTGGAGATAGAGGAGTCACATCTGACCGATGCCGGTGTGAAGAAGTGGGAGGAGCTCATCCAGGACAAGAAGATCAGTGCCAGGATAACGAAAAAGAAAATCAACGGCAAGTATGTCAATATCCTGCATAAGCCGAAGCGGTACACGGTGACAAGTGATCACGAGATCATATATAAGAAGCTGCAGTCTGACAACTTTCTTTTTATGTCGCCTATGTCCTATGCTGGAAAGCAGCGTAGCAACAAGAACGCCCGTTATCTTTTTGCGTTATGTATAGAGGTTGACGACATAAAGGAAGGAAGTGGTATCGAGGAGCTGGTACATACATGGAAGAGAAGCGTGTCACCTGTTCCTGTGCCGACATTCATCGTGTGCTCAGGAAACGGGGTGCATCTCTACTGGGTGTTCGAGAAGCCGATCCCGATGTTTGCAAACATTTTTGCACAGGTGTATGAGGCGAAAACATACCTGACGAGGATCCTTTGGAGCGAGTACGTAACCAAGTCGGCGGACAAGGTACAGTACGAAAGTCTCGGACAGGGGTTCCGGTGTGTAGGCTCCGTAGGAAAGAAAAAGGACGTTAGGGTTATGGCTTTCAAGGTGGGCGGAGACATAACTTTGGAATATCTTAACAGCTTCCTGCCGGATGAAAAGAAGATAAACAAGGTATATAAAAGGACTGGCTGTTCACTGGAACAGGCAAAAGAGCTTTACCCGGATTGGTACAACAGAAGAATATTAAAAAAGGACAAGAATGTAAAAGTGTTCACTCGGTATCGGGGCATCTACGACAACTGGATAGAGAAGATCCTCGAAGGCGGAGCTGTGGGACACCGTTACAACTGCCTTGAAAATTTGTGCAGCCTTGCCGTTCAGTGCAACATACCGCCGGAAGAAGTGGAAAAGGACTGCAGGAGGGTGGCGGAGCAGTTTGAGAAGCTGACCGTGTCGCCGGACAATCACTTTACCGAGTTCGATGTGCTATGTGCCTTACAGACATATCACAGAAAACAGATAACGGCGTATCTGCGGAACATCGACTATATATCTAAAAAAACAAACATACCGCTTCCCAGGGCAAAGCGTAACGGAAGGACACAGGAAGAACATCTGAAAAGGGCGAGGGCTGTGAGGGACATAGATCACCCGGACGGCTCGTGGCGAGGAAATCAATCAAAAAAGGTGCTTGTACTCGACTACCGGGACGCACATCCGGATGCAACGCCAACGCAGATAGCAAAGGCACTGGGTATAAGCCGGTCAACAGTATATGCTCACCTTAAAGCTCCGGATTGGAAAGAAACGAAGAAGGGCTTAGAAGATGAGATGATGGCACTCTTGAAGGCTGCAATAGAGGAAGGCGATAAAGAAGCTGTCAGCAAACTTCGGGAGATAAATTCGTTTCTAATGGCACATAGGGAGATGGAGTAAAAAGAGCCGATAGGCTCTTTTTTATTATGGGTAAGCCGTCGGCACAGGGGCGAAGCTCCTGTTGAGACCGGGTGAGCCGTCGGCAAGGGCAGGGCCCTTGGGAGACTGGGGGAGGCTCTCTGCCTGGGGCAAAGCCCCGGTAAGAGCGGGTAGGCCGTCGGCAAGGGCAGAGCCCTGAGAGACCGGGGAGGCATTCCGCCAGGGGCAGCGCACCTTAGGAACGGGGGGCAAAGGGGGTGGAATCCCCATATCTGTTTACCCGTTTGCACTCAGAAAAGTGTGAACGGGTAAACAGATATATATGGAAAAAATACCAAGATATGTATTGACAAAAACCACCCTATATGCTATTATAATCACGTAAAGATTTTTTATTGCCAACTTCCGGTCCCAGAAGCATCTTCCTGGGAGTGCTCCCCAGGCAGACCGGATACCAGCCGCATCAATTTGGGCGGAGGCAGGGAGACGAACTCTGATCGGAGTATCAGGGGAGAAGATGACTGAGAAAAACAGTATAAACACCCGTGTCAAGGGCGCACGTTAATCCACAAGATAAGCCCTTCGCGGCTCATCCTGTCGGAGCCGTTGAAGAATATAGACAGATGTAACTCGTTGACCAAAGTGAGAGATGACAGTCCTGGTTATCTGTAAAAAAAATGGACGAACATACGGGAGGGGCAAGGTAAGACCGTATCAAAAGAAAATGCCTATCGCTTGGACTCACGCAAGGTGCGACAGTGAGTGACTTGGATGCTCAACATGAGCTGACCGACAGCCACCTTAAAGCTGACGTAGAAAATAGAAAGGCCGCACACATAAGCAGGAAAAAGTGTAGTAACATTTAGTCACACATAAGACTCGCCCGGTCCGAAAGGAAGGGAATGAAAAAAAGTGTCTTTGCCGATTCGGGATCCGACGGACTGGATCCGAGGAAGCTGTCTAACTTTAACACCTTAAAAATCTCGAATATGGAAACGGCAAGGACAGGCTCTGCCCTTGGTTTTTGTATTATCATCTGAGGCCCTGTGCACGGGTCGTCTTTTTTTATCGAATCTGACATATTATTATCGGATAAATTCCCGTATATTTTTTATAGAAAGAATAGGAAGGAGAAGAAATGGGGAGAAGGGACAAATCATACCGGAAAGACCTTAAGGAGCAGCTGTACGATAAGCTTACGGCTATGCTCAAAGCCGGTGAAGGCGTGAGCAAGAAGGAAGCAATAAAGAGCGGCACTGACCGTGATAAGATATTTTCATACAGTGCCTACGAGTCTTACCACAAGCACTGCAAGTATTTCGTAAATTATGTGCAACAGAAGCATCCGGAGTGTACCACGCTCAAGGCGGCGAAAAAGTATGCAAACGAGTGGCTGCAGACGAGGGCGGACCGTGTAAAAAAGGAAGGCGATAAGGAAGAGGGCAAGGACACGCTCTCCGCGTGGACGGTCACGCTTGAAAGACAGGCCCTGAACAAGCTGTACGGGATAAAGCCGGATGATCCGGGCTACTTTATTACCCCACAGCGTCACCGTGAGGACATCAAACGCAGCCGTGTGGACGCTGTAAGGGACAGGCACTTCTCAAAGCGCAACAATGATGAGTTCATCAAGTTCTGTAAAGGTACCGGATGCCGGAGAAACATAATGGAAAAACTCGAAGGCAGGGATCTGGCGACCGCAGACGGGATGAAGGGACTGGCAGCAGAGCTTGAAGCCAAAACTGTGCTGACGAAAGACGAAGTGATCCAGCTGGATGCTCTCCGGGATGCGATGAAAGTGTTTCCTGATCAGGAATATTTCATCTATCACCGCAAAGATAAGGGTGGGAGGTATCGCTATGCGCCTATTCTTGGAAAGAACAAGGATCAGATCGTGGAAAGGATGCGGGATACTGCCCCGAACGAAAAGGTATGGCAGAACGTCCCTGGGAATGCAGACATCCACGGCTACAGGGGAGACTACGCGACGGCGATATATAAGCTCTACGCCCGCCCGATAGATCAGATCCCGTACGACAAGGTAAAGGAGCGTACGGGCATCCGTTACCAGAGCGGAGTATATATCTGTAGGAAGGACGAAAAAGGCAAGAAACTGGACAAAGATGCTATGCTGAAGGCGAGCAAGGCACTCGGGCACAACCGCTTGGAGATCGTGGCGAACAACTACATAAGGGGGCTATAATGGTATATCTGAAAGATGGTTTTGGGGGCTATAAAAAGACTGATAACGAAGAAGAAGCCGTATATATAGGACTCAGCAAGCAGGAGTACGAGAAGCAACAGAGTGATCTTCGGGTGCTAAGCATCACGCTTGAAAAGGAAAAAGCGGGCAGGGAACATGACAAAGCGATACTCGAAAAGAGAACGGAGCGCAAGGAGAAGGAGCTCGTACAGGAATACCAGAAGGCCGTGGACGAAATCGAGGACGAGAAGGATCAGTTGAAGCAGGAAATAGACCGTCTCAACGGATTATATACGAGTTTGCTGATGGAGTCAAAAAAGAAGACCAGTATCGCTCGCAAGATAGGGAAAGAAGAGTTTAAGTACAGGCTTGTGAATCGGATAATCCAGTCTAAAGTGCTTGTGCGACAGAAGGACAAAGAGCCGTACGAGGCGGAAGTGTGGATTGCGACGATAGAAACGCCGTACTCTTGCCTTTTACCGATAGATGAGGTGGATAGAGAGATTTTTAGGGAACTTGCTCCTGTATGGTGCGAAATGGAAGTGATAGGTTCGACAGTAGAAGGTAGCATGGACTTGCTCTGGAAGGGGAGCTATGCGGAAGCAATGGAACGTAGTCCTAAGGGAGCAAACATTATATTCGATTACCACTTCCAGGTCAATGTTCAGACAAGGCTGTGGGAGATCCAGATAACGACTACGGGTCCCCTGAGAGTGACGGAGGAGTTGCTGCCACCCAAGAAGGATGAGTATAAAGATAATAAGAGCGGCAAGAAAAAGGAAAAGAAAAAGAAAGAAGAAAAGGCTACGGCACAGATAAAGGACGACGGGAAGAAAGAACCGGAAATAGAAGTAGAACCGGAAATGAAACCGGTAACAAATAAAGGTAGCGAAAACAAGGAAATCCGCACGGAGGACGAACCGTTTGTGATTCCATGGGACTAAAAAACGTCCTGTGAGCGGATATTAGGATGCCCAGGATAGTATTTCCTACTAAAAGATGATAATAATCGCTCAGAGAGAATAAAGACCGTCCTGCGGGACGGTTTTTTTCTACCAAATTAAAAAAATGCTTGACACAAACTAACGTTCGTGTTAATATAAGTGTGTTACAAGGTGTTACTTGTATTTGTGTTACAACACAACAGCAAAGGAGGAAAAAATGACAGAAGCCGAACAGAAAACCACCGCACCAAGAAGCTATCGTGTAGATGATGATGTAGCAAAGAAAATCAGTGATCTGACAAAAGAGCTGGGCATGAATCAGAACGGGGTTTTTGAGGCGCTCCTTGCAGCGTATGAGCTGCAGCAGAGTGCAGATCTTATACCCGAAGCAAAGATGGACATCGACAACTTCATCAGCCATCTCACAGCAATCCAGGCAGGATACCGCAACATTCTGAGCATAAACGCACAGACAGAGGACAGGGTACGCCAGGAATTCCAGCGCCGGCTCGACAACAACGACAAGCAGATTGCAGATTTGCTTGAAAACAAGGAAAAGCAGAAAGCAAGAATTGAAGAACTGCAGGAGTCTTATGAAAAAGCTGAAGGGGATCTGGTGCTGAGGGAGTCCGAGCTTGCGGAAACGAAGCAGCGGGTACTCGAAAAGGAAAAGTCACTTGATGATAAACAGACGATTATAGACAGTCTTACGGCACGTCTCCCGGAGCAGGCTGAGATTGACGCAAAGATACAGTCTTTGGAACAGGAAATACAGGTACTCCGCTCTTCTATCGCGGCATCAGAGGAAGCTAAAATTAAGGCGGATGCAGCTACGGACAGTGCTCGTGCGGAACTTGAAATGGCAAAAATGCAGGCTGCTGCAGCCGAAAAGGCTCACCAGCAGGAAATAGATGCGCTTACAAAACAGGCTGCTGCGGTTGAAAAGACTCACCAGCAGGAAATAGGTACACTTACAAAACAGGCCGCCGCAGATCTTAAGGCTGCAGTTTCGGACGCAAGACAGGAAGAAAGAGACAAGGCGCAGGCTAAATTTGACAAGTTACAGGAAAAGATAGACGAGCTTAGGGCCAAGGTTGATGAACAGAGGGACATTATAACGGAGTTAAATACTGCAAAATAAGTGTTCAGAAAAACAGTTCTTTTCGCTGACACTGAAAACGCCACAAAATAAGAGCAAAAACACGGTAAAAAAGAGCTGAAAGTGTTAAAGAAAAAGAAACAACCTTTTCTTTAACAGTGATTAGGGGGATGCGATGATATACGGTTACGCAAGATGCAGCACAAACGAGGAACGCCAGGACATCGACAGACAGAAGCGGGAACTCTTCTCTCTCGGTGTGTCCGAGGACAAATACATCTACTGGGAGTACGAAAAAGGCACGAAGGATGACCGCGTGGAGCTCCAAAAGCTCCTGGATATAGTTGGGGAAGGCGATACCATAGCCACTACGGAAGTTTCAAGGCTCACGAGATCGACAAAGCACCTGTGTGAGATCCTTCAGACCGTGCAGGACAAGAAGCTGATACTCAACATCGGAGGATCCTTCGTGGTGGACTGCAGCAAGGGCGAACTGGATCCTATGACCGAGGGAATGATAAAGATGTGGGGCGTGTTTGCCGAGATGGAGCGTAACATCATCTCCCAGCGTGTCAAGTCCGGCATGAAGAATGCAGCTGCCAAAGGCAAGAAGATCGGCAGGGAGAAAACAACGACGGCTACTCTCCCACTTCAGTTCTGGAAAGCCTACAATATGTATAAGCACAAGCAGATCAACATCACGGAGTTTGCCGGGATGCTGAGGGTGTCCCGAACTACGGTTTATAAGTATATCAAGCTTGCAGAATAAGTTGATATAGATGGTTTTGTTAAAAAATATTAGAGGAACAAGGTCAGGCAGATTATGTATGCTGGCTCAGGAATCCTCCGAGAAAGCCTTGGTCTCTCTGCATTCCTTATGAAATGG
>JBGUVT010000170.1:0-13305 GCA_045220485.1 Anaerovoracaceae bacterium | reverse complement strand
CGCCGCCCAAAAAAAACGGCGCAGAATTGTCTCTGCGCCGCTTCTTATTATGTTGATACAGAATCTTAAATCTTGCCGTCCGATCCGAGAACGTTTACGATCTTGTGAGCTACCATATCCTTTACAGCCTGTCTTGCCGGCTTCAGATACTGGCGAGGATCGAAGTGATCAGGATGCTCTGCGAAGTACTTGCGGATGTTTCCTGTCATTGCGAGACGGATATCCGAGTCGATGTTGATCTTGCAGACTGCGGATTCTGCTGCCTTACGGAGCTGTGCTTCAGGAATACCTACAGCATCAGGCATGTTGCCGCCGTATGTATTTACCATCTTAACGAATTCCTGTGGAACCGATGAAGATCCGTGAAGAACGATCGGGAATCCAGGCAGTCTCTTTGTTACTTCTTCGAGCACGTCGAAACGCAGTGGAGGCGGTACGAGTATGCCTTCTTCGTTTCTTGTGCACTGTGCCGGTGTGAATTTGTATGCACCGTGGGAAGTTCCGATTGCAATTGCCAGAGAATCGCAGCCTGTTCTGCTTACGAATTCTTCAACTTCTTCAGGTCTTGTATAACTCTCGTGTCCGGCTTCTACGACTACCTCGTCCTCTACTCCGGCGAGTGTTCCGAGCTCAGCCTCGACAACTACGCCATGAGCGTGAGCATAATCTACTACCTGCTTTGTTACAGCGATATTCTCCTCGAATGACTTCGAAGACATATCGATCATTACCGAAGTGAATCCTCCGTCGATGCAGCTCTTGCAAAGCTCGAATGAATCACCATGGTCAAGGTGGAGTGCAATAGGGATCTCAGGGTTCTCGATGATAGCAGCCTCTACGAGCTTAACCAGATATGTGTGGTTAGCATAAGCGCGTGCGCCCTTCGAAACCTGCAGGATTACAGGGCTTCTAAGCTCGCCGGCAGCCTCAGTGATGCCCTGTACGATCTCCATATTGTTTACGTTGAAAGCTCCGATAGCATATCCGCCGTCATAAGCCTTCTTGAACATTTCGGTTGTTGTTACGAGTGGCATATGTGTACCTCCTTCTTCATAAATAACACACTTATATTTTACCTTCTATTCCTTGTACATTCAACCACTAAAAGAGCCGGCCCGCAGACCGGCTCTTTTATTTTATCTTGTAACTCTGACCTTACGGCCTGCGTTCTTCTTTGTAAAGTAAGTCTTATACTTTTTCACATATTTTTTGTTTGTCTTTTTGTTTCCCACCTTAACTTTTATATCCGTTACGGAAGAACCCTTAAGCGAACCTTTGACAGACTTCTTCTTCAGTTTCCTGCTCCTGACAATAATGGTTTTTATCCTTGTTCCTTTAAGAGCATTCTTACTGATCTTCTTTACCCCTTTATCAATCACCAGCTCAGTGACATATTCATTGCGGCCTCCTGCTGCGGCTATTGCAGCCCGGATGGATGCAGCTGTCACCTTGCTTCCATTGACTTTCACGGATGTAACGGCTTTAGCTTTCGCTTCTGCCTCAGCCTTTTCCCTATCTTTATCATTAGAAGGCTGGCTTGGAACGACTCCGTATTTCGGCATCCCCCAGCCATATATCATGTCCCATCCCGCAGCTCCATAATCAACGCTGATTGCCTTGAGAGCCTGTATGGCTTCCTGATTGCCGGCTTTTGCATTGTCCATTTTCACGAATGCACAGCAGGTAGATATGTAAGGGGCTGCAAAGCTTGTGCCTGAGCCATGATAATAGCCCGCGTTGCTGTTATATCCCGCCAAAATAAGGTTATCACCCGGTGCGCAAAACTCCAGCCTCGTTCCGTAATTTGAAAAATACGACCGCTGCCCGGATTGATTGACCGACCCCACGGCAAGTGTGTAACTGCTTATTGCCGGATATGAATTCACATCTTCCATTTTTTTACCGTCATTTCCGGACGAAGCGCATATAATGACTCCTTTTTCCGATGCGTATCGCAGCTGGCTGTCAACGTCTGCTACGGAAGCGCTGACCAGTTCAGGATACTTCGCCATAACTGAACTTGGCGCTGAAGACATTGACAGATTAATTACATCTGCATCATTGTCCGCAGCATATCTAACTGCCTGGCCGACAGCTTCAAGACTGATTTTTGTCCCATCTGCTGCATAAGTTTTAAGGATCATCAGTTCCACATTTTCCGGTGCGGATTCAGAAATTATGCCCGCTACAGAAGTGCCATGGCCGTTTTCATCGGTGATGCCGAGAGAAGAATTTATGAAATCTTTTGACTTCTGTGAGATCGCTCTTCCGTCGAAGATCTCATGTGAACTGTCAATGCCGGAATCAATGACCGCTATTGTGACCTTGCGGGCGTTCTGTCCGTGCACCTGAGTCTGGCGTTCTGTTTCTTTGCCGATATTCATGAATTCTGTGCCCCATCCCACCGGCTTTGACACAGACTCCACAGCAAGCAAAGGAATGTCAACAATAACGTTATTCTCTCCGTATTCCTTGCAAAGCCTGACGTATGCCCGCTTTGTTTCAGCGACAGATGCAAATCTGAGCAGTGTATCGCCCTGATAGCTGACTCCTTCTACAGCACCTTCGAGCGAATCAAGCTCCTTTTTCACCTTCAGGCGGCAGGTGCTGAAGATCTCATCATCTTTTGCAGCAACGGGGTCCGCAGGATCCGTCCCCTCGATATATTCTTCAAGATTCGATGCACGCAAAACATCTTCGCCCTCCGCGTCATCTGCATACGATAACGCGAAGCAAGGAATAATCAGCGCAATAGTCAGTAATATGCAAAACAGCCTGTTGATGCTCTTCCGATTCACTCTCGTTTCTCTCCTTTTGTTACTGCCTAATTATTCCACAACTCAACAAAAATTTAAAGAGCCGGTCCGAAGACCGGCTCTCTTGTTTTGCGTTATGCTGCGTTCCGAGCAATTATTCTGCTGGTGCGTAGAAGTCTACGAACTTGACGAGCTTGTCGTAACGTGCCATTGCAGCTGCCTCGTTCTCCGCGAAGAGCTTCTCTGCTCTTTCCGGATTCTCTCTGGTCAGTCTGTTGTAACGTGCTTCGTTCTTCAGGAACTCCTGATATCCGCCTGCAGGTACCTTGCTGTCCAGTGTGAACGGGTTCTTGCCCTCAGCCTTAGCTGCAGGGTTGAATCTGAAGAGGTTCCAGTAACCGCACTCTACAGCCTTCTTCATCTCGAGCTGGCAGTTCATCATGCCGCCCTTGATGGAGTGCATCTCGCATGGGGAGTATCCGATGATCAGGGATGGGCCGTCATAAGCGATAGCCTCGTTCATAGCCTTGATCGTCTGGTTAGGGTTAGCTCCCATAGCTACCTGAGCTACATATACATAGCCGTAAGCCATAGCGATCTGCGAGAGTGACTTCTTCTCGATTGCCTTACCGGCAGCAGCGAACTGTGCAACCTGTCCGATGTTGGAAGCCTTGGAAGCCTGTCCGCCTGTGTTGGAGTAAACCTCAGTATCGAATACCATTACGTTTACATTCTCGCCGCTTGCAAGTACGTGATCGAGTCCGCCGTAACCGATATCGTAAGCCCAGCCGTCTCCGCCGAAGATCCATACGGTCTTCTCGCCGAGGAGGTCTTTGCGCTCTACGATCTCAGCTCCGATGCCTGCCTTCTCGAGTGCTGCTGCGAGCTCTTCGCCCTTAGCTCTCGACTCAACAGGATCGTTGAATACTGCGTACCAAGCTTCA
The DNA here is from genome assembly GCA_045220485.1 of Anaerovoracaceae bacterium. Taxonomy (GTDB): domain Bacteria; phylum Bacillota; class Clostridia; order Peptostreptococcales; family Anaerovoracaceae; genus Crickella. The sequence continues at coordinate 9,605 of JBGUVT010000170.1, read as the reverse complement.
GCTGCATCCTTGACCTCTGCAGGTACTCCTGCTGCTACGAGCTCTTCAACGTCAGCTTTGATCTTAGCTCTTCTGGCCTTGACAGCCATTCTCATACCAAGACCGTGCTCAGCGTTGTCCTCGAAGAGGGAGTTGTTCCATGCAGGACCATGTCCGCATGCGTCAGTTGTATAAGGTGCAGTTGCTCCAGGGCCGCCCCAGATGGAGGAGCATCCTGTTGCGTTGGAGATGTATGTGTGATCTCCGCAAAGCTGTGTGATCAGTCTTGCATACGATGTCTCAGCACATCCTGCGCAGGAGCCCGAGAACTCGAGGAGTGGAGTCTTGAACTGCGAGAACTTCATTGTGTTGTCTACAACGTCTGCCTTTACGGAAACGTTCTTGACAGCGAAGTCGAAGTTCTTCTGCTCAGGCAGCTGCGACTCCTGTGGCTTCATCTCGAGTGCCTTGACCGGGCAGATGGTTACGCATACGCCGCAGCCCATGCAGTCGAGAGGTGAAATAGCGATTCCGAACTTGTACTGGCCCTTGCCCTTGCCGGCCTTGACGTCTACCATCTTGAAGCCTTCAGGTGCTGCGGCCTGCTCAGCGTCGTTGAGCATGTAAGGTCTCAGTGTAGCGTGTGGGCAAACAAATGCGCACTGGTTGCACTGGATGCACTTGCTGCTGTCCCACTCAGGAACCATAACAGCAACGCCTCTCTTCTCGTAAGCGGAAGCTCCGAGTTCCCACTCACCATCAACGTGAGGCATGAATGCGGATACAGGCAGGCTGTCTCCATCCATGTTGTCGATAGGCAGGAGGATGTTCTTAACCTGCTTAACGAGAGCTTCAGGTCCCTCGAGAGGAGCCTTTTCAGGATCTGCAGCAGGGTTAGCCCACTCAGCAGGTACGTCGATCTTGACGAGAGCGTCAGCACCGGCGTCGATAGCCTTGTGGTTCATGTCTACGACATCCTGGCCCTTCTTGAGGTAGGACTTTGTAGCAGCATCCTTCATGTACTTGATAGCGTCTGCCTTTGGCAGTACCTCTGCGAGTGAGAAGAATGCGGACTGGAGAGTTGTATTTGTTCTCTTGCCCATTCCGATCTTAGCGCAGAGATCGATAGCGTCGATGATGTACAGCTGGATGTTGTTCTCAGCGATGTACTTCTTGGCAGCAGCATTGAGGTGCTGTCCGACTTCCTCAGGCTTCCACTGGCAGTTGATGAGGAAGATTCCGCCCGGCTTAACGTCCTGAACAATCTTGAATCCCTTATCAATGTAGGATGGGTTGTGGCAAGCTACGAAGTCAGCCTTGTTGATGTAGTACGAGCTCTTGATTGGCTTGTCACCGAATCTCAGGTGAGAAATAGTAACGCCGCCTGTCTTCTTGGAGTCATACTGGAAGTAAGCCTGTACGTACTTGTCAGTGTGGTCACCGATGATCTTGATGGAGTTCTTGTTGGCTCCGACTGTTCCGTCGCCGCCGAGACCCCAGAACTTGCACTCGATAGTTCCCGAAGGAGCTGTGATCGGTGCCGGCTTCTCCTCGAGCGAGAGGTTTGTAACGTCATCTACGATGCCGATAGTGAATCTCTTCTTTGGCTCGTCCTTGAGAAGCTCATCATAAACTGCGAATACCGATGCCGGTGGAGTATCCTTCGAACCGAGTCCGTAACGTCCGCCGATAACCTTTACATCGTTCATTCCAGCCTCAGCGAATGCTGTCATTACGTCGAGGTAGAGAGGCTCGCCGAGTGAGCCAGGCTCCTTAGTTCTGTCAAGAACAGCAACCTTCTTGCATGTCTCAGGCAGTGCAGCGATCAGCTTGTCTGCTCTGAACGGTCTGTAAAGTCTTACCTTGATGAGACCGACCTTCTCGCCCTTTGCGTTGAGGTAGTCGATAACTTCCTCAGCAACGTCGCAGATGGATCCCATTGCGATGATGACTCTGTCAGCATCAGGTGCACCATAGTAGTTGAAGAGCTGATAATCTGTTCCGAGTTTCTCGTTGATCTTGGCCATGTACTTCTCAACAACTTCAGGAACTGCATCATAGAACTTATTGCATGCTTCTCTGTGCTGGAAGAATACGTCGCCATTCTCGTGAGAACCTCTCAGATGAGGATGATCAGGGTTCAGGCATGCGTCACGGAACTTCTTAACTGCTTCCATGTTGCACATTTCCTTGAGATCTTCATAGTCCCATACAGCAACTTTCTGAATCTCGTGGGATGTTCTGAATCCGTCGAAGAAGTTCAGGAAAGGAACTCTGCCCTCGATAGCAGCCAGGTGAGCTACAGGACCGAGGTCCATAACTTCCTGTACGTTGCTCTCTGCGAGCATTGCGAATCCTGTCTGACGGCAAGCATAAACGTCTGAGTGGTCTCCGAAGATATTCAGCGCATGAGTCGAAACTGTACGAGCCGATACATGGAATACTGCCGGAAGAAGCTCACCAGCGATCTTGTACATGTTAGGGATCATCAGGAGAAGTCCCTGGGAAGCTGTGTAAGTTGTGGTGAGTGCGCCAGCTCCGAGTGAGCCGTGTACAGCACCAGCAGCACCAGCTTCAGACTCCATCTCAACTACCTGTACAGTAGATCCAAAGATGTTCTTACGTCCGGCGGCTGCCCACTGGTCTACATAGTCTGCCATTGGCGAAGACGGAGTGATCGGATAGATTCCGGATACCTCTGTGAACGCGTAGGAGACATGTGCAGCAGCGTTGTTGCCGTCCATTGTTTTGAATTGTCTCTTCATTCTTTCATCTCCCTTTAAAAAGATTTTGAAATTAAGTGATAGTTAGTAAAAAAGCACTTTTTTGAAATAGTTATGGTGAAATAATTATTTCCTTAAGTAATTCAGTCCCGGCACCCTTTTTATTACATATTTTCTACGAGTGCCTGAGTGTCCTTGGCGATCATCAGCTCTTCGTTGGTCGGAATGACGAATACTCTGACCTTCGAACCTTCTCCTGTGATCTCAACTTCCTTGCCTCTGCAGTTGTTCTTTTCTTTATCAATATAAAGATCCATGAATCCGAGGTTAGCGCAGACTTTCTCTCTCAGCTCGATATCGTTCTCACCGATACCTGCTGTGAATACCATTGCGTCTACATGGCCGAGCTCTGCAGCGTAAGCACCGATGAAGCGCTTGACGGATCTGAGCAGCATCTCTCTTGCAACATGAGCCTTGTGGTTGCCCTCTGCCTCAGCCTTTGTGATGTCTCTGCAGTCGCCGGAGATCTCGGAGATAGCGAGGAGTCCGGACTTCTTTGTCATCATGTCTGTGATCTCTTTTACAGGCATTCCTGTCTGCTCATAGATGAAGCTGACTACTGTAGGGTCGATCGATCCGCAGCGTGTTCCCATTACGAGACCTTCGAGCGGCGTGAGGCCCATCGATGTGTCATAGCACTTTCCGTCCTTGACAGCTGTGATGGAGGATCCGTTTCCGAGGTGGCATGTGATAACGTTGATGTCCTTGAGATCCTTGCCCATAAGCTCAGCTACTCTGTTTGCAACATAGCGGTGGCTTGTTCCGTGAGCTCCGTATCTCTGAACATGATACTTCTCGGCATATACCCAAGGGATAGCATAATATTTACACTCATCAGGCATTGTTCTGTGGAATGTTGTATCGAATACTACAACGCCCGGTGTGTTCGGCAGAACCTTCTTGCAGGCTCTGATTCCTACGAGAGCAGGTGGATTGTGGAGAGGTCCGAGTGTGCAGAGTTCTTCGATTCCTGCTTCTACCTCATCAGTGATGATCTCCGACTTATCGAAGATGTATCCCCCCTGTACGATTCTGTGGCCTACAGCGCCGATCTCGCTCATGTCTGCGATAACGCCGTGTTCCTTGTCGGTCAGTGCATCGATAACGAGCTGCATTGCAACACCGTGATCAGGCAGCGCGATGTCTTTGTCAAATACTGTACCCGCGTCTGTCTTGTAATTCATGTGACCGTCTTCGCCGATCCTTTCGCAGAGGCCCTTAGCGAGAACTGCCTCATTGTCCATGTTGATCAGCTGATACTTCAGGGATGAGCTTCCTGTGTTAACTACCAGAATTATCATGTTATGTTTCCTTTCATTTAAAATTTTAGACGCAACGTAAAACAGATTAACGTCTGAAACGTCGCTAAAAATCCGCATATATTGTATCACAACAATGCGGACTTTCTCTACCCTATCGGGCTTATTATTGCTCTTAATTTTGTACGGATTCTTCTTCCTCTTTTTCAGCCTGTATTCTGGCAAGCTCTTTCCGGATCAGATTGACGCTGTAGCGCTTCGTATTGAACTTTCCTTCGCCGTCAGGGCCCCATGCGAGGCTCTCCATCTCAGCTCCGGCAAGCGGTATGTATACCCTGAATTCAGTGCCGGCGCCCGGTTCGGAATCCACATAAATTTTGCCTCCGTGAGTCTCGACTATCTGCGCAACTATGGCAAGTCCGAGACCGGTTCCTTTGCCGGACTCTTTTGTAGTGTAGAACGGGTCGAATATCCTTGAAACTGTCTCGGTATCCATTCCGCATCCGTTGTCCTTGAACCTCAGCACCACCTCTTCACCGGATATCCTGGTAGATACCAGAAGTGTGCCGCCCTTTTCTCTCATCGCATCATATGCGTTCAGGACTATGTTCATTACAAGCTGTGAGATCTGCGTGCGGTCAGCTTTTATCTTTTCGCCTTCCGCATTGAAGTTGGCCTTAACCTCCACCTCTTTCGGCTTGGCCGGAAGGGTCACCTTGAGCGCGCTCCGGATCACCTCATCCACATCGATCTCCTTAAAGTTCTCTTCATTTCCTTTCTTTGTGAGCTCAGCCAGCCTTGTCACGATATCTTTGGCCTTGACCGAGGCGTCATAGATTTCCATGAGGTTTTCCTGGAGATCAGTAGCGTCGGCAGGCAGCATCTCCATTGTCATGATGCTGTATCCCATTATTGGTGTGAGGAGGTTGTTGAAATCGTGTGCAATGCTCGCAGTCATGGTACCAATGGTCTCCAGTCTCTGATGATGTGCGAGCGCCTGCATCTTCTGGTTGATCTCTTCCATGGCCTCGTTTTTCTTTTTAAGAACGCGGAGTTCTGCTGAGCTCGCAGCATTGGCACGTCTCATCAGTACGAGGAGCAGAAGCAGACCTGCAACGCCGACCACTCCAAGACCGCCGTACAGGAGTATCCCTTCAGCCGCCTCTCTGGACGGAGCGATCGCGTCTTCATAATTCGCCAGTATGCCCATGGCAAATTCACCGTTCACAGTGCTTTCGCTCGGCAGGGCAACCATTCTGGCTGTATAAGGATTGCCTGCATCATCAGTAGTATCTACGGAAATGCCGTCAGCTATGCCCTCCTTCTGACAGGTAATCATGAAATCCCTGAAATTCGCGAACCTTTCATCAGCCTCCGCTTCCGTCTCCTTTATTACCGGCCCATCAGGCCCGGAAGTCATGGCAATAACAGATGCCGCATCAAGCAGCATGATCTCGCGGTCATTGCTTTTACCAATGGCCATGCTGTAGAGCCTCATCAAATCAATAAGGATATCGTAAGTTATGTCTCCCGAAGCTTCCTGATGCCACGTCAGGTAATAGACATTTTTGTCGTCCTTCCACAGGGACATGCCATTGGCATCTCCGCCGGTTACAGGCGTGTATGCTTTATTGCCCGATGCCGTGCAGACGATTTTGCCGTTGTAGTTCATTACAAGATCGGCGTAAATCGGGTTACTGGCCAGAGTATTATTGCTTATGTATTGTTTAAGTCTTGATGTGCTTCCGCTTTCCTTCCAGTTTGAAATCTCAATCTTAAGCCTTTCACGGCCGAGGAAGGTCTCTGCCTCACGCTGGATCGCGTTTATGGAGTTCTCCAGGTTGATATCTCCTGAGCGCATTAAACTATACAGCTGGGTGTCCTTCTCGGTGAGGATGCTGTTATCGAACCTCTCAAAAGACCTCCATACGCCGTTTATTCCAATCGCTATGCACAAAACCGCCACTACGAGAGCTATAATGAATACTGCTCTTCCGGCAGTTCTCTTTTTCAACAGTAATACCTCCGCTGTCTTTCCGCAGATATCTTCCTGATCTGCGTTTCTTTATGAGTCATATTTTAGCACGAAGGGAAACAAAAAAGTACATATTATGTGGCAAGTGTGGTAATATTACACTATGTATGGGGTCTGAGAACAAATTATTACGAAAGAGGAGGCTCACATGGCAGACAAAGTCCTGGTAGTGGACGACGATAAAGCGATCCTGACTATGCTCCACAAAGCTCTCAAGAGCAACGGAATCGAAAACGACCTGGCTATAAGCGGTGAGGCTGCGCTTGAACTGCTCGAGGTCAACCATTACGATCTTATCCTGCTCGATATAAATATGCGCGGCATCAACGGATTTGAGGTCATTCAGAGAATCAGGTCCAAAGGCCTGACCACACCGGTCATGGTAGTCAGCGGACGCAAGGAGGATCAGGATGCACTTTACGGTCTTGAGATCGGCGCAGATGATTACATCATCAAGCCTTTCAACCCGGTGACACTTGTGGCAAAAGCAAAGGCTCTCATCAGAAGGAGCCGTGAACGCACACCACAGAGCTCATCGAACATAATCGAGGCAGGACCGTTTACATACAATACATCGACACTGAGATTCTATAAGAACGACGTTGAGATACCTCTGTCCGCCAAGGAGAACTCCATGATCAAGCTCTTCATCGACAACGTAGATCACATTTTCTCAAAGGATATGATCTACAGTGTCATCTGGGGAGAGACCATCATCGATGAGAACGCCATCATGGTTTACGTCAACAGGCTCAGACAGAAGATCGAGGACGATCCATCAAATCCGCGCTACCTCATCACAGTAAGAGGTCTGGGATACCGCTTCACAGTACGCTGATTTAATGACAATAAAAAAAAGTGCGCATATCCCCGGATATGCGCACTTTTTTGGTTATCTTTTATTCGCCTTCTGTTTCACCTGCGTCAGCATCAGCTTCTGCATCCGTGCCGGCATCAGCATCACTGTCTGCTTCATCGGCATCTTTGTCTGCACTCTCCTCTGCTTCTTTCTGAGCATCTTCAATATATTTCTTGGCTTCCTTGTACGACATTTCGACATAATTTATTGTCTCGTCGCCCTGTTTAACCTTGAGTTTTACATTTGCGCTGAGAGCCCGTGTCTGAGGTTTGATTGACGTAAGGAAGTATGATCCCATGTTTTTGAGAGTATCAGTGCCATCTTCACCCTGATACTGCTTGACCTCGTCCTCCGGCGCATCCTCATCGATATTTATCCATATCTTAAGGGTGTTTTTTTCAGCTTTCAGCGTCATCGTAGAGTGCTCAGTGATCGGAGTTTTTTTGTACATCTGATCGATCGCGTTATCCGCAACGTACTTCTCGACATTTGCAGGCTTGCTGAAGTAATTATAGCCGCCCGCAAAAGCGAACATGATAATAAGCACTCCGAAAATCATTATTGCGAGTATGATATTGTTAGGTCTGCTCTTCTTTTCTTCTACCTTGTTTGCTTCCTTGCGTGCAGCCTTTGCGTCTCTTCTGTCCGCCTTCTTCTGGCGCTTTGCTTCGGTTGATGCTTTGATTTCTTTGTTATCTGCCATCTTTATTCTCTCTTCCTGTTACAAATTCCCGTATATTATAGCCCTGACCGTCCTTTCAGGCAATGAGATTTATGAGTTTTTCGGTCAGAATGTGATACCCAGTATGTCTATCAGAACGCCCCAGCAGATACCAAGCCCGAGCAGCACTGCCGTTATCGCGATATTTTCCCGGTGGTGAGTGTTGGTCCTGAAAAGCACGAGCAGTCCGACTCCGGCTCCTACCAGAAGTCCGGACATCAGCTGACCGCATGTGAGCAGTCCCTCGAGATACATCTGCGCTATGACTACCGAAGCAGCGCAGTTAGGGATAAGTCCGATGATCCCGGTAAATATGGTGCCAAGCAGCGGGATCGCCGACAGCATCGAAGCAATGGTCTCCTTGCCCGCAAAGCCCATAATGAGACTCAGAACGAGGGATATCACGAAGATGAACCCTGTGATCTTCAGCGTGTGTACGAAAGCGGAACGGAATATGCCGCCCTCTTCATCCTCACAGCCGCAATGGTCACGCTCGCACAGATCATGTATGTGTTTGTCGGCATGGAAGCCGTAGCGGATGACATGCGAGGCTGCGTCAACGACTATGCCGCTGACAAAAGCTATGACGAATTTGGCAGCCAGGATCTTTCCTATGGCAGCCGGCGCTACCGATGAGCTGATAAAGATAGGGATCATCTCATCGGAGGTGGAGAGGAACACGGCAATAAGTGTGCCGGCCGTGATCACTCCACCCGAGTACAGACTCGCGGCGCCGGCCGAGAATCCGCACTGCGGTATGAGTCCTATGCCCGCTCCGAGCACGTGGCTGAACCTTTTGATACGCGAAAGCATGGCAACAGACTGCTCTTCGGTTTTATCCTCGAGCCATTCCATCGCCAGATATGTGATAAACAGGAACGGTATAAGAGTAACCGTATCCTTTATTGTGTCTTTAAGTGAATCAATAATTACAGCCATGCGCCTATTATAATACAAAGCAGTACGTATATCACGATTATTTATATTAATAGCAATCCTGCACTGACGCAATTTGCCAAGTGGACCGTTTATAAAATATGGACGATTAAAACATCAGCATCAGGATTCAATTGCATGAATATTAATACGGTATTTTGCCTTCTTATCAAGGGTCAAAAAGGAGTTCTGAAAAATCTTCTACACTATATCCCAATTTGGGATCTTTTATGTAGAAATAATCGCTGTTTACAGGCCGGAGTACCGGCTAAACTTATGCATACGACTCTGAATAACGATTCTACAAATTATATTGTCAAGCAAAGCGCTGTTTAAGCTCCTGACATTATTAAAAATCGCAATGAATATTAATGTATAAAAGATGTTGTCCTTATTTTTTCTACAAGACCCCATGCTTTTTAGGCTTCTTTGCAGAAAAAATTCTGAAACTCCTTTTTGTAATGATCGTTAATAAAAAATGTACACGGGTATTATCTCTCATAGAACATATCATTAAGATCACATTTCTGTGGACATTCCGGGTCTGCTTGCCCGATTGATTCTGCATGAATGATTTTTGAGGCATTTACAATCTTGACATTGTAAATGTTACATGATATAAAAACGATATCAAAATGATATCACACAACTTCCACTGTTTCATAGATAATTTGCAGGATAATGATCAAGGAGGATATTAATATGGCAGACGAAAAACATGTAGAATTCGAAACTCAGGTTGAAGATGCTGCTCAGATCAGAACAGCCCATGCTGAGCCGGTTGTGCAGAAGATCATTAACCCGCCAAGCGGCCTGATTGTACTGATAATCCTAATCTTCCTCTGCCTCATGGTACCTGTACTCTTCATAAGCGGAGCTACAGCATGGGGAGGCGGCGGAATCAGGATACTTCTGGCAATACTGCTCTGCATCATTCTCCCGTTCATGTTCGCGGGACTCCGCAGTGTAAGACCTAACGAAGCGCTGGTTCTCACTCTCTTCGGCAAATACTATGGCACAATCGTTAAGCCGG
>JBGUVT010000169.1:0-2608 GCA_045220485.1 Anaerovoracaceae bacterium | reverse complement strand
AGATCGTACGCGAAGAATATCATCGGCTTGTCAGTCAGCGCAAAGTCGAACATGACTGACGAATAATCTGTGATAAGTATGTCTGTTATCGTGAAAAGGTCCTCTATCTTGCCGACTCTGCCGCCGTCAAATACGAACTCTCCGTCCTCAGGGATATCATACTTATCTGCCACGAAGTAGTGAGGTCTTACCAGTATGACGTACTCTCCGGCAAGCTTTCCGCGCATCTCCTCAAGATCGAGCATCATGTCGAAGCGATCCATGTCTCTCCATGTAGGAGCGTACAGGATCACCTTTTTCCCATCAGGTATACCCAGCTCCTTCCTGAGTTTTCCGGCAGTCTCTTCATCATGGTTGTAAATCGAATCAGTTCGTGGGTAGCCCGTCTCGAGTACCACATTATCGAACCTGAACCATCTCCAGGCCATGTTTTTAGTGAACTCACCCTGTGCCACGAGGTAATCCCAGATGATGCTCCTGCTCACGACTCTGAGCTCTTCCTTTTCGGTAGGGAGTTCCTCTTTAACATCAAGACCGAAAGTTTTGAACGGCGTCCCGTGCATCGTCTGCACGATTATCTGCTCTTCGCGCTTTTTAAATGAAACCGGAAAGTTCGCATTGTATATGAAATACTTTGCAGTCGCCAGGTAGTGATAGTACTCTTCGGAATTGCGCTCCACCTTTTTAGCGTTTCCCTTGACCGGCGTATTCACATCGTTCAGGAACCACACGCATTCATACTCCGGATGATTCTCTGCAATATACTCATACAAAGCCGCGGGATTGCAGCTGTAGCTTCGTCCCCACAGAGACTCGAACACTATGCAGTTTTCCCTGATGGGTTCCCTGCGGAATTCGCTGTATAACTTCTTTATATCGTTGGTATCACCCATTATACGTTTAATCCCTTGCTCCGGATGCCAGCCGTTTTCTGAACTCATCCAGCTTCTGTGACTTATCAAGCAGCGCTATCCTTACATTCTTGCGCCTGCTGAGAATCTCATCAAGTTTTTCCCAGTCCGCTTGCTCATCAATGAGCCTGTAATAATTGTTTGCGCTTATATCGAAATCGATCTTGAATGCATGTATGCCTCTGTCCCCGTCTTCAGGAACCACATTCCAGTCGGAACCGTACTGCATCCTCAGGCATTCCTCAGCCCTCGCAGGTACCGGGAATTCTGTATCTTCGAATTGATGCATCACAGGATCCGCCATCATGCCCGGCTCATATATACGCGGTTTGCTGAACCACAGCCTTACCGCCCGCAGGTCATCAGGCTTCTCTTCGCCGTACTTCTCCAGCTCATCCCTGAGCCTAACAGTCTCCGCGGTTTTTCCAGCAGCTGCTTCATGTTCCTTGCACTCAAAGTACTCCTCTTTATGGTCTTTGATACGCGCGTTGTTTATAAAGCTGTCGGTCTGTATCTCCTGGTACAGCAGGCTGTTCTTAAGGTATTCGTCCAAATCGTCAAAAGGCACGTTGTCCATTACAAACACGTCGATACCTGTGCCCATTCCCGCTCCGCCATTGAATATCCTGGTCTTGACGAACCTGGTATCCGTCAGCAGGGTGAACATCCCGAACGGCCTCTGGAACTTCGGATTCTTTTCGAAGCAGTCAAATGCGATGTCATCCCACGGAAGATCATCTGAAAGAGCTACCAGCTTATAGTAATTATCCCTTGTCATGACGATGTCCATGTCGTCGTCCCAGGGTATAAAGCCGTCATGCCTTATCGCGCCCAGCAGGCTTCCGCCGAACAGAAAGTATTCTATTCCGCGCTCCTGCAGGAAGGCATCCACCCTCTTCATCAGCTCAAGGAGCCTTCGCTGCGCCGGTGACAGATGTCTGTATTTTCCCTCATCGTTTTCAGCCTGTTCTGCTTCCGGCAGATACTCTATCGGTTTGCCGTGATGATCCGTCAGGCTGACCGGATGTCTTTCCGCCGGGATTAGTTTTTTGATTCCGTCCGCAAAGGACTTCTCTCCCTTGCATCTGAGCAGCGCATCCGTGATCTCCGTAAGCTTATCATCTATAAACAGATCAAGTCCGAGATCATAGAACTTCTTGAGGCTGCGTAGATACGGCTTCAGTTCATCCTCCAGCCTGTCAGTCTCCCCCGATGCAAGCATCTCCGAAAGCTCTGCTTCACGATGCACATATTCTTTATAGAAGCGGATCTTATCAACACTCTGATCCGTTATGTCGTAAATTCTCTGTATCCTTTTGTTGTCCGCATTGAGTTTTGCGTGCTCCCTGCGGTATTTTCCAAGCAGATCCGCATACGAAGCGATCTCGTCATTGCTTATTTGCGAACGCCAGTCGGACCATCCGCGTTCAGTGCTGCGGAAATGCTTGTCATCTGAAACGAATTCCTTCAGTTCCAGATACTTCCATCCAAGGCCGAACTGCTGCTCAAAAAAGCCATTGGCATCGGCTGGGATAAAGAATTCCCTGTCATACAGGCATACCGGCTGCTTCTTTTCAAACAGTTCTGCCCTGAATCTGCATCCGCCCGCCTTCAGAGTGCCTCCTCTGCCTGCAGACATAGAGGATAATCGCCTGAACTGACTTGCAGACCCGAGAGCCTTTTTATATAGCCTGTTG
>JBGUVT010000168.1:0-6891 GCA_045220485.1 Anaerovoracaceae bacterium | reverse complement strand
GTAATGGATATTATGACAAGGCTTAGAAATGAATGGGGATTGAAATATCCTGAGGAAGAGTAAATCGGAAGTTAAATGAACAAATTCCAGTTTGAGGAGACGATGTATGAACGCTTTGGATGATTGGATAGAGAATAATCGCTTAAAGGATCCTGATGATATCGATGCATTGCTAGACACTGCCGATCTTATCAGGCAGTTTATCCATGACAGGAATTATACAGGCATAAATATCGTTATTAACTACACCATAGAAAACAGCTTATATGAAGCTTTCTCATGGGTCATGGCATTGCTGCAGGAAGAATTTGAAAAGACAGGTGATTATGATCTGGGCGATTTCGAATGTATCATCGGCAGGTCGATTGCTGACTATGATGAGTTTTCGGAAAGGCTGCAGGTTGATTTCAATGTATCAAAGACCAGTGTTGAGAGCGTATATGACGAACATGGAGAAGTAGAATCATTTTTCAACAATTTCACATATGAGACCAAATACGACCACATTTACCTGATATCGTCGGAAAACTTTGACACGAAAGATAATGATTATATCCAGTACAAGCTGATGTTTAGCAGATAATCATTCTTGCTGAGCAGACTACATTGGCAGAAGCAAATTACGCTTCTGCTTTTTTATTTGGAAGGAGAAAAAATATGAAAGGTCTATACCTATAAAAAAGCGAGTATATAAAGGTGGTGGAAACGCTGAAATTCCAGCACTTTTGCTTTGCACCAAATCTAAAATTTTCGATTTAAGCGACAAAAAATGGTGGGTAATGGTATTTATCCTTCGCAATATTAAATAGGCTAAAAAACGGGATTTCCTGCAGCATTTTACGAAGCTTTGACTGTGCTTATATCAACTCCATTCAAAACCCCGGATTCTGTGATCCGGGGTTTTTATATGAATGCAGTATTATGGAGAAAACACAAGAATCAAACAAATCAGAATTTTGAGGAGCGTGTAATTAAAGCAATGAAAAATGAAGGTGCTTAAAGCATTGAAATTTCAGCACTTTTACTTTGAGCCAAATCTCAGATTTTCGATTTAAGCGACGAAAATATGGCGGGTAATGGTATTTATCCTTCGCAATAATATGCAGGCTTAAAAGCGGGATTTTCTACAGCAGGTTAGGGATGTGCGTAGAAATTACAGCCTCCGTACGCTATCTCCATAATGATGCTTCAGAAGCTGTCTGAATGATGTGTCATTTAGCACTCAAAAGGGCACTAAGTGGTTGGATGAGTGGTTGGATGAAAAGAGATGGCGTGCTGTCCTCCTTTCATTTCAACGTGTTCAGAAATAGCGTCTAAATTCGAGCCTCGTACGCTCCACCACGAAAACCTTGGAAATCCAAGGTTTTTTCTTTTGCGTAGGTGGTTAGATGTGGTTAGATAGTGGTTAGATGAGGAATCGTCCTGGCGATTGACGAGCCGTTTTTACACTTGTTCCTTTCAAGCCATGGCTTTTGAAATAAGCTCATAGCGCTCGTCATCTCTGGAAAGATCGTAGCAGTAACTGTTCTGAGTAGTGCGAAGATCCTTGTGGCCAAGCTGGGCCTGAATCGTCAGGTCGCTGATGTTAGAAGCGTGCATAATTGAAGCGCAGGTCCTGCGGGTCGAATGCAGGCTTCTCCTCAGAATACACAGCTCATCGCAATAATTGTTGATCATCTTGCCAAGAGCAGAGTAAAAACTCTGATCTCTGATTTTTATGGCAAGCCCCAAAAGTGTTAGCTATAATATATATGGACTAATTTGAAAGAACAGAAATGCTAATGTTGAGGTAAAGAAGAATAAACAATGATTTCAATAGGTAAGCCCTATATAACTGAAAAGGGTGATAGGACAGAGCTCCATGCCCCTGTCACGATCTCGGATGACACTGCACAGCGCTTTATTGAAGTGACGTCCGGGCTGCCTAATGTCTCTTGGCTCACGACTTGTGATTATCCGCCTGCATCCTGGAGCGAAGAGGGGAGTTCGATGTGGTTCGCGGTGCCTGCGGACTACGGGAAGTATATGTGTTGTGAGAGGAGCGATGCATTTGTTATTGCCTTCTTTTGGTATGCCATGGTCACGGGATCTAACATCAGTTTCGAAGCGCCCATTTCAAGAAAACTATATGATGGACTTACGCAAAAACTGATACCGGCTCTTTCCGGAGACGGGTACGGAGAGATAAGACTGGACGGGCCGCTGAGTGACGAGCCTGTTTGGAATGAAAATGGAGTAGTTTGCGGGATGTCCTGCGGAGCGGATGCCATGTATGCCCTTCACATCTACGGAGGAAGCGATGCGCCGGAGGATCTGAGGATCACTCATTCGTCGTATTATCACGCAGACTATCTTTTCCCGTATCTCGATCCGCCTTATGATGTTGACATGATCATAGAGAAGAGCGAGCAGCTGTACAGCAGGCGCACGGCAGAAAAGGCCCGCGTCATCGCAGGTCATCAAGGACTGCCTTTAATAGAAGTATGGACGAATTTTGACAGGGATTATTACCGTGGCGGATTGATTTATACCGGAATGTACAGATTCCTTTGCTGCACTCTTGCGCTTGAGCATCTGTTTTCTGCGTATATCATAGCTTCATCGGGGAACGGGCATAATGTGCAAAAGACATCGCTTTTCGTTCCGACACAGCACTATGAGGATCTCCTGTGTGAAAGCTGCGGAACGGAGAGCCTTCGCTATATCATCAGCGATCATGCCTTAAGGGTAGACAAACTGCGGAAGATAGCGGACGATCCGGATTTTCGCAAATATGTTTCTGTCTGCAGCAATGATACAGAGGATGGTAAAAACTGCGGGGAGTGCTTCGGTTGTTGGAAGACAATGATTCCGCTCGATCTTCTCGGAAAGCTGGATTACTTCGGAGAGCGATTCGACCTTGACAGATACAATAAAGAACGAAGTTCAGTATTCGAAAAAATGATACGTTTTTCATTCAGACCGGAGGCTGACGCTGCCAGAGAGGTAGTTAGACAGGTCCTTGATCTTGCTGACGAAACAGACTCTGATGCAGCAAGCATGTTCATAGGCGTGTGGGATAGCATCAAAAACAATGGATGAACTTGATAATTTAAAACGATACAGACGCGACGGCGGGCTTACTTTGCGTAAGCTCGCTGAATACATACCGGCGATGATAATGACCAATCTGTCGGTATTGTTATTGGTGTCTGTGGACGGGCTTGTAGTAGGGAATTACTGCGGATCGGATGCGCTGTCCTCGGTGAACATTTTTTATCCGGTCTCTTTGATGACCGGTACTCTTTCCGTTCTTGCCGCAAGCGGCATAGCAACGAGCATCTCTACTGCTATGGGAATGAATGATCCCGGTAAGATCAACAGGGTCAGAGGGGTCTCGCTTAGGATAATGATCGTTCTGGCGGCAGCAGTCGGGGTACTTCAGGTACCTGTCGTCTGGCTCATGATCAGATCATACGGGCTGAGCGATGAGATGTATGTGCTTACATGGCAGTATGCCATAGGGCTCATGGTATGCGCGCCGCTTTCACTCATATCCAATGTAGGCACCTATCAGCTGCAGATATCAGGAAGAATGAAGGTGTTGATGTGGCTGTCCGTGATGGAGGGCCTTTCCAATCTTGCCTTTGATCTTGTATTTGTCGGCGCGCTGCATATGGGAGTGGCCGGTGCGGGAGCCGGAACAGCCTGTGCGAATCTGCTTAGATGCAGCGCCACCGTGTTCTATCTGAACCGCTATACGGATATGTACAGGAGCAGCGGATACAGGCTGAAGGCGGCAGACGTCAAAGAGGTGCTCGGATGCGGCGGCCCTGATACCACCTATTCACTCGTGGTGGCATTCCAGAGTTTCTTTTTTATGCAGATCATCCTTAACGCTTTCGGCCCGGAGGGAGGGGCTATAAAGGGCGTGTGCGCTTTCTGCTTCAGCATCGCAAATGTGCTGATATCGGGAGTGGTAGAAGGCACGAGACCTGTCGTCGGTCTGCTTTCGGGAGCTGATGATAAAAAAGGACTCAGCATAGTGATGAAACAGGGCCTTGTCCTGAATGCCATGACTGCGTTGATGGCTACTCTCGTAGTTTGGTTCTTTCCGGGGATCTTTTTCGCGCTTCATGGCATCAGGGAGATCCCCGATGCAGGCATTATGTCTCTGCGGCTGTTTTCCTTATATTTCGTTTTCAGAGGATTTGATTATATGATGCGCATGTATCTGAGCAACCGCAAGGACTCCGGATATGCCGTAGCACTGACCCTGGTGGGGAACGGGACCCTTCCTGTTTTCGCATTCATCATCTCTCGCATGGCAGCGCCGCCACTGATCTTCCTTTCCTATCTTCTGACCGAATTACTGGTGTTTGCGCTTTCGATGCGCAGATACAGATGGTGGCTTGCAAAGGACAGAAAAGAACAATTGGATAACGAAGAAGAGGTCGTTCTGTATATGACGATGAGACCGGAAGATGCTGTGGAGGCATCCAGGTCACTGAGAGCTTTTGCGGATGAGAACGGCATAGATAAAAGAGTCGCCTATCGAATCGCTCTTTGCATGGAGGAAATGGTTGCATATGCAAAAGAGGTGAATAAAAGCATCTTCCCGATCAAAAACAAGCCAGTCAACGTTGAGGTGATGGTCAAATTCATTGGAAAGCACGATGCGATATTCACCGTTCTTGATGACGGAGAGTGCATAGCCCTCAACAAAGACGAAGAGCAGCAGAAGCTGATCACGAGCAATTACGGCATCATCAAGAAGGTTGCGAAAAGCGTCGATTATCAGTATATACTTAATTTGAATTACACTAAGATAACGATTTGACATAGGACCAGCTGGATACTGGAAGATTATTACCTACGCCGCACATGGAAAAAGACCCACCGTCAGGACGTGCTGATACGATAGTTCAGAGGGGAGACCGGTATTTGGATATGAGACCATTATTATCTGTGATCATTCCCGCATATAACTGCAAAGACCTGCTGGATGATTCCGCTGGCTCTGTGCTGAGCCAGCTCCCGGACAACTGTGAACTGATCATCGTCGATGACGGATCTTCCGACGGGACTGCTGAGAAGCTGAAGGAGCTCGAAGGCAGGCAGGAGAATCTGTTCATTTGTTATGAGGAGCACCGGGGCGCTTCCGGAGCAAGAAACAAGGGTCTGGACATGGCGAGAGGCGAGTACGTCGCTTTCATGGATTGCGACGACTGTTACCGCGAAGGTTTTTTGAGCAGAAGCCTTCCTTTGACTGAGAGCGGATCCGATCTGTATATATTCGGGATCGAACGCGTGCCGCTCAGGGGCAATAATGAGTACTGGACCGTGAAAGACGGTGTGTACGAGACGGCGGGCGCTTTCGCGGACCGGTATATCAGGATGCGCCAGCTCCTGGTCTATTCGAACTGCAATAAATTCTACAAAAGAGAAGTGATAGAGCGGGAACATCTGCGTTTTAAGGAGAACGTTGATTTCGGCGAAGACAGACTGTTCAACTACGCCTTCCTCACGGCATGCGGCAGACGCGAAAGCAGCGGCCCCTGTGTCACCACGTCTTCGATGATCATGCTCCGTTACATACAGAGGAATGAGAAGTCGATGTCTTCATGTCATAAACCGGGATATTTCGACTGCGTCATGCGCCTGCATCAGGATAAAATGGATTGCTTCCTCACTTTATCTGAGGATGTGACGGAAGAAGAAAAACTGGATTTTGAGGCCTATGATTTCTCGCGTGAGGTGGAGATGACCATCGAGAGATTCGCTGATCATCCGGAAGAAAAGGATGAGAACCTGCCTCTGATCAACCGTATGATCTTCGGTGGACCATACGATATGGACGCGCGTGTCGACGTGCTGGTCATTCTGGGCAGCCGGAACTGCGGCTACAAAGTCGAGCGCGCTTTGCAGATCGGCAGAGGCAATCCCGAAATGAAATACATCGTCAGCGGCGGTAATCCCCATAAGGACGGCCTGCACACAGAAGCCGAATACATGGCGGAGTATCTGCGCGTACATGGGATATCCGATAAGCAGATCTACCTCGAAAACAGAGCTAAATATACGAAGCAGAATCTGCTGTTCTCGTATGGCATCATACACGAACTTGAGGTCGAAGCAGATGCGGACAGCATGGAATCCGCGCCACTCAGGATCGGCATCATAACCGGCGGGTTCCACATCCGAAGGACAAAGCTTTATGCGGATGAAATTGATGCCTTTGCGGGAGAAGAGGTTGTGTATTTCCCGGCATACGGGCCGACGACTCACATAGATACTTGGTTCAATGATCCTGTCGGGCGCGGGGTAGTGCTGCAGGAACTCAGAAAGTACCTGATAGCAGAAAAAACAAGCAGGAGAGTACAAGATAACTGCAAGATTATCAGATAAGTTATCAGAAAATGCTATCTGAACAACATGTAAATCCAGCTTCTGAATAGTCAAGTAGCTACGCTCCGCCACTCAAACCGTTGGAATTCCAACGGTTTTTGCGTTTTTTGAGACGGTTGGGGTCCTGACACCAAGGCCGGGGAATTGCGATCAAGAGCAATTTCCCTCTGCTTGCTATATTTCGCTTATTGATATGCTAAAATATAAATAATAGATAAACTAACTATAAGAATCACACTCTACTATCCAACAGTTTCACAGCAATTTGAATGGATAGCGACAAACATATTAAGTAAGTTGAAAGGAGAACGAAGTGGGATTTTTTGACGATCTGAAAAAAATAGGGGAAGCAGTCGGAAGCCTTAATGAGATGGCTGCAGAAGTAAGCAAGACTACTATTGAGGATTACGGTGAACCTGAATACTTTCTGTATACAGCTCTTAAGCTGGGAGAAATGCACAGAAGAATCGATATCACAGATGAAAAGGATAGTCTTAAGTACTA
>JBGUVT010000167.1:0-3404 GCA_045220485.1 Anaerovoracaceae bacterium | reverse complement strand
TTCGGATACTTCTGGACAGATACTTACTGCAAGAACGGCAACACACTTATATCAGTCAGCGGCGGGGCTCTTCCGGGATGCTTCCACCTTGTCAAAGACGGTGACACTTATAAGATCGCAAGCATAGATGCCGCCGAAGACGGAGAGCGGTACGAAGAGAGCATCAAGAAGATGACCGAAGGCTTCCCGGGACTCTACGAGATGTATTTTGCAGGCGACAGTATTGACGAAAAAGTCAGAAAAGAAGCGATCAACGATTACGTACTCAGCAACGGACTCGGCATTGATTATTACAAAGACTACGGCTGGGATCCTGTGCCACTCAATTAACGGAATATCATCCGAAAAGGCGCCTGCCGCTCATCGATGCGGCAAGCGCCTTTTTCTTGTTACCCTTTTCTACGAATAAAGCTCATCCCACAGAGTATTTTCATATCCTGCGCATGTCAGGAAGATGCTTTTCAGATACTCTGCCATAATGCTGCTGTTGCTAAACGCACTTTTTAACTATACATCTCGTTCTAGTAACGAGGTCAATGCATTATATAAGATCCTCCTATCTCACACCTCACATTTTGGTGCTCCTGACCGGAGTTGAACCGGCAACTGAAGGATATGCTGTCCGTTCCTCTACCTAGTTGGGATACAGGAGCAAATGTACGACCACGGGAAAGGGAGGACGTCTGATGCGCCCTCCCTATCGCAAAATGAGCATTATGGAAAGATTTGTTTTAGCTTATTTTCTTCTCCTCAAGGTATTTGGCAAGATCATCCATAGCCATATCCCGAAGTTCTTTCGTAACATCCACATAGATATTCATTGTAGTGCTTATGTCTGAGTGCCCAAGCAACCCCTGAATGACTTTAATATTCATTCCGGATTCGCACAGACGAGTCGCATATGTGTGCCTGAACGAGTGGCAACTGATCCTCGGCAGAAGCAACGGCATATCGTCGCCCTCATGGTTTTCCCACACTTTCTCGTTGCAATCTACCATGATCCTTCTGAGAGCCTTGTTGATGACCCCCAGATTCAGAACTTCACCAAATCTGTTACAGAACACGAAGTCCTGATACCCGTCAATAATACTCTTACAGTACAGACCGCTCTCCTCTTGATTGCGCTTTTCCTCCAGAAATGCCTCTTTGACTGAGTCGAGCATTGGTATTGTTCGAATGCTGCTCGGTGTTTTAGGAGTATTTATGGCATATGTCTGTTTATGATTCCTGTTATAGAATACCAGCGTGTGATTCACATCGATGGTACCGTTCTCAAGATCCACATCCTTCCAGCGCAGGCCCGTTACCTCTCCGGCCCTCATACCCGTTCCAAGCATGACTGTGATTATCGGTCTCCAATGTTTGAACATTTCACTCTCGTCCAGATATGACATAAGCAGTCTCTGCTGTTCAACGGTAAGTGCCATTCTTTTGTCGCTGTCGTAATTATGTGACAGTTTGAGTTCCTTGAGAGCATTATCTGAAGGGTTGATACGGATATAATTGTCATCAACCGCTACCTGGAGCACCTGATGCAGAACAGTCTGTATATTATCTGCTGTGGACAGCTTTACACCATCTATCTCTAGAACACGGTTATAGAACCGCTTTATATCTGACTTCTTTATACTTGATACCTTCTCCCTCCCAAGAGCCGGAGAAACAAATTGTCTATACATATACTTATAGTTGTTATACGTATTGTCCTTCAGTCCTCTTTTAGTATCACACCAGACGTTGAAGAAGTCGTCGAGTTTGGCTGAGTTGTTGCTGATCTTGATGCCTGCATGTCTGTCTGATACCAGCTGGTCTTCCAGTTTACGCAGACCCTCAAGAGTGGATGAGTAAAGAGACTGTCTCTTGCCACGGATCTGATACCTGTATTCGTATGTCCCGTCATTACGCTGCCGCTCACCTGTCTTGAGCAGGCGGCCTTTATCGTCTTTTCTTTTCGCTGCCATAGCTGCCTCCATTTCCGGATATCATTTATACTGAGAACTGTGAATCTAGGAATTCTGCAAAGCGTTCTCTCTTTATCAGTCTGCGTGTGCCATTCCACACCACATATTCGCAGTCGTCGTCTGATGTAAGAGCACTGAGCTTAGGATAACCCATGTTAAAGTAGATTGAAGCTTCCTGCATGGTCAGCAAACTCTTTTCCCAAATCGGGCACTCCTTGCCATCAACATGGTACACTCTTGTTTTCTCCTGCTGTTCCATATCCTGGCCAGCAGCTTTTTTTGAATCTCTCTGCTTCTCTGCAGCTTTGCTACTCATCTCACTTATTCTATCGAGCAGTTCATCATACTGTCTGTCGGAAATCAGTCCATCCTCTCTGAGTGAAGAAAGGCATGCTATTTTTATGCTCTGCATGATCGTATTCTCAAAACTATTATCTGCCATTGTAGTATTCTCCTTATCTTTTCATTAGACTTGTCCTGATCAGTGACACGCTTCCCGTGTCACTGATTTAGCCACTGTTGTGGCATACCTGCAATGATGCAGGACTTAAATCGACATTCTTGACTTTCTGCCATGACCGTGCTGACAGCACGACTCACATCCATATCTTTATCTGCGCCTCCGCGGATTTTATATATCCCCCAAGGAGATCCATGGACATGTTCATCTCTATCGAGATATCCAGGAGCGTCTTATCCTCGAGGAAGAACTTCTTCACTATCTCCTGCTCCTTCGGCATCATATATCTGAGTGCATCCTCCATATTCCTGTGGCCTGCTCCGCCGATCCACTCATCACCAACAGGTCCTTTGAGCCTTTTGGTTGCCACTCTCTTGAGGATGGTATCCATTATCGGATCCATATCGTTATTTTCATCGTGTACATATCCTGTCGTTTCGATCATTTCCTTCACCATATCCTTTCTTACTTCATGCCCTGGCAGTACATCGCCGGGCTGCGTTTGACTTCTTCTTTGTACTGATTCTGTTTTTTCCATTCGGCGAAAGCTTTCATCTTTTCTTTCTTTTCCTCTTCCTTAATCTCCTTGCTCTCTTTCGTCTTGCCAAGAGCAAGAGCTTTTTTGAGTCCTCTGTCGACCCGATTCATGGTTGCTAGATCCAGCTGCCCTCTCTTCTCGAGCATCCTGCTCTTGTCGGCTGTCCGGAGCTGCTCCGCCAGAACCATCGACTTCTTTTCCAGACCAATTACGCCAGGAAGATTTATATGATATTGCTTTCCCCGCTTGTCGAGCTGACTGGTTATGAAAGCTATTATGACTTCGGGAGAGTAATCGTTTATCTCATCGCAGCTCACGATCAGGATCGGGCGGTTGCCCTGCTGTTCGCTGCCGGCGATATTGAGCTCTCCTATGTCATATATCTCGCCTCTGCGGAAAACTCTTTCTTCTGAATTGATTAGTTCCATTTCTCCTCCAGTTTCTG
>JBGUVT010000166.1:0-4399 GCA_045220485.1 Anaerovoracaceae bacterium | reverse complement strand
GCAAACAGGGAAGTTTTATACATAGACAGATTATGTGGTATAGAAAAAATGTACAGGTGGTCTGCTTTTTCTTTTCTGTCAGTTCTTTATATAAGAGTAAACATAAATATAATTATTTGAGAGATCATAGGGTTTCCCACAATAATGCTGCCGCATTTCGGTGCTCCCTCTCCATACATCGAGCGTGAAACCCGAAAGATCTCTATATGAAAGGTGAAAAACAGAATCTTTCGAAGGGCATGGGCTGCGGTGAAAACCGCAGCTTTTGTTTCTTGATAAGTTTTCTTCCTGAGGGTAAACTAATCACAGGGAACTGATTCCATATTCATCTGACAGAGAGGATCATAAATGGCTGGAATGAACGAAACGCCTTCGGGCGAAAGGATACATATAGGATTCTTTGGGCGCAGGAACGCGGGCAAATCGAGCGTGGTGAATGCCGTTACAGGACAGGATCTTGCTGTGGTCTCTGAAGTTAAGGGAACCACGACTGACCCGGTAACGAAATCAATGGAGATACTCCCGCTCGGACCGGTAGTGATAATCGATACTCCGGGATTTGACGACGAGGGAAGCCTGGGAGAGCTCCGTGTGCAGAGGACCCGTAAGATACTTGAAAAAACCGACATAGCAGTTCTTGTAGTAGATACTACAGAGGGATTCAGGTCGGTAGACGGGGAGCTTGTTGAACTGTTTAAGGAGAAGGGTATACCTTTCCTTATAGCCCTTAATAAGAGTGATATTCCGGAGGATTCCGAGGACCATACTGTCGATGAGGAGAATGCCGGGCTGATGCAGAAAATAGCGGGCAGCAGCAGCGGAATGATACATGTCAGCGCTCTCAGCGGAGACGGGATAAACGAGCTCAAGGACAGAATAGCGGCTCTGAAGCCTCAGGGTGAAGAAGGAAGACTTGTTGCGGATAAAATAAAGGCCGGGGATCTCGTGCTGCTGGTTGTGCCTATCGACAAAGCTGCGCCAAAGGGCAGGCTAATCCTGCCACAGCAGCAGACTATCAGGGATATACTTGATGCAGGCGCGGCTGCAGTGGTCGTGCAGGATACTGAACTGGCAGATACTCTGGATAAGCTCGGTACAAAACCTTCTCTTGTGATTACAGACAGTCAGGTATTCGGTAAAGTCGACAGGATAGTTCCACCTGATATACCGCTTACTTCATTCTCTATACTCATGGCACGTTATAAGGGACTTCTCGATGATGCGGTCATGGGGGTTGCTGCTATAAACAGACTGAAGGACGGCGATAAAGTCCTTATTGCAGAGGGATGCACGCATCACAGACAATGCGGCGATATAGGCACTGTAAAGATCCCGAAGTGGCTTAGCGAATTCACGGGAAACGACCTTATTTTCGAAACTGCAAGCGGCACGGGATATCCTGAAGATCTGACGCCTTACGCATTGGTGGTGCACTGCGGAGGATGCATGCTGAACGAGAGAGAAGTGAAAAACCGCGCATCCAGAACGACCGCACAGGGAGTGCCGATCACCAATTACGGTACCATGATCGCATACGTTCACGGCATACTCAAACGCAGCCTCAGCATATTCCCTGAACTGGCTGAAACGTTGTAATTTCAAGGATTAAGAAACTCTTTTGGCGGGCATAGTTTCATTGATAAAATGCCCGCTTTACTGTATATTATTGAGATAGAGATAAAAAGGGCATTATCTTATTGTGCGCTCGGAAAGGCGCATAAAACTCTTAGAAAGGGATGAATAATGAGAAAGTATAAATGCAAATATGACATAGAGTTCCAGGATCTCAAGGAGATAATGGATTTTGTTGCAGATAAGTACGGTAAAAACACTGCTTTCATCTATAAGACTCCTGACAGAAAAAGCAAGGTAGAGATTACATACCGCAAGTTCAGGGATGATATGGATTCCATCGGAGCTTATCTGATCAGCAAGGGGCTCAAGGGCAAGAGGATAGTGGTCATCGGCCCTAACTCGTATACATGGCTGGCTGCTTACTATGGCATTGTCATCAATGTCGGAGTCGTAGTCCCTCTCGATAAGGGCCTGCCTGAAGAGGAAATCATCAATTCGCTGGTGAAGTGCAAGGCTGATGCCATTGTTTACGACGAGACTCTCAAGATGGATTTCGAGAAAATCAGCAAGATGGACGGAGTTACAGCAAAAGTGCTGATCCCTATGTCGGAGATCTCGCAGGAAGCCCTGGAAGAGCATGCGAAACTCGTAAAGCAGTATAAGCCTGAATTCAAGGTAATCGATAAGCACGCGGTAGATATCATACTGTTCACTTCGGGTACATCCGCAGATGCAAAGGCGGCTCAGCTGACCCAGCGCAATATTGCATCCACAATAGCGGCGATGAGAAAAGTCGAGCCTATTTATGAAGACGATGTAGAGATGATATTGCTTCCGCTCCACCATGCGTTCGGAAACCAGGGTGTTCTCATGTTCATCAGCAACGGAGCAACAAACGTGTTCTGCAGCGGACTCAAATACATTCAGAAGGAGCTCAAGGAATACGGCGTGACTGCATTCTTCTGCGTACCGCTCATAATTGAGTCGATGATCAACAAGGTGCTGAAAACAGCTGAAAAAGAGGGCAAACTGCAGAAGCTCGAGACCGGCCGAAAGATTTCCAAAGCTTTGATGAAGGTAGGCATCGATGTAAGACGCAAGCTGTTCAAGGATGTTATAGACGGACTTGGCGGCAAACTGAGATTCCTCATCAGCGGAGCAGCAGCACTGGATCCAAAGATACTCGAGTATACAACAGATTTCGGTATCCTTACTGTACAGGGATATGGCCTTACTGAAACAGCTCCTACCATCGCTTCAGAAAGCTACTTCTACCGCAGACCTGGTTCAGTCGGTCACGCTATGCCGGGAGTTGAGGTGAAGATCAATAATCCTGATGAAGACGGCATCGGAGAACTCTACGCAAGAGGACCTAACATCATGAAGGGCTACCTTGATGATGAAGAAGCAAATAAGGAAGTATTTGTTGACGGATGGTTCAATACAGGCGACCTTGCAAGGATCGACGAGGATGATTATATCTTCCTGACGGGGCGTAAAAAGAACGTAATTGTTCTGAAAAATGGTAAGAACATTTATCCTGAAGAGATTGAGGGACTGATAGATAAGATCCCTTATGTCAAAGAAAATGTTGTCATGGGCGAGGAAGAAGGAGACGACTACAGGCTGGTAGCGCATGTGGTATATGATCCTGAGGCGGAAGCTCTCGCAGGAAAGAGCCCTGAGGAGATACAGGCGATAGCGGATGCAGACATTGAGAAGATCAATGACGAGATGCCTAAATATAAGCGCATCAAACAGACATATCTCAGAACGGAAGAATTTGAAAAGACTACTACACAGAAGATCAAACGCCGCAAAATAAAATAGGAGACAGAAATGAAAAAAGCAATCGGACGTCTGGCACTTATAGCACTGATGATGGTGATGGCAATCACAATGCTTACCGGCTGCGCAAAGAAGCCCGGTCCGGAAGACGCTCAGGCATATGTAAAAGCCGTACTCGATCTCATGTGCACCGGAGATTATGATCATACGGTCAAACTTGCAGACATCGAGGATGGTAAGGAGTCAGAGGTACGTGATAATCTTATCAATGAAATGATGTCAGAAGTCAGTGCCCAGTCGAACCTGAACGAGGAAGTGACCGGCGCGTTCAGAGACTTTATGATGAATGCGCTCGAAAAGTCAAAGTACACTGTCGGTGAAGCAGTAGCTACTGACGATGGCGGATTTGACGTAACTGTATCGGTCGAACCTCTTCAGATATTTACGGGAATCGAAGAAGAACTTAATACCGTACTTGAAGAGAAAGTGGCTTCAGAGCCCGATAAGATACTCGCAATGTCTGAGGATGAACAGACAAACTACGTTATGGGAATAGTTATAGAGCTGCTCAGCAAGAAGCTCGAGGACCCTAAATATGATCCGGCAGAAGAGGTAGTCGTTCACTACGGACCTATGGAAGGACAGAAAGGTGTATACGGCTGTACTGAGGCTGAAGGCGAAAAACTGGGGGCAAAACTGTTCTCTACAGCAGGCTTGTAGGCGAATAGAAATTAATGATATACGGAGCGGGCAGAATAGGTTTTATCTATTTTGCCCGCTCTTTGCGTGATAGTAAAATTTACGTGTAGGTTGTGCTTTCAGTGTTACTGCAGGCACATATTTTTAAGGCGTTTTGACTTTAGTAAGGGAGAAAGTATTATGGCAGACAATCAGAAAATGTGGGCAGATCTTGGTATGAACCTCGAGCTTCATGACATGCTTTGCGAAGTTCTTCCGGGAGCTATCGGCGATGTATTCATGTCGCAGGAAAACAGACCTGAAGCCATGGACTATTTTGACATGGTCCTCGCAGACG
>JBGUVT010000165.1:0-17464 GCA_045220485.1 Anaerovoracaceae bacterium | reverse complement strand
GATAGTTGAGTGATAGAATATAACGCCTTTTCCCTGTGCCACGAAATCATACAGTGCTGCTTCGGATTTCTCGCCGAATCTGCGCGCCTTCTCAGTCGGGAAAGACTTCCCGTCGTAGTCAATGAAGATTGCATCATATGGTTCCAGATAATCAGGTCCTATATTTCTGAACTCTTCAGTATATACGACCTCAAACCTGCCTGTAGCCTCAAGGAGTTCGCGAATTCTTGCAACAATAGCTCTGCCCTGATGCTCAACTGTTATGAGCCCTCCGACCAGCAGTATTTTAAGCTTGTCCATAAATACCCCCTTGCGCCTGAATTTGTTGTCCTTAATTCTATTTTAACTATACTTTAACCTGGCATTTACAAAAAGAACACGAACGCGGATTATGTTTGATTTCGCCGCATTCAGCCTCCCTTACAGATGCGTGCTGACACTCTGGATCACTTTCATTACATCTAACGTCTCTCTCCTGTAATAGCCGGCTTCTGTGAAGTCTCTGCTGTCGATCATACGTGCAAAATCACGGAACTCTCTTGCCATTCTATGTCCCGGTTCTCTCATATAACTGCGTTCATCCTGCGCCTCTCCTCTGATGCTCACCGTCAGTTCATCAGCCGTGTTGGGTTTGCCATTGACCCGCAAATAGCCTTTTTCTCCCTGTATGGTGACAAAACACGGACTGTCAGAATCTTTGGCGCCAATGCATACGGCACTGAATCCCTCATACTCCATTATCAGCACTCCGGATGTATCGATACCGTTATGACCGGTGTTAGGATAATACCTTGCGCTCAGCGGAGCTCCGAATAACGCCGCCGCAAAATGGATATTATAGACGTTGATATCACGAAGAGCACCTCCGCTGTGTTCAGGGTCGAATGAAGGATCCACTGTGCCTGCAAGATAGCGGTCATAGCGGCTGGAGTACTGCGAGAAATTAGCCTGCATCATACGTATCGCTCCGATTTCGGGCAAAATCTCTTTCATCCTGTCGAACACCGCATTATGGAGCACCGTTATCGCTTCAAAGATAAATGCTCCCCTCTCCTCCGCTATTCGAAACAGATCTTCTGCCTCTTCAAGTGTTACCGTAAATGGTTTCTCTAATATGACATTTTTCCCGCACTCAAGAGCCTGCCTTGCATACTCATAATGAGCGCTGTTGATCAGTCCGATATAAACGGTATCTGTCTCCGGACTTGCCAGCAGTGCATTATAGTCCGTATATACCTCCGGTATCCCGTACATAGAAGCGAGATCTATACCGCGCTGTCTGCTGTGCGGCCTTGCATAGATCGCTCTGATGTCGATTCCCCTGGCCTCTCTGATTGCAGGCAGTGCCTCTGCCGCGATCTTACCGGTCCCGATTATCGCCAGCTTCATATGCGATCAGTCCAGGACCATTTTGACAGCTCCGTACATGCCGGCGTCATTTCCGAGCTTAGCTATTGCAAAACGCGCATCCTCAGATGCATGGAACGCGGCGCTCCTGAAGTATTTACGCACCGCAGTGAGCAGAATATCTCCTGCCTTAGACACTCCGCCGCCGATAACGTAGATTTCAGGGTCGACAACAGCCGATATCATTGAACATGCCCCGCCGAGCACCTGACCGACAAAGTCTACGATCTCAAGGGCGATCACATCACCCTGTTTTGCGTGGTCGAATACATCCTTTGCCGTGATCTCAGGAAGATCACGCAGAGTCGATGGACGGTCGCTGAGAGCGAGTACATCTTTTGTCCTTATGACGATACCCGTCGCGGAAGCGTACTGTTCGAGATGTCCGGACTTGCCGCAGCCGCATACCCTCTGCTCAAAGCGGTTGACGAGCATATGTCCGATTTCTCCGCCTGCTCCGAAATGACCTGCAACGATCTTTCCGTCAATGATGACACCTCCGCCTACACCTGTACCGAGTGTGATCATGACTAAGTTTCTGTGACCCTCGCCGCCGCCTTTCCACATCTCACCGAGTGCAGCAGCGTTAGCATCGTTCGCCACTTTTATGTTTTCTATTCCTGTAAGATTTCTGAGCTCTTTGGTAACGTCAAGTACACCCCAACCAAGATTCGCACAGCGATTTACGATCCTGTCCTCAAGTATCGGACCCGGGACATCGATCC
This sequence comes from Anaerovoracaceae bacterium, assembly GCA_045220485.1. Classification (GTDB taxonomy): domain Bacteria; phylum Bacillota; class Clostridia; order Peptostreptococcales; family Anaerovoracaceae; genus Crickella. The sequence goes on along the minus strand of JBGUVT010000165.1, from coordinate 15,332 downwards.
CTATGCCTTCGATCTCATCCGGATCAATTCCCTTCTCGCTGATCTTAGCTTTTACTGCTTCAGCTATATCAGAAAGGATATAGCTTCCGGCTTCTTCCTTTCTTGTAGGGATCTCCCAGCTCTCCAGCAACACACCATCCGTAGAAAACAGACCCATTTTGACGGTAGTACCGCCCAAATCGATCCCGAATGCATAATCCTTCATATCTATTCGTCTCCATTCTTTCTAAATCAACAATTTACTGTAAATGCTCGGGTATTTCGACCATCCTTCCGGTCTGAGATGATCTGAATGCAGCAAAAACAGCTCTCATAGCCTTTAAGGACTCCCTTCCGGTGCATCTGCAAGGCGTGCCGTTCCTTATGCATTCCACAAACTCATCGATGACCCCGGAATTACCGGTCTTTCCGGTACCGACCGTATTGTCTGCATTGGTAAGCATTTCATCTGTCGAAAGGAATCTGTCCTTCTCGCCTTTTTTCTCAAGGATCAGGCTGTACTCGCGATCATCATAACAATGGATAGATCCCTCTGTACCGTTGATCACGATCGAGTTATAACCTTTCCCATAATCGGTCCAGCTGACATGCATGGTTCCTGTCGTACCGTTTCTGAGACGGCAGATGCACCACGCATTGTCCTCAACCTCTATCATGCTTCCGTCAGGGTATCTCTTATTCATCGTGTCCGCATGCGCGTAGATCTGTGTTATAGGCTGTCCGGTCAGATAATGGATCAAATCTATCTTATGTATTCCCAGATCAGCCATTACGCCCATGCCCGCAGCTGACTTCCGGAAAAACCAGGTATCATCCGTTCCGGTCCAGAACTCCGGCCCGGGATGGCCGAACTTCGTGTCAAAGAACAGAACGTCTCCGATCTCACCGGCAATGATCAGTTCACGGGCTTTCACATGAGCTGCAGAAAACCTCTGGTTATGAGCGATCATCAGAAGCCTGCCCGCACGGTCAGCTTCAGCTACCATCTCAACGCAGTTGTCCGGTATGATGTCCATCGGTTTCTCACACAGCACGTGCTTACCTGCACGCAGGGCTAGAATACTGTCGTGAGCATGTTCTGAGTTTGCTGTGCAGACACTTACTGCATCAAGGTCCATATCAGTCAGCTCTTCAACACTTTCGCAAATGACTCCGCCGTATTGCCGCTGGACCTCCTCGGCCTTACTTCTCGTCCGGTTATAGACAGCTGTGATCTCTACATCATCACGCGCTGCGTATTCCGGCAGATGTCTTCTGACAGATATGGCGCCACAGCCAATTATTCCCACTCTCAGTTTTCTGCTGTTATCCATAATTCAGCCCTATATCCGCAAAGCGACCGGAGGATATCCGGTCGCTTTGCGTGTGCTTCCCAAGCAACTACGCAACACGTAGTTTATGCTTCGTATTCATCAAAATCGTAGTGAATGGTTCCGAAATCAGTCTCCTGATCACGGATAGCTATCGACTTAGCCATAGCCTTGATCTCGTCAGCTGTTACGCTGCGGCCGAGTTCGTTCGAAAGTACAACGCCCTCTGAGAGGAATGCTGTCTGCATCGCAATGTAAGGCGAATCGATCCTTGTTTCATCGGTGAGATCTCCGCGAAGATATGAATACCAGTGCAGCTGGTTATCATTGTACAGAGCCATTCTTGGATTCATCAGAAGTTCCTGCTGACCTGTGATGTCGTTGATGCCGCAGTCGATCTTAGTCTCAAAGAGTCTTCCCGCTTCATCAGTACCCATCCAAACGAGTCTAGGAACCTGAACGTCTCCGCCGCCCATGATCTTGCCGCCTTCAGGAACAGCCATAGGACCGCCTGTCGAGTCGACGTCGATAAACTTAAGGGCGCCGTTGGTACCTGCGATAAATGTAGGTCCGATCTCGTCCATGTGGATAGCCCAGTCTTCATAGATATCCATGGAAATGCCGCCCTTGAAACGCGCAAGTCCGACACCGAGGTCCTCTACAGGAGCTTTTCTGCCTACTGCCTTATCGATCCTCGGATCTGTCCAGTAATCACAGCTCTGCATTCCATAAACGCTCTCGAGTTCAGGCATTCCGAGTACATAGAGCAGCTGAGCGAGGTGATAGATACCGAGGTCGAACAGCGGTCCGTGAACGCCGATAACAGGATCAATGAAGTCCTGGCTGAAGAACGGCATATCATATCCCGGACGGCCCTGACGTCTGTGTCCTACATTTCTTACATGATAGATTTTGCCGAGCTTGCCCTGTTCGATCATTTCCTTAGCGATACGTGTCTGTGGATTGTAGATCGAGCTGATCTGGATAGCAAGCTTCTGTCCGTACTTCTTCTGTGCGTCATAGAGGATCTTAGCGTCAGCATAGCTTGCTGCCATAGGTTTCTCTGAGTAGCAAGGGAAGCCTGCAGCCATTACAGCTGTCGCAACAGACGTATGGAGGTTGTTGTGTACACAGACCTCGACCTCGTCGATATCATCCCTCTTGAGCATTTCACGGAAATCCTGATACAGATCCTTCTCATCAAGGCCGTACTGTTTGCCCCATGCCTCGAGTCTGTCCTTCTTGATCTCAGCTGCAGCGACTACCTTAAGGTTATGTCCGCGCTTGTTAAGATTCTCGATAACGGTCATGTGTCTGTGCGAGATCATTCCGCAGCCGATGATGGCAATTCTAAGTTCTTTCATTTTTTCTCCTTATTTTTATTCTGCAATAGCGCTTTAACATTATTAGATATCAGATCGATAATACTACCAGCCGAGGATCTTCAGATACTCGCGGCTGCGTCTCGCACACTCAAGCGGATCCACTTCATAGTGCTCATCCTGCTCTACGATGACCCACTCAGAACCTGCTTCAAGTCCTGCCTCAAGAACAGGCTCCCAGATCATCTGTCCGAAACCTACAGGACGGAGTCCGAAATAACCGGTATCTCCTTCTTCCTCTTCAGTATCGATGCCGATCAGTTTATACATGTTCTTGACCTCACCTTTTTTGATGTAATCCTTCAGGTGGATAACAGGGATACGGCCTGCGTACTTCTTGATGAATCCAGGGGCATCTCCTGTAGCTACATCGCACCAGCATGTATCGAGCTCAGGCATCAGGTTGTCATGAGGTATCGCTGCGAACATCTTGTCATATCCCCATTCACCATCATCCATCTTAACGAATTCGAAATCATGATTGTGATAAAGGAAAGTCATGCCTGCGTCATGAATCTTCTTACCGACTTCATTCAGCATCGGAAGGAACTTCTGAAAGCCTTCAGGGTTGACAGGGCGGTATTCCTCGGCCATATAAGGCATGACGAGGAATTTGACTCCGATCTTGCTGTAGTCTGCGATAATAGTATCAAGATCTTCCATCATCTCCGCGAAAGCCACATGTGCACTGATAGGAACAAGTCCGACCTCATCGAGGACTTCCTTGACATATTCAGGTGTCAGGCCATACAGTCCGGCAAGCTCAACACCGTCATAGCCAAGATCCTTGACCTGCTGCATCACATTTTTGAAATTCTCAGGTGTATTCTCAAGAAGATCTCTGAGACCGTACACCTGAATTCCTACTGGTAGTTTTTTGCTCATTTTTAAACCCCTTTCTAAAATATCCGATAACGGATCTTTTACTGATCATTTTTATAAATCTATTGTTACTGCCTTTCAGAGCATACTTAATTAAAGAAACGCAATTCAGCCTGACGGCATCAGACTATAAGCAGTCTCCTCTCATTGACGTGATGTCCGAATTCCGGCATGAATACCATGCTCTCTTCATCAGGATCAAGATGGGCCTGGATTATTGGCGGCATATACGAGGAAGTGAAACAGAACCCGTACTTAAGGTCATGGTAACCCTGCTCAAGCCCTCCGGGATAATCCACCTTGAGAACAGCAGGTCTGGTCACACTCCAGTGTGTATGGAAATCCGAACTCATCTCCTCATTAGTGAAAGTCTCACCATTGATCTGCCATTTGATGTTTTCCTTGTCTACTCTCTTTCCGTCAATAAAGAGTGTGCCTGGACGTATCTGCGAGAGGAATATGCCCCTGTAGTAAGGGAGTCTGACTTTGAACTGAAAACCCGTGACATTTCCATTGTCATCTTTGGTATTCCTGAATCCAACTGATTGAATTACCTGTCTTTCCATGCTGCACCTCCTCTCCCTAATCTCCGATCAGATTCTTCATCATGATGTGCTGTTTTCTAAGGGTCTGCCCTACTTCATAACCCGGATCATACTTGTCTGCACCTTCATATTCACTCAGCAGATATCCGTTATATCCATTTTCTGTCATAACTTTGATGATCTCAGGGTACGGGATCGTTGTTTCCTCAAAGTCATCGCTCATGTTTATAAACTTTGCATGACAGCAGTAAACATAAGGGAGAAGCGGTATGATGTCTTCAGGCACGTTAGGAGTATAGTTAGGATCCACCCACTCTCCTTCCTTGAATTCTGTCCTGAAAACAGAAAAATCAATATTGAGGCCAAAGTGTTTGGTTCCGGTTTCCTTTATAAAATCAACAAAGTCCGTAACAAGCTTGCCCTTGAGATTGGATGGAGTATGGATCTCAGGGCACATCCTGATATCGAGTTCTTCTGCCAGAGGCAGCGCGCCCTTTATGATCTCTCTCCAGTTCTCGACCGGCTCAAGCAGATCGTTGATGACCGGCATCTTCGTTCTCATGACTGTAAAGCCAAGCCTGTGTGCGAGACGGATATCTCTCTTGAGCATCTCTACGGATTCCTCTGTCGTAAGGTCACGGTCTCCAAGGACATGCGAATCAATCCAGTTTCCGTATTCCACCGGAACGACTTCGTATTTGTCACACAGTCTGAACCATTCTTCCACCCACTCTTCAGTCGGATAAGGATAATTTTCAATATGTGTATTGGCAAGAATCTCTATGCCGTGAGCACCCATATCATGAACATCCTCGAAGCAGTCTTCCAATGTCTTTGTCAGTCCGAATTCAGCTGAATAGCTATAGAGAGCTACTCCCCTCTTCGGACCTTTTTTCTCATAGCTGTACACTATCAGTACTCCTTTCTTCCCAGATAGATCGATTATTCTCTCATGCGGCGGGACTCTTATCCTACGAAATTCCTGAGGTATTTAGCACTCAGAAGGACTGCTCTCTTGGCATCGTCGAGTGAACCTTCGAAGGATTTATCCTCGACTTCTATGACAGAGTTCCCATTGTATCCTATGTCTGTAAGCGCTGATACATATTTCCCCCAGTCAACATCACCGAGGCCCGGAAGTTTAGGGCTCATATACTCAAGCGGATATGCCATAACTCCCACATCAGCCAGCTTGTCCTGATAGATCTTTATATCCTTATAGTGGACATGAAATATCTTATCTTTGAATTCATAGAGCGGTTTGATGTAGTCGATCTGCTGCCAGACGAAATGTGACGGATCATAGTTGATCCCGAAATTATCATAAGGAAGTATTTCGAAGATTTTCCTCCAGTTGGATGGCGAAGTCATAAGGTTCTGTCCGCCCGGCCACTCGTCTTTAGTGAACAGCATAGGACAGTTCTCGATGGCGATCCTGACACCCTTGGTCTTCGCATAGTCAAGAATAGGCGGCCAGACCTCCTTAACGAGTTCCAAATTGTCCTCGACAGTTTTCTTAGGATCGCGTCCGAGGAACGTCGTGACCATATTCACACCAAGCATTGCTGACGCATCGATGAGCGCATATATATGGTCGATATAAGTCTTTCTCCTGTCATCATCCGGGTCGAGTGTGTTTGGGTAATATCCGAGCGAAGAAATCACTACACCGCGCTTACTGCAGTACTCTGTATAATACTCTGCCTTTTCAGGAGTAAGCGCTTCAGCGTCGATATGACATACACCTGCATAGCGTCTCTTTGCTCCGCCGGTATTCGGCCAACAGGCAACCTCCAGGCACTCCAGTCCGTTATCTGATGCAAAGTCAACTGCTTCTTCAAACGTTGTACCTTCCAGAATAGCTGTTAAAAGTCCAAATTTCATATCACACTCCTTTCAAAACAACAAGTTAGAGATCACTATAGTAATTCTAAAATAAGACCGCATTTCATTTCAATCATCTGCGCTGAAGAAAACCACAAAAGGACAATTTTTCCTTATAAAAAAATGCGTGCTTTCCTTGAAAATTATACACTTTCAGCGAATGTGTATGATTTTCAGAAGTTTGTTTTTTGTTTCTTTTTGTTTGCTTTGACATTGCATATTAGTTGACTCTATAATTCAAATTGACATAGATAATATGCCCTTTTTTCGGAGGTTTTCCACTTCGGAGTAATCAAATAAGTTGTTATTTCAAAAGAAGAGGAGGTTAGTATGAAAGTACTCGGCATTTCCATGGGACGTAAAAATGAGCGCTGTGATACTTATTGCAGACAGGCTCTGATGGGTGTTGAAGCAGCAGCTAAGGCTGCAGGTAAAGACATAGAAGTAGAATTTATTAACACTGTAACTCTCGATATCGGTCAGTGCCGCGGATGCGGAGCGTGCAGTAAAGCACCTGACGGGAAGATTAAGTGCATCATCAAAGACGATTATCTTGCTCTTGAGGATAAGATACTCGATGCGGATGGCATACTTATTGCAGCTCCTGTATATTCAGTAGGTATCGTAGGCCAGCTCAAGAATATTACAGACCGTTTTGGCGCTGCACATGACCGCGCAGCTATGATCGATGAGCAGGAGAAGCGCAAAGCAGACGGACGCCCTCTTCTTGATGAGCGTTACTTTAAAGATCGCTGGGTAAGCTTCGTCTGTGTAGGCGGCGCGTGGACACCTGACTGGACAGGAATGGGTCTCCCAATGATGCACCTGTTCAGCTGCTCGCAGGCTATGAAAGTCGTAGGTCAGATCAATGCTAACGATCAGGGCCGCAAGACCAGCCCGTTCCTTGATCCTCCGATGATGGAAGACGTATTCAAGCTCGGTGAGAATCTTGCAAACAATCTGGGAGTTCCTTATGAAGAGACCACATGGTTTGGTGAAGAAGGAACCTGCCCGACCTGCCACCTCAACCTGATGACAGTGGACGGAACAGATACCGTAACCTGTGCTGTTTGCGGCAGCAAGGGCAAATTGACCCTTGAAGACGGAAAACTCAAGGTATCATTCTCACCTGAAGAGATAGCACGTGCAAGGAACACTATTATAGGTCTGAATGAACACCACGCAGAGATCGGCGAGATGATGAGGATCTGCATCCCAATCATCATGGAGAAGAAAGACTTCCTCGACGAAAAGAAGAAGGAGTTCGCTAAATATAAACCGGTCTGGAAATAACACCTTATTTGCCATACATGATCCCGGGGGTGTTTAACCCTCGGGTTTTTTCGCACCTGCATGGAGGAAAACAATGAACAAATTAGGAAAATACAGCAGAAGTGTGTCCATCATAGGAGTTGGCTGTACACCGTTCATGTATACTGTTGATAATCCGGAGACGGACGGACTTACAGAAGGTGAAATGTTCGGATATGCAGCACTGAAAGCCATGGAAGACGCCAGTGTCAACCCTCAGGACGTGGACTTCTATTTTCACGGATGTGCAAGCCCTCTTAACGGCTGCAACTATCTGACACCTAACGTCCAGATCGCTAACTGGTTCGGCATGAAGGGAAAAGGGTCGATCCATCACTCTGAGGCATGCTGCACAGGCTATCTTGCTATTGAGCAGGCTGTCAATGCCATCGCTTCGGGTAAGTACGACTGCGTTCTGACAGCAGCGGTGGAGTTCGGAGACAGTGCCCCTTCACCTGCAGACAGAGTTGACACTCCGAAGCATCCTTACAAGCGCGATAAGTTCACGATGGAGCAATTCCTCAGAACGACATCATGGCTTTATGACCGCGTTTATACAAGAAGCCTCATGGCCGGTCAGGAGCTCATCTACGATGACGCGGCAGAATGGTATGTCCGCACCCGTGGGATAACAGCGGAACAGATGAACAACACCCTTAACTGGATGTGCATCAACAACAGAAGAAACGCATCCAAAAACCCGCTGGCTATTGAAAGACGTACCTACGAGTCTCTTGCTGAAGAAGCAGGCATGACTCTCGATGAATATATGAATTCTCCATACAATCCGAAGATGGGTGATTTCCTGCGTGCCGGCGGTGTGGAGTTAAAGTGCGACGGTGCCGCTGCTGCCATACTTTGTGCGACAGAGAAGATCCCTGAAATAGCAAAAAATCTCAAGCATACACCTATCGAGGTGCTCGGGATCGGCAGTGCCGCATGCGAGGCGACGACACCTCACTTCGAAGTACGTGCTACTGAAGAAGCCGTAAGGCAGGTTTATGAACTCACCGGTCTGTCAGGAGAAGACCTGGATCTCTTCTACGCGAACGACTTCATTATCACATCGCATCTCGTATCAGCTGAGATCGCCGGATATCTCCCATACGGCGAAGGCTGGAAGTATATTTGTGACGGGCGGACAGCATGGGACGGTGACAGACCGATCAACACAAACGGAGGCCGTACTTCATTCGGTCACGCTCATGCCGCATCAGGACTGGCTGATGTTTATGAAGCATGCAAGCAGTTATGGCATGAATGCGGAGACAGGCAGGTAAAGGTGGATCCGAAGACAGTAATGCTGCGCGGATATGGCGGCGCCCAGAATGTAGCGGCTGTAATACTGCGCTCGCTGTAGAATAACAGGAGGAAAACTAATCATGGCTATTAAACTTGAAAAAGTAGTAGAGACCTTCTATCTGAAGCTTGAAGAAGGAAAGATCATGGGACGTAAGTGCCCTAAGTGCGGCAACGTAGAGTTCCCTCCTGTATATGCCTGCAATAAGTGCGGTAATTATGAGACCGAGTGGTATGAAATAAGCGGCAAGGCTAAAGTCCACTCCATCGTTCTGCCTGCAGCGCTTTCAACCAAACCGGAATACAAGAAGATCGGCAAATTCGCTTACGGTGAAGTTGAGCTTGAAGAAGGAGCGCGGCTCAATGCTGTGATCAAAGGTATCACCAGAAAAAACAGAGCGGAGCTTAGTGCAAAACTCCCGGTCGACTGTCACGCGGTGATAATTGACAGAGACGCCGGATTCAAAACCGTTATATTCGAGCTGGATGAATAGCTGCGGCACTGAAAGTCCAATACGGTAAAACATATAATCATTATATAAATCAATCAGCAAAGGAGTGAAAAATGGATAGAAAAGAACTTGAAGCTCAGATCCTCGAGATGGTAGCAATGTCTTACAAGAAAAACGCAGGCGACCTGTCAATGGAAACATCATTCAAGGATGATCTTGGCGGTGCATCGGTACAGATGGTAGCTCTCGTTTCCGAGATCGAAAACGAGCTTGATGCTGTACTCATGCTTGCAGATGCCAGCGCATGCAAGACGATAGGCGATCTTGTGGATCTTGTTGAGGAAGAACTGTAAGCTGTCAATGACCGGGCGTCCGCATTATATAAGTGCGGACGCCCCTTTTTTGGCATATGGAGAACATGAATGGGTATAACAACAGACAATATCCGTAACTATATATACGGTCTGAACGAACCAGTTGAACTAAGTGACGGCACAGTCAAACCTCTGATCTGCTTTGATAATGCAGCGACAACGCTTGCTCTTGCTCCTGTGATGGATGAGATCGCTGATAAACTCGCCGGATACGGTTCCATTGGAAGAGGATTCTCCCTGAAATCCGATCATTCAACTGATATATATGAAAGCACAAGGCGCAAGGTCCTGGATTTCACCTGCGCGGATCCTGAAGAATATACATGTTTCTTTGTCAGCAGTACTACTGACGGACTTAACAAACTGGCTTCTGCGCTCATCACAGACCGGAACGATCTGGTTCTTGCTACACGAATGGAACACCATTCCAATGATCTGACCTGGCGCGAAAGGTGCAGAGTGATCTATGCAGATACAAATGAGCAAGGCCGTATCGATTACGGTTCTGTCGAGGATCAGCTAAAGACTCATGATGTGAAATACCTTTGCATCACAGCGGCATCAAACGTTACAGGATTTGTCACTGATATCCATCGCGCAGCCGCTCTCGCCCACCGGTACGGCGCTCAGATCATAGTCGATGGCGCCCAGATCGTTGCCCACAGAAAAGTATGCCTGCAGGGAGCATCTCCGGAAGAAAACATTGATTTTTTCGTTTTCTCTTCTCACAAAATGTACTCCCCTTTCGGGGGCGGCGCGGTCATCGGTTTAAAGTCGGTCCTGGACGATCATATCCCGGAGTTCTATGGCGGCGGCACAGTGATGATCGTTGCAGATGACTGGGTAAGATATCAAAAGGCGCCGGCTGTTTATGAAGCAGGTTCACCTAACTATCCGGGCGCAGTCGGGCTGGGCAAAGCCATCGATGTTCTCACTGAGATCGGATTTGACAGCATCGCCGAGCATGACCGGTCATTGACAGGCAGGCTGATAGCCGGGCTTAAGCGATTTGACAATATTGTTATATACGGAGATACTGATGATTTAAGCGACAGAGTAGGAGTTGTATCTTTCAATTTTACGGATATCAACTCATATGTTCTGGCTGAGAATCTTGCAAAAAACGGCGGCATCGCCACCAGAAGAGGCGCTTTCTGCGCTCATCCGTATGTATGGAGACTTATGGATATTCCGGAAGAAGACATCCGCGGTTTCATCAGGTGTACCGATGCAAATACCCCTGGCATGATCCGTGTCAGCTTCGGGATCTATAATACAGACGCTGAAGTCGACGAGTTTCTCAGAATTCTCGAAGAGATATCCGCGCAGACCAGAGAATCGATGGCCGACTGCCCGTTCAAGGCCGAATACTGAACATGACAGCATATATAATCCACTGCTTATTATTGAAAGGAAGAGACCGGAATGTGTGAAGAAGAAAGAAAAATATTTGCCGGTATGGTATATACTCCGGGAGATCCCGAACTGGTCAGAATCAAACTCAGGACCCATAATCTGAGCGTAGACTATAATAAATTGCATGAGGATGAAACAGAAAAGCGTCAGGCTATCCTTGACGAGATATTCTGTGAATTCGGTGAAGGAAGCTTCATGCAGGGACCGATCTATATACATTACGGTACACATACACGGATTGGTCATGATAATTTTTTCAATTTCAATACAACGATTCAGGATGATACTTTGGTAACTATAGGCAATAATAATAATTTCGGTCCCGGCCTTTATATCGGAACACCTCTTCATCCTATGCTTGCGTCTGAGCGAAGCAAAAAAGAGCTGCCTAACGGTTCACGCAGAGGCTTCTGCTACGCCAGACCCGTTACGATCGGAGACGATTGCTGGTTCGGCGCAAATGTTACTGTTTGTCCGGGCGTAACGATCGGCAACGGCTGCGTAATAGGCGCCGGCTCCGTCATAACAAAAGATGTGCCGGATAACACCTTCGCTGCAGGCGTTCCGGCACATGTGATACGCACCATTACTGATGCAGAGTCCTTGCGCAATCACCCCGAAATACTGGGAGATTATGCAGAATTCTTCTGATCGATGTTCTTATCCGCTGTCATATCAGCGGATAATCTTGTAATAATCCTTCTTGTGTTCGATCGGTGCAGGAAAGCCACCCTCAGGATACCCGAGGATAACATTTCCGACGCCTACATATTCCCCTTCATATCCGGCTTCACGCAGAAGAGCTTTGCCGAGCTCATCTTCAAGCATACCTTCCGCGCGGTTGATCCATCTCCCGCCAAGGCCTAGCGCGTATGCGGCATTCAGCATGTTTCCTATAGCAAGGGATCCGTCTTTTACAGCGTTGTCAGTAGGCTCTGCCGCCACTACGATGAGCGTTGGCGCACCGTAGAATACATCCCAGCCGTCAGGAGCTCCTGCGATCTTAGCGTTGAGCACGCACAATTTGTCTATCCACTCCCGGTCCTGCACAACTATGAAGATCGCGGTCTGCTTGTTTCCGCCGGACGGAGCGTTCATACCTGCCTCCAGCACCTGCATCAGCTCTTCATCAGTTATCTGCTTAGCCTGATACTTATTGACGCTTCTGCGGTTAATAATATCTTTTACTGTTTCTTTCATTTCACCCTTCCTCCCGGTAATAATCATAGTCAAAGACTGTCCATCAATGATCTCATAAAACTATTTTTCGCAGAAAAATTCGATCTCCTCTCCTACCGGACCGATAGCAAAAGCTATCCTCGCCGGAAACGGCACTTCCGAAGGAATAATGATGTCATTAGGTTCCATAGTGATTTCATATCCTGCTTCCCGTACAGCCTTTACAACGGCATCCACATTTGCGGTTCTGAGCGCAAAGTGACGGATAGCTCCCTGTGGAAGAATATCCTCCGCATCAGCAAATATTTCCATCAGGGATCCATCGCCGGTATCAAGCATGATCCCTGATTCTGAGCCCTCACCCCAGCAACGAACGACATCCATTCCCAGAACATCTTTATAGAACTGAACGGTCCTGTCAAAATCGCTCATCCCATTGCATTTCAGCGCAATATGATGAAATCCGCTTACAAGTTTCCCCATTTTTTCCTTTCCTTATCTTTTTCTGTCAGTACTTACTCCTATCAAAAGTATACCAAATCATCAGCATTTTGCCATATTCAGCAGCATTATTGCTGCTGCAGAACAGCTGGAAACCTATTTCGCTTATTTAAGCATATGGTTCCATATTCACAAAATTATAACAACTTTTATCGCATAAAAAGCACATTCTCAAATTATGTGTCCGATTTTTTTCGCTACTTAGGGTGTAATATTTTTATAGAAAAAGAGTAGTTATTCAGATTATCAGCAACAGACGCACTGGAACAAATAGAGGCTAATAGTTTATAAGAGAGGCTCAAGCCATGTCGAACAAAACTGGAACACGCAAGCTCAATAAATCAGAAAAAACAAGACTCAAAATCGTAGATACCTATATTGATTTGATGACAACAAAAAAATGGGACAAGATAACCGTCAAAGAATTGTGCGACAGTTGTTCAATTACAAGAAGTACTTTTTATCAGTATTACAGTGATATATTCACCCTGATAAGTGATTTGGAAACTTCGCTTCTTGAAGATCTCATCCAGCGTTATAACAAGGTCATTCACATCAGTTTTTCCAGGATACCGGAAAGTGTCTTCATAGAAAAGTTCGATTATAGCCCTCCTCCTGTTTTTACTACATGGTTTGATTTTATATCTAATAACAAAAAGGCGATCTTAGCCCTGCTTGATCGTGATAAAGGAGATGCTTATTTCACTAAGAGTTTAAAACAGGCCATGGAGGCATGTATCGGCCGTTCTATGGACTCCGACGGTTTCAAGAATGATGAAATGCGTTCACACTTTTTGAAGATTATGGTAGAAATGCATATTATCGCAGCTCAGAACTGGATCATAGATGACGAAGATAACTCTCTGACCATATCTGATATTGTGACGCTTCTGAATTCGATGAGAGTAGGCGCGTGTTTTCTAAACTATAAGTACCGGACTGATCCTGATTATAATAAGAAAATGAACAAAGAATGATTTCGCAAAAGGCCATATGAAAAGAGATCCAGCTTATGAAGCTCTCTTCGATCGCTGTATCTCTTTTTTCGTTTAGAAAACCTGGAATTTATTTTTCGATCATTGCATCAGATCCTTGAATATTAATATCAGCTTTCTGGGCTTTGCTTTGTTTATTGCGTGTAACGGTCTTCTTAACAATAATTCCAAGAACCATGCCTGCCAGCGCCGGTATAGCTGTTATTATCCCAAGTAGGATAAGATACGGATCCAAACTCCTGGAACTTGTAGCAAGAATAACTATTTCTGTTATACCGCATAATACAGGCAATCCCCATTTGTATTTGTTTTCATCTTTGTATCCATAATAGAAACATAATATTGCTGCTGTTACCGGGGTAACTATGAGGAAATACAGTAATCCGATACTGATAACATCACCTGTAGATTCCATTGGCAAGTGCTGAAAAGCAGCAAATACTATTACCCATAATATATATATGGCCGGAATCGGCCAATATTGCTTTATTAATTGTCTCATCTATTCTATCTCCTTTTTACCGTCTGTTCGCCTTCTGCTCATTGCTTTTCGGCATTGCTGACCGGCTTTTGTAATAAAACCCGCTCAACCGGAACCCAACCGATGTAATGCGGATGATCGCCGGTGAGAGCTGTCATACGCTCAATATCAAGGTAGTTGTCTATCCTTACTTTATCCCAGGCGTGGATCACTGTACCGTACCCAAGGCTGATGCCGCAGTGTCCCCAGTTGACCGGTCCTTCCTCGCTCGGGCAAAGGCAGTCGTAAAAGACAAACGCACCTCGTTCAGGATCTCCATGCCGCATGGCATCGGCATAGAGCTCGGCGGATTCTTTCGCGGAATCTCCGCCGAAGATCTCGATATCGTTACTGATTTCCAGGGCGTCCTCTATATAAGAGAGGCACCATCCCGAATATCCGGTTTCCCCGAGCCTGTCTTCCGCCCAGCGGATCATGTTTTCAATAATCGTTTTCTCATTCATCTTCTTTTGACCAGTTTATCTGTGTAGTATATACATTCTCTATTACGCCAAGCCCGCCAATGATCTGTTCGTTGTCCAGGCATAAGTACCAGCCGTATTCTGTAGACCCGTTCAGATAGTTCTCCATACACTCAAGATATGCTGCCTTGGGGACGCCCCACTTGATATGAAACCATTCAGCAGCACATTCTTTCAATTCCGGTTTTCTTCTTAAGTTGATATAACTCATCGGAAGTCCTGCGGTAGACAGCTCCAACTCTCTGATTGCCAGCTGCTGACTTCAGGTAGACTTTGTCGTCTTCGACTGTAAGATCTGTGTTATACACAAGGACAGCACCTGTTTTCTCTGCGAGATATGAGTGTTCGAAGAAAGCTGCATTGTATCTGCCCGGAGTCAGGATGACATTGAGTCCGCCTGTATTTACATAGTCCATTGTGTCGCGCAGCATCTTCGCATAATTGCGGTTATCTGCGACCGGAATATGGGCAAAAGTGCTCGGGCTTGCCTGCCTGCACAGGTCTCGTGCTATAAGAGGATATGAAGCACCCGATGGTATGCGGAGATTGTCTTCAAGTATATACCATTTGCCGTCCTTGCCCTGAACCAGATCAATGCCCGAGATATGTGATGCTATACCCTTTGGTGTTTCAAGTCCCTCGCATGCCGCGAGATAGCCTGATGATGAAAAGATGAATTCCGGAGGTATCACACCGTCCTTTACTATTTTCTTTTCGCCGTAAATGTCCCTGAGGAACATATTGAGAGCAGTGACTCTCTGGATAAGACCTGCCTCTATTCCGTCATGTTGACCAGTGTC
>JBGUVT010000164.1:0-17087 GCA_045220485.1 Anaerovoracaceae bacterium | reverse complement strand
CGCCTTTTGTAATTCTTTCCAAAGGTGCTGAAATGCGGGACCTTGTCATAGAAGTCCAGTCCAAGGAACCACCTGTATGCAACATTGACTTCGATTTCTTTGATCGTCTGCCGCATACTCTTTATTCCGTACATGTATTGGATGATCGGGATCTTTATTAATGTGACCGGGTCTATACTGGGACGACCGTTGTCCTGACTATATCTGTCTTCTACCAGATCGTATATGAAACTGAAATCTATCGCAGCTTCTATTTTTCTGAGCAGATGATCTTCCGGTACCAGCTGTTCCACTGAAACGATCTGCATCTGTGATGTGTTGTTTTCCTTGGACTTTGAAAGCATTTCAAGATCTCCTTTCTACTTCGATTATACTATGGCGAGATCCCGAATCTTGTTTTTTGATTGCCGTTCTTGTTTTTTGCTACTAGAAAAGCCCTCCCTCCACATAGTGGAGAAAGGACTTTGTCTACAGTCTGACCCGTTGGTATCCCAACGGGTTCTTCTGATGCGGTTCTTCACATCTTCACATATCACTGATAATAACCTTCATAATTGAAATATTCCTCAACTACATTATTTTCCCTGTATATTCTGACCCATTCACACTTGTTGAACAGTGCTTTTTTTAATTCTCCCCAGATCGTGGTGCTTCCGCTGCCATAAGTAGCGGTCCCGCGCACCTGCACGCTGTCATTATATGGAACCGAGTTTGATGTGACCTGACCGAATGGGTATTCGTTACCTTTTACCGACTTATCAGCCTGTCCCGGATCAGGCTCTGTCCCGTCAGCAGTCCACGCCACTGTCACACCGGACTCTGTGACAGTATAACGTTTCCCCATGTATCCCGGACCGTATCCTAAGCCCTCAAGTTCATATCCGCTGCCGGATCCATATGAATAACCAACAGACTCACAAACTCCGCTGTCAATGGTGATCCTGTACCACGCATTGTAGCCGTCTGGCGTTTTTCCTCTTAAGGTGAAATCCTCCTGGTTACCGCTGTTGTCACGCTGCAAAGTGTATTCGATCTCACTAGGCACGATCGTAAACGACTTTGCTTCAATTGTGCCTTTCTTAGGAGCAGGTACCGGAAGAGTGCATTGTTTTCCTACAGTCAGCGTATAAGTCTGTCCATTTACAGTCATTTTCAGGCTTTCCCCCGGAGAGGTAAGTTTTTTATTATCCCATGCAGGGAGACTGGTCTTCAGCGAGACTGTTTTCCACGCGCTGTGTTTTTTCCCGTTGACACTTCTTATGGCAAATATGTATGTGGTATCACCCTGAAGGTCCTCCCAGCCGGGAGCTTCCATGAATCTGAATGATTGCTGACTGGTAGTCCCCATCTTCGAGTACTTGTATTGATACTGATATACTTTATACTTCTTTCCCTTGGCAACTACCTTGTACTTATTAGGCTTTGTATACTTCTTCCTGTTTTTTGCATTCTTTTTTACAGTCTTGATCTTGACCCACTTTTTATCCGCTGAACGTATGGCCGCCTCATACTTTTTGGCACCCTTTGCCTTGCTCCACTTGACAACGACAATCTTGTAATCATCAGCGACAGTAGTAACTTCTTTTGCCGATAAGTTCTTCGGCGCCTCCGGCTTCTTCTTTGATGCAGCGTAAACCTGCCCGTCTATAACAGGCATACATATAAATACCACTGCCATCAAAACGATTACAGTTAGGAACCTTTTTAAACTCTTCATACTCAAGCTCTCCTTACTTATGCAAAATAAAAAAAGAAGTGCCCGCAACCCATTTTTAATAATAGTATTTTTTTTATTATACCACAGAGCATGGTATCCCTTTGAGATAAAATGTGATCGGGCCGCAGCCCCTCGCAATTACTATAATTGCGGCTATGTTGCTGTCCATGGACGGCAGGATTGCGACCGAAAACCTGCATCAAAGTAAAACACCGGAGCACTTAACTGTGAAGTGCTCCGGCGTCTTTATTATTAAGCTTCTGTATAGGCTCTATTCTTCTGAAGAATCGTCAGGATCGTCTGATTTCTTCTTGCCAAACAGGTTGGTTATCAGGGTTCCGATGAGAAGTACTGCCATCAGTATCGTGTACTTATCGAAGTATGCCATGGTGTTGGACATATCCTCAGTGAGGAAGAATGCTACCACAGATACTATTGCAAGTACTATCGCTGCGATTACTGCAGATCCTCTGTGCTTCTTCGAATCTGATTCGTCTTCAGCATCTGCATTAGCAGTCTGGGATTCTTCTTCATCCTCATCGTCCTTCTTCCTGCCGAACAGCCATCTGATGCCGTTGATAAGTGCAAGGATGACTGACAGAACTGCCATGATCAGGTTCATGAGAGCCCAGTAGCCTGATGGTGCGCTGGCATACGGTATGCCGGTATCCTCAACGGATGCGGTATCTGCCTCTGTCTGGTCTGCAGCTCCGGTCTCGTCTGCTGCGCCTGTATCTGCAGGCTGTCCGCCTCCGCCGTTATCGCCGTCATCACCGCCGTCTTCATCATCGCCGCCGGTTGCTGCCGGTGCTTCTGGAGCCTCTTCAGCTGGCTTCTCTGTGATCGTGAGTGCACCACCTACATAGGATACTGCGAACTCTCCGGTCACATCATGGCCATCCGAGCTTGAGTCCATTATATCTTTCGAATATTCTCTTCTCTTTCATATATCATTAATTGTAACAGCAAAACTGTCGTTTGATAATGCTTCTTCCGATAATTAATGTCAATCTGAATAATTTCCAAGAAGAACTTTCAACGATTTTGTTCTTCTGCGGCCTGTCTCCAATTGCGCGTACTCTGAGTGCGATGATATACTGTAAATGGAGTATTATCTCGTATAACGGAAAGGATTATTGTTCATGCCAGTAGATCATGTAAAGTTCCACTCATCGAACGGCAAGCGCCGCATCCTCATCATTGACGACGAGCAGGCCAACCGCGAAATACTAGGGGTCATACTTGAAGATGTATATGAGCCTGTATTTGCAGCCTCCGGAGAAGAAGCCATCGAGATACTGAGAAGTGAGTATGCATCTTTCAGTCTTGTACTTCTCGATCTCATCATGCCCGGTATCCACGGTCTGGATGTGCTGAAGATCATCAAAGACGACGAGCGCATGAAGAACCTGCCTGTTATCGTTACGACATCGGACAAGCAGGCTGAGGTTGAGTGCCTCAATATGGGAGCCATAGACTTCATACCGAAGCCTTACCCTGAATCAAAAGTCATTCACGCCAGAGTCCAGCGTACGATAGAGTTATACGAAGACCGTAATACCATCAGAGACACAGAGCGCGATCATCTGACCGGGCTTTATAATAAAGAATTCTTCTATTACTACGCAGAGCAGTATGATCTGCATCACAGAGATCTGGAAATGGATGCCATCATCATAGATATCAACCATTTCCATATGATCAACGAACGCCACGGCAAGCTCTATGGTGATGAGGTTCTCAAGAAAATCGGTGATCTTGTCCGCAATATGGTAACAGACGATGGAGGTATCGTCTCTCGACGTGAAGCCGACACCTTCATGATCTACTGCCCGCACAGGACAGACTATTCGGATATTATTGATGCTGCCAACAGAGGAATTTCTGAGAGCGAACTCTCGGATTCCCTTGTAAGGCTCAGGATGGGTGTCTATTCCAATGTAGATCGCGAGATCGATATCGAGCGCAGATTCGACCGCGCTAAGATGGCTGCTGATACAGTAAGGATCAACTCTGCAAGGAGCATCTCCATCTACGATCAGTCCATGCACTCAGGCGAACTGTTCCACGCACAGCTGCTCGATGACTTTGTCCAGGCGCTCGACCAGCACCAGTTCAAGGTCTATTATCAGCCTAAGTTCAACATACTTGCTGACGAACCGGTCCTCTCAAGTGCCGAAGCTCTTGTCCGCTGGCAGCACCCTGAGCTTGGCATGGTCAGCCCGGGAGATTTCATACCACTATTCGAGGAGAACGGACTCATAAGGGATCTCGATAATTATGTCTGGAGAGAAGTTGCAGCACAGATCCGTGACTGGAAATCCAGACTTGGTTTCTTCGTGCCTGTATCTGTCAATGTATCCAGGGTAGATATATTCGGAACTGATATTGTAAGCACATTCGAAAACATTCTTGAAGAGTTCTCGATTTCGGCTGCCGATATGTATCTCGAGATAACTGAATCTGCATATGTGGAAGACTCCGAGCAGATTATCCGCACAGTAGACAAGCTGAGAGAGCTCGGTTTCTGTATTGAGATGGATGACTTCGGAACAGGTTATTCATCGCTCAACATGCTTACAAGCCTGCCTATCGACGCTCTCAAGCTCGATATGCAGTTCATCCGCGCAGCTTTCAGTGAGCGTAAGGACACCCGCATGCTTGAGGTCATTCTCGACATTTCAGAATCACTCGGAGTACCGACAATCGCCGAGGGTGTAGAGAATGCTGAGCAGCTGATGACGCTGAAGGCTATGGGCTGCGATATTGTTCAGGGATATTATTTCTCAAGGCCTCTTCCGGCAACTGAATTTGAGCCATTCATGTCAAAGCGCCGCTCTTCGGACAGAGGTGCAGGATATACAGCCGCTTCGTATATTTCAGATTTCCGCAAATACCGTCAGGAACGCAGGTACGCCCGCAAGCACGACCGCTTTGCATATGACGCTCTGCACGATCCTGTAACAGGACTCTACAACGCAAGTGCTTATGACATGCTCTATCATGACGCAGATCACGATCATATTGCGGTCCTTATCATATTAGTAAATGACTTCAGAGAACTGCGCAAAGATTACGGCATAGAGATATCCGATCTTATTCTCAAGAGGATAGCCGATGCTCTGAGACA
The DNA here is from genome assembly GCA_045220485.1 of Anaerovoracaceae bacterium. GTDB lineage: Bacteria > Bacillota > Clostridia > Peptostreptococcales > Anaerovoracaceae > Crickella. The sequence goes on along the minus strand of JBGUVT010000164.1, from coordinate 12,240 downwards.
GTCTTTCAGATCTGTAGATTATATATGCAGAATATCCGGCAATGAATTCTCCGTCATCATGTCCAGGGCGGACAGCTCGATGGCTTCAGTGGTCAAAGACAAAGTCGCAAGCGCCAACAGCATCCTTTCCGTACCTGAGAACGGAATACCAGCCGTATCTCTGTCGGTTGGAGTCGCCTTCGGTGACAACCATAGCTCAAAGGACGACCTGTTTGCAAACGCCGATACCGCTCTGCTTCGCATGAGAGAATCCGGCAATGCAGGCTGCGCTTTCTATTGATACGGAGGATAGTTCATGGCTTCAGCTGCAAATACAGAACAAGGCCTGAAACCATATATCGGGCGCACAGGAGCCTGGGCGCTTTCTCTTGGCACAGCTATAGGCTGGGGCTCTCTTGTAGTTACAAGTAATACATATCTGGCGCAGTCAGGAGTCGCGGGCAGCATTGCAGGCCTTGTTATCGGTGCTGTTATAATGCTCGTCATCGCCAGGAACTATCACTATATGATGAACGCCTTTCCTGATGCCGGCGGTGCTTATGCATATGCAAAGGAGACCTTCGGCTATGACTATGGTTTTCTGACATCCTGGTTCCTGGTTCTCATCTATGCGGCGATACTCTGGGCAAATGCCACATCACTGCCTCTGTTTGCGAGATACTTCATCGGAGATGTGTTCCGGAGAGGCATGATGTATACGATATTCGGATACGATGTCTATGCAGGTGAAGTCCTGCTCACTTTTGCAGGTCTTCTCATTACGATCTTCATGTGCACCAGACGCAGACGGCTGACGATATCTGTCATGGTCTTCTTTGCAGTTGCCCTGACAGCATGTATTGCGGCCGCTTTTATTGGCGTCATCACGGGTCACGGCTCATCAGGTACCGGATTCGATCCTCTCTACATCCCTGACAAGAACGCTCTTATGCAGATAGTGCATATAGCCTGCATCTCGCCATGGGCTTTCATAGGCTTCGAGAATATCTCCAACTCGTCTGAAGAATTTACATTCCCAAGAACCAAGGCTTTCAGAATAATGACCGCAGCCGTAGTTACAGCTACAGTGCTGTATCTCTTCGTGCTCCTGATGTCTGCATCTGCATATCCTGACAGATACTCAAGCTGGCTCGAATACATCAGAGACATCGGCAATCTCAGCGGCATCGAAGGCCTCCCTGCTTTCTATGCGGCTTACACTTATATGGGCAACGCGGGCATCATGCTGCTCGTTACCGCGCTGTTCGGACTTATCGCGACCAGCCTCATCGGCAACAGCATCGCACTCAGCCGCCTGCTCTACGCACTTGCTAAGGATAAAGTTATTCCTGGCCGTTTCTCTCAGGTAAGCAGCAGGCATATCCCTGCCAAGGCCTTCTGGCTCATTCTTCTTCTCTCGCTGCCTGTCCCGTTCTTCGGAAGAACAGCCATCGGCTGGATCGTTGACGTTACCACGATCGGCGCTACGCTGATATACAGCCTCGTCTCCGCATCAACCGCAAGGCTCGCTTTCATACGTAACGACAGAACAGAGAAGATCACAGGCTGCGCAGGTCTGATCCTGATGATCCTCTTTGGCATCTATCTCCTGCTCCCTAACCTCTTCATGGCAGGATCAATCGAGAAGGAAACATTCTTCCTCTTCGTTGCATGGGGTATTCTGGGATTCACATTCTTCAGGAACATACTCAGAAGAGATTCCGAGAGAAGATTCGGCAAATCCCTCATCGTATGGATAGCTCTCCTCTCGCTCGTACTTCTTATTTCCCTGATATGGATGAGCCAGTCAATGATGAGCTCCACAAACAATGCAATGAACAGTATCCACTCGTACTATATCGACGATGGAGGTATGAATGTCGCACGGGAGGCAGATGAGCAGTTCATCGACAAAGAGTTCGCCGAGCTCCGCAGCGCCAACGCCAGAACGATTGTGGTCGCAACCGGAATGTTCGCCTTTGCCATCATAATCCTTCTGACAAATTACTCTTATATGAACAGAAGACAGAAGGAAAGCGAAGAAGAGCTCGGACATGCGCGTGCTATCGCTTACACTGATCCTCTGACAGGTGTAAAGAATAAGAGAGCATTCACTGAGTCAGAGCGTGAGTACGATGAACACATTTCGTCCGGAGAAAAGCCTCGTCCGGAGTTCTCTGTTGTCGTATGCGATCTGAACGGGCTCAAGTATATCAATGATACTTACGGTCATAAGGCCGGCGATGGATATATCCGCAGCGCAAGCCGTCTTATTTGCGAGACCTTCAAGCACAGTCCGGTATTCCGTATAGGCGGCGACGAATTCGTGGTGATCCTTCACGGACATGATTACGAGAACCGCGATGAGATCATGAGCGAATTCAATAAAAAAATCGAAGCCAATATCGGCTCCGACAAAGTTGTCATATCCGCAGGAATAGCGGACTATATACCTTCAGAAGACAAGGATGTGCATGCAGTCTTCGAGAGGGCTGACACACTCATGTACGAGCGCAAGCTCAGCCTCAAAGCGAGCGGCGCCAGAACCAGATGATATCAGGAGATCTCGCATTCAAAGACTTCTTTGAGCACCTTCCTGATATTGTCTTTATTGATAGGTTTGGAGATATGTCCGTTCATGCCTGTATCGAAGGCCTTCTGAATGTCCTCGGCAAAAGCATTCGCCGTAACTGCAATGATAGGTACCGACGCAAGATCAGGGTCAGACAATGAGCGGATCATCTCTGTTGCTTCGTATCCGTTCATTACCGGCATCTGAATATCCATGAAGACTGCATCATAATATCCCGCCTCTTCAGCTACGATCATGTCTACGGCTTCTCTTCCGTTAGTAGCTGTCTCTACCATGAATCCCATCGATGTAAGCATCATAACAGCTATCTCACGGTTGACCTCAACGTCCTCAGCCAGCAGCAATCTCATGCCTTCGGCGCAGTCGCATTCAAATTCCCGTTTTACCGGCTTGTTTATTGCATCCTTATCTGCTATCGCAAAGTTGACACGGACAGTGAACTCGGTGCCTTTGCCCTGCTCTGTCTCGACCTCTATTGTGCCGCCCATCATCTCAACTATGTTCTTGGTTATGGCCATTCCGAGGCCAGTACCCTGTAGATTGCTGACCGTGGATGTTCTCTCCCTTTCAAATGAGTCAAACACTCTGGCAGCAAATTCCTCACTCATTCCGATTCCATTGTCCCTGACTCTGAGCACATAATCTGCTCTTCCGTCTTCAGGCTTTCCTTCTGTAAGTATTACACTCACTTTTCCGCCCTCAGGTGTGAATTTGTAGGAGTTGCTGATGAGATTCATCATTACTCTGATGCAGCGGACGCGGTCGCAGACCACATATCTGTCCTTAACTCCGGAGGCATCAATCGAGAACTCAAGACCTTTGGCCTTCATCTGATCGGCGAAGACGGATGACACCTCACCAAGCACGCTGCTTATATCCACCGGAGCCTCTTCAAGATGCATCCTGCCGCTCTCTATTCTTCTCATCTCCAGAACATCGTTGATAAGGTCAAGAAGATGCCTGCCGGCGATGTTGATCTTATCAATATATTCACGCAGCTTATCCTCATCAGCTGATTCGCTCTCGGCGAGTGCGGAGTAGCCGATGATCGCATTCAGCGGAGTCCTTATGTCATGTGACATGTTGGAAAGGAATACCGACTTGGCACTGCTGGCCCTCTCTGCAGCAATGAGATCTACCCTGAGCTGTTCGGATTTGTATACGCTCTCTGCAAGGTTGCGCAGAACCTTGATTATGATGAAAACAAAAACACTGCCCCCGAACAGGATGCTCGCCATGACTATATCCGGTTTGCCGAACAAGCCAACGACGGTGTACCCTATCAGGAACAGCACAAGCAAAACTATCGGCACATACAGCCCGGCGATCTGTGTTCCGCTTCCCCACATATGCCGTATATACCGTTCAAATCTGACGTACAGGATGATATTAACAATCATCAGTGCACTGCCCGAAAATATCAATGCATCTATAAGAAATTTACTGTCCATGAGATATTTTCAGATTTGAGTATATTTTTATTAATTAATATTATAAGCTTTCAGGCGCTTTGAATCAAAATGATTTCGCTATTTCCTGTATGCGATCACGATGCATATTGCCGTGAAGAATGTCAGCGTCGTGATATATCCGCCGAGACGATCGGTCACCTCGCCGTAAATGATTTTGCCCGCAGTCAGCAGGTTCTTATGAGAAATGTGCGAATCTTCGCATATCTCAGAGCAATAAAAAACGCCGAAGTGCTTGTTATCGGAGGATCTTAGCCTCCGAAGATCAAGGTTCCCGACCATACGGCAACGCCGTATGATCCGAAGGGAACCTTAAAATGTAGCACTCCGGCGTCTGTAGGTTTTTGGATGATTATTAGTATCAAATTAGTATCACGGGTTTTTGGCCAGCCGCTGTAACGCAGTGATTCCAATGGGTTCAGCAAAGTGACAAGCCAGATTCAACTATTCGAATTCTATTGTGGAGACCGGTTTATCGGAGATATCCCACATCACTCTGTTTACACCAGGTACTGTTTCAATGATGCGGTCTCTCATTCTTCTGAGCATATCCCAAGGGATCTCCACAGACTCTGCTGTTACTGCATCGACTGTATTGATGGCTCTGATGATGACCGGCCAGCCCATGTATCTCTTACCGTCCTTAATGCCTGTCGACTGCATGTCAGGGATAACTGCGAAGTACTGCCATGGCACGTTTTCCATCTTGCCGATCTCTTCTCTTACGATCGCATCGGCTTCTCTGAGAGCCTCGAGTCTGTCTCTTGTGATAGCTCCTGTGCATCTTACACCGAGGCCAGGTCCCGGGAACGGCTGTCTGTATACCATATTGTCAGGAAGTCCAAGCGCAGAACCTACTACTCTTACCTCGTCCTTATAGAGCAGCTTCACCGGCTCAACAAGCTCAAACTGAAGATCCTCAGGAAGTCCGCCGACATTGTGGTGGGCCTTTACTCCATCCGACTCAAGGATGTCCGGATAAATTGTGCCCTGTCCGAGGAATGCTATGCCGTCGAGTTTAGCTGCCTCTTCAGCAAATACATCGATGAACTCCTTACCGATGATCTTGCGCTTTGTTTCAGGATCATCAACCCCTGCAAGCTTGTCGAGGAATCTGTCGACAGCATCTACATAGATGAGATTTGCGCCAAGCTCTTCTCTGAACACCTTGATGACCATCTCAGGCTCGCCCTTACGGAGAAGTCCATGGTTTACATGAACGCAGACCAGATTGTCACCTATCGCCTTTATAAGCAGTGCAGCTACTACGCTTGAGTCAACTCCGCCGGAAAGAGCAAGAAGCACCTTCTTGTCTCCAACCTGCGCCTTTATCTCAGCAAGCTGCTCCTCGATGAACTGTTCAGCGAGTGCACGTGTTGTGATACGTTCCATTGTTTCCGGTCTGATGTTTCCCATTTCTATACCTCCATGAAACTCAGATGAGTGATACTGGCATTAAGATCTGATTAGCGTCCGCCGCCCGAGCTGCGATTTGAAACTTCTTTAAGAATTACATCGTGCGCTCCGCCTTCCACTATGCTGACAGCCGATACGAGAGTCAGCTTGGCGTTTTTATGGAATTCAGGGATGGTAAGGGATCCGCAATTGCACATCGTGGACCTTACCTTGCCCAGCGACATCTGCACGTTATCATGGAGCGAACCGGCGTATGGTACATATGAGTCTACGCCTTCTTCGAACTTGAGCTTTGCATCTCCGCCGAGATCGTATCTCTGCCAGTTGCGTGCTCTTGCTGAACCCTCGCCCCAGTACTCCTTGACATAAGTTCCGTTGAGCATGAGCTTTGCGGAAGGCGACTCGTCAAATCTTGCAAAGTATCTGCCAAGCATGATGAAGTCAGCTCCCATAGCAAGCGCCAGTGTCATGTGATAGTCATAAACGATACCGCCGTCCGAGCAGATCGGTACATATACGCCCGTCTTCTTAAAGTACTCATCTCTTGCCTGGGCTACCTCTATTACAGCTGAAGCCTGTCCGCGTCCGATTCCTTTCTGCTCACGAGTTATGCAGATGGAGCCACCACCGATGCCAACCTTTACGAAGTCAGCACCGCAGTCAGCGAGGAAGTTAAATCCGTCAGCATCAACAACGTTGCCGGCACCTACCTTGACTGTATCGCCGTAGTTGTCTCTGATCCACTTGAGTGTCACTGCCTGCCACTCGGAGTATCCCTCGGAAGAATCGATCGTGAGCACATCAACTCCTGCCTTGAGCAGCGCCGGTACTCTTTCCTTATAGTCCCTCGTATTGATGCCTGCTCCGACGATGTATCTCTTGTCTGCATCGAGCAGCTCCAGCGGATGCTCTTTATGCGAGTCATAGTCCTTGCGGAACACGAAAGAAGTAAGTCTCTGGTTCTCATCGATGATAGGAAGCTGATTTACCTTATTGTCCCAGAGAAGATCGTTCGCCTCTGAAAGAGTGATACCCTCTTTTCCGTATACCATATTGTCAAAAGGCGTCATGAACTCAGAGACTTTTACATCGCGGCTCATGCGGGAGACCCTGTAATCCTTGCTGGTAACGATTCCGAGCAGTTTGCCGTCAGCCGTGCCATCCTCTGTGATGGCGATAGTGGAATGACCCTTCTCTGCCTTAAGATCGAGTACATCCTGAAGAGTCGCATCAGGTCTCAGGTTGGAATCGCTCGGAACGAAGCCCGCCTTATAACTCTTTGCCTTTCTGACCATTTCTGCCTGGCTCTCTATGGACTGCGAACCGAATATGAACGATATGCCGCCCTCTTTTGCAAGAGCGACAGCCATGTTGTTGTCGGAAACAGCCTGCATGACAGCCGATGTCAGTGGGATGTTCATTGAGAGAGCAGGCTCCTCACCTTTTCTGTATTTTACTACCGGAGTCTTCAGAGATACGTTCTCCGGTCTTGCATCCATGCCGGAGTATCCCGGAATGAGCAGGTATTCATTGAAAGTTCTTGATGGTTCCTTGAGGACAGTCGCCATATTTCACCTCTTTTTTTTATATTAAGTAGAAAAAGCCTATTGTTAACCGTTAGATAATTCTAACTTTTTAACGTTTTTGTACTGTTTTCCCTAATATAGCATTATAAAACGGCAAAATAAAGCGATTTTCAGATGTTAGTCTTATCTAATTTACAAGGATTATCAGTCCTTGTTATACCCAGACCTCTGATGTACAATAGGCGTTGACTGAAAGCGAGGTTTAAGTGGAAGAAAACCGTTCTGAAAAGAGAATAGACCTGTTGAAGGGGAATATTGCCGGGGCGCTGTTCTGGCTCTCGATCCCAATCATGGGAACCCAGTTCATAGAGATGGCATACAACCTGTTCGACACCATGTGGGTGGGACAGATTGGTAATCAGGCCGTGACAGCTGTCGGAGTCGCGGGTTCTTTTATGTGGCTCGGTTCAGGCATTGCCATGATACCCCAGATAGGCGGACAGGTCATGACCGGACAGTCCATAGGTGAAGGCAATCTGCCGAAGGCCAGACGCTTTGCAGGAACGGCGATTCATCTGATGATATTTTTCATGATATGCTATTCCCTGCTCTGTATAGTGTTCAGGCACGAGCTCGTATCTTTCTTCCGCCTCCACGACCCGGATACCGCCGCTATGGCTGCATCTTATCTGTCCATAGTTTCGGTCGGTCATATTGTAATGGGTTTCAATTACGTAATGCAGGGTCTTCTTACTGCAGCCGGTGACAGCAAGACGCCTTTTAAATACAATGCAAGCGGAGCGATCCTTAATATAGTACTCGATCCTGTACTTATTTTCGGTATCGGACCGTTTCCGGCGCTTGGAGTAAACGGGGCTGCGATCGCAACCGTATTCTCGGAATTCGTTGTGACTGTACTGTTTGCTCTTTTCATCAGATCAGATGATTACCTTTTTGAAAACTTCCGGCTGTTTGACAGATTTGAGCGTAAGGAGGCCGCGCGCATCGTAAAGCTCGGAGCACCACCTGCAATATTCAACATAGGTTACGCGTTTATTTCCATGGTAATCTCAAGGATCATAGTAACCTTCGGTGATGCCGCGGTCGCCATCCAGAGAATTGGCGGTCAGATAGAATCCGTCACCTGGATGACCTGCGAAGGCTTCTCATACGCAATGAATGCGTTTACATCTCAGAATTACGGTGCTGAAAACTATGACAGGGTTAAAAAAGGCTTCAGAACAGGAACCGCCATGGTTACCGTATACGGAGTCCTGGCTACCGCGCTTCTTGTACTCGGTGCCGCTCCTATTTTCGGTATATTCATACATGAGCCTGATGTCATTGCAGGCGGAGCTAACTATCTGAGGATAGTTGGGCTTTCACAGCTCTTCATGGGCTATGAACTCGCGACCTCCGGTGCGTTCAACGGTCTCGGACAGACAAGGCTGCCTGCCGCCGTCGGGCTTATCCTCACAGTTGCGAGGATCCCGATGTGTTACCTGCTTATGCCTGTGCTGGGCATAAACGGAGTATGGTGGGCAATATCTCTTTCGAGCATCCTCAAAGGCATCCTCCTCAACATCCTCTTCATATACAGGCTGAAAAAACTTAAATAGAAGCACCAAAAAGGCTCCCATTGCGTGCGGGAGCCTTTCTTATAACAATGCCGTACGATACGGAGAGAACCTTACATCATGCCCATTCCTGCGCCGCCCTGAGGCATAGGAGGTTCCGGTTCCTTGATCTGTGTGATGCCTGCCTCTGTCGTAAGAAGCATGCTTGCTACGGAAGCTGCGTTCTGCAGTGCGGATCTTGTGACCTTTACAGGATCTACGATTCCGGCTGCGATCATGTCTTCGTACTTCTCGTTAGCAGCGTTGAATCCGATGTTTCCTTCTGCTCTCTTGACTTCTGCAACTACGACTGCTCCGTCAAATCCGGCGTTCTCAGCGATCTGTCTTACAGGCTCCTCGAGAGCTCTCTCTACGATCTTAGCTCCTGTCTTAACGTCGCCTTCCTGCTTGTCAGCGTATGCCTTAACAGCACTGATAGCTCTGATGAGAGATACTCCGCCGCCTGCGACGATTCCTTCCTCAACAGCAGCCTTTGTAGCGTTGAGTGCGTCTTCGAGTCTGAGCTTCTTCTCCTTGAGCTCTGTCTCAGAAGCAGCTCCTGCATTGATAACGGCAACACCGCCGCTCAGCTTTGCAAGTCTCTCCTGCAGCTTCTCTCTGTCAAAGTCAGAAGTAGTCTCTTCGATGGATGCCTTGATCTGAGCAACTCTTGCAGCGAGTTCTTCCTTGCTGCCTGCGCCGCCTACGATTACTGTATTATCCTTGTTAACCTTGATTGTCTCAGCCTGACCGAGCATGTCGATAGTGGTCTCCTTGAGTTCATAACCGAGCTCTTCAGAAATCACAACACCGCCTGTCAGAACCGCGATATCTTCCATCATGGCTTTACGTCTGTCGCCGAATCCAGGTGCCTTAACAGCAACTACATCGAGTGTTCCTCTCAGCTTGTTAAGTACGAGTGTTGCGAGAGCTTCACCGTCTACGTCCTCTGCAACGATCAGAAGGCTTCTTCCTGCCTTCATAATGCCTTCGAGCAACGGGATGATATCCTGGATGCTGCTGAGCTTCTTATCTGTGAGGAGGATGAAAGGCTTGTTCATGACAGCTTCCATCTTCTCGTTGTTAGCCATATAAGGTGACAGATATCCTCTGTCGAACTGCATTCCCTCAACAACGTCGAGCGAAGTGCCGAGTGTCTTGGACTCCTCTACTGTGATGACGCCGTCCTTGCCGACCTTTTCCATAGCTTCAGCAATGAGTTCGCCGATCTCTGCATCGTTAGCTGATACGGAAGCTACCTGTGCGATAGCAGCCTTGTCATCTACAGGCTTTGCGGCTGCCTTGAGGTTCTCTACAGCAGCTTCTACTGCGCCTGCGATGCCCTTCTTGAGGATCATCGGGTTAGCTCCGGCTGTTACGTTCTTGAAGCCCTCTCTTACGATGCTCTGTGTGAGCAGTGTAGCAGTTGTGGTTCCGTCGCCTGCTACATCGTTTGTCTTTGTAGCGACTTCCTTTACGAGCTGTGCGCCCATGTTCTCTACCTGATTTTCGAGTTCGATCTCTCTTGCGATCGTTACACCGTCATTTGTGATCAGCGGTGATCCGTAGGATCTCTCGATCAGTACGTTTCTGCCCTTAGGTCCGAGGGTGATTTTTACTGTATCTGCGAGTTTGTCAACTCCGGCAAGAAGGCTCCTTCTGGAGTCCTCGCCGTAATAAAGTTCTTTAGCCATTAGTGATTCCTCCTTCTATATGTACCCGCTGCTATTTTTCGATTGTAGCGAGGATGTCTTTCTGATTGATGATAGTGTATTCAACACCTTTATATTTAAGATCATTTCCGCCGTATCTGCTGAAGATGACGATATCGCCAACCTTGAGCTGCATAGGTTCTTCTTCTGTTCCAGGACCAACAGCCAGGACCTCAGCCTGCTGTGGCTTTTCCTTTGCGCTTCCGGACAGCAGCAGTCCTGCCTCCGTCTTCTCTTCGGCTTCCATTTTCTTAATAACTACTCTTGCTCCGAGTGGTTTGATTCCGATGCTCATTTTATGCCTCCTGATTAGTTCTATTTGTTAGCACTCTGAATGTTTGAGTGCCAAATTCCAAAACATATTGTACTCACCACGGTCTAAAGTGTCAACACCTACAAGTGAAGAATTCTTCACTTTTGTGAACGCGATCTGTCTCTGTAATAGTAAAACAGGTACTGCTGTGCGTAGCCTGCCAGATCACCGTATTTTTCTGCTGCGAAAGCCTGCATTCCTTTCGCGTCCTTAATGTCAAACCCATACATATCGTTCATTATCTGTTTCACCCAGGTATCGACCGGAAATGCTGCAGTGTCCCTCAGGCCGAAAAGCATTATGCAGTTTGCGACCTTAGGACCTATGCCGTGAAAAGCAAGAAGCTCCTCACGCGTTTCCGGGCATCCTTCTTTCAGATATCTCTCCGCGCTCGCCTTGATATATTCGCACCTGTATCCCAGTCTGAGCTCAGCCAGGTCACAAACCTTTGCTGCAGCCAGAGCTTCAGGTGCCGGAAATGCATACAGATTGCTCCCCTCTATAGGTTCGCCATACGCTCTGCAAAGCGACTCGATGTTTTTGCGTATACGCGGAATGTTGTTGTTCTGCGATATTATGAACGAGATTATGGTCTCGAACGGATCCTGATTAAGGATACGTATGCCATATCCGTATTCGGTCGCAGGTTTTATAAGTGGTTCCGAATCAGCCAGTTTATTCTTTATGGCACCATAGTCGGTGTCAAGGTCGAAGTACCGCCTCCAGAATGCTTCATCACCACCCGTCGCATCAATGTTGAGACAGCCACCCGACAGGCTGATGCGCGCAGCAAAAGAGCCTGCGGCTCCGGTATACGCTTCCGGACCGTCAGGCACCCATCTGAAGCACTGACCGCACTCAAATATATGTGTGAGATCTATATCCTTTATATTTTCAAAAACCATTCATGATCCTTTTCATCAGTGGAGTTTTCTGGAAAGCATCTCTTCCCTGTCCCTGACGATATCTCTTATCCTTACGTTGACGCTGTCTATGGTGAACGCTGTCATGTTCACAAGCGCGCCATATACATCCTGCTGAAGATCCATGCACTTATCTATGGACTCAGGATCTCTTACTGCCATCACATCTATGGTCACCGACATGTTTGTCTGCTTACCGTTGTTCATTCTGTCAACAACCACCAGATGCGATTCGTATTCTTCAGCAGCTATCTTTATGATATCCCTTATGACCTGCTCGCTTATAGTAAAGCTGCCGAAATAGCTGAACGTAGGCCTGACCACTGTGCGGTCATTTGGTCCGTCTTCTGTCGATTTCTGGTCATCATCCACATCCAGAGCATTTCCGCGCGCTTTGTGTATGAATTGCTTGATCGGATCCATGAAGTAGCCGGCAAAGTCACGTCTGAGCTGTCCCAAAGGAGCCGGTATAACGTGTTCACCTTCTTCTATACGGTAGTGAGCGGCTAACTGCCTCTGCTTTTCGGTTGTAACATCTTCGATGTATATACGCTCTTCAGGGAGTGGCAGACCAAGCTGCGTCGCTACAATATCCGTCATCCTGTCGGAAGTGCCTATTATCATAAGAGCCTGAGGATCATAGCTTGCAATGGCATCCTTCACTTCTTCCCTGTGGGCTTCATAGTTGAAGAG
>JBGUVT010000163.1:0-2762 GCA_045220485.1 Anaerovoracaceae bacterium | reverse complement strand
ATATCCGCATCCGGCAATTCCCGGTAAACAGGCATGGTCAATACGCCGGTCCCGACCGGGACCTCCAGCAGCTTTCCTGAAAAGTCTTCTGGTATGCCGGATAAGGCCTTTTCAAGATAGTGAAGATTTTTTTCTCCGTCCATGTTCCAGACGATCCGGCAGATCGCCTTCCCGGGAATTGTAGAATAGGTCATCATACCGTCGTAGAAGCCGGCATGACCGCCCGTAAGTTTATAAGCATTTTTTATCTGTTCTCGCCTGGTCATAATCTGTCACCTTCATTCATTTCTACTCTCAGGATCCGCCTTCTTCATGACGGCCACAGCGCAGGGAATGCGCCCGTCGGCTAATATAATCTGTACATCTGAATACCCTGCGTCCAGGAAAAACTGTCTGCAGCCAGTCCATCTGAAAGGCCCGGCAAAACGATCAGCTTCTTTTCTCCTGCTCCAAAGGAAATATAATACATATCTGTTTTGCCTGTTTTTACATAGCCATTCTTCATAGCCCAACACTCCTGCCCAATGAATCAGTTCGACAAGTCCACGCTTTGTCGGTTAACTGATTTTGACCGATCCTCCATCATTATTAAATCAGATTCTTTTGCCGTCATCAATGCATAGAGCCCGGTGTTCCTGTCAAACCGGTCTTAGAATGGCCGGCTTAGAATGGCCGGAATCCGGAGATTACTCATTAGCTATAAAAGAGTGCTCAGAAATGATATAATTTTTTTTGAAATAATGAAAAATCGCGGGGGACTTCTTTATGAGCGCTCAAAATGGAAAATACGATATATTTCTTTCTTACCGCCGAGATGGCGGAGCCGAAACTGCAAAGCACCTCAGGGATACTTTGACGGAACGCGGCTACAGCGTTTTTCTGGATGTGGAGTCACTTCGCTCCGGTGCATTTAACACCGAGCTGTATCGTGTGATTGAGCACTGCACGGATTTTCTGCTGATTCTTCCGCAGAATGGGCTTGACCGATGCGCGGATGAGGGAGACTGGATCCGGCTTGAGATCGAGCATGCGAAGAAAAACAGGAAGAATATTGTCCCAATCATGCTTAAGGGCTTTGAGTTTCCTGAAACCCTTCCTGAAAGCATAGATTTTATTCGCACTCAGAACGGTCCTATAGCTACAGACATGGCGTATTATGATGCCTATGTAGATCGGCTGATGGAGTTTCTGCAGTCAAAGCCCTGGCCCAAATGGAAACGCAGAGCTGCCACGATCAGTGCGTTGGCAGTGGCTTTGGCGATTGCTGCGATTGTATATATTTGCTCAACGACATACCCTCTCACGGCAAATCAGTCCAATCTTGTTTCTTCACTGATTTCTTACATGGTCCTCAATTTGAATCAGGTGGATTTGGCCGGAGCAAGATATGTCAAAGAACTGGACCGCTCTATTTCGTATGTAGAAGGCAAAACGACTGACTCGTCGACAGATGTCCAATATGAGATGCGCACATACAGCAAAGGGATTCGTAAGAGAAGGGATTTCATTACATCCCTTCCAGACCAGCTTCGCAGCCAGCTCATGAAGACAATGAAATTTGACGTGGGAGAGCTCGATGCTTTCAGGACTGTCCTGATCGATCAGATTGACGAATACGTGGAGAATATCGATTATATCCGATACAACATTATTGGAAATGAAAATCTTCGTACGGAGTATATAGTGGAGTATCTCAGTTTTTTGGAAAAAATGGCCGAACTGGATGCGGAGATGCTGTTCTATCAGCTCAACGAAACACTTCTCCCGGTGACCAATGAGAAGGCACTGACGGATCTTAAGAACGACATGCTGCCACAGATGACCTTTCTCTATAGCGGTCGATGGGAGTTTACGCATGACAGAGAAGCTCTTGCAGGGAAAGAGGAGGCAGTTTTCCAACAGTACGAAGCATTGATTACCCGGTACGGGGAAAGTGCCGACAAAGAAAAGGCGTACTTGGATGAAAAGCACCTGATGTCCCGAATGGAGAAGCTTATCAAAACTATGAAGGAACGTGGCAAGGACACGTCTGTGATTGAAGCCTGGCTTCAGTCTATCCGCGATGAACAGCAGAAGCTGGAGGAAACGAAAACGGAGGTAATCAAGAAGGAGAAAGAGCTGAAACAGAAGAAAAATGAGCTTTACGAAAAATTCAAACCGCTCGAAGAGGACAGTCAAGCAACACTTTGGGGAAAAGGTATTAAATTCCTAACTGTCAATATGCCGGAAGCAGCAGAAGAGTGTTTCGCGATATATGTTAAGAACGCAGATGACTCTCAGAGAATTTACGGGACGTCTGCAAAAAAGTTTGCACAAAACTATGCCGTGCTCCGCGAAGAGGGAATCGAAGGAGGAGTAGTCGTCTGCCTGTATGAAGAAGGCCGGCCGCGGCAGGCAGTGGAACTGGGTGATATCATCTATGCTGTGGATGGAAATGTCATTCACAATTTTTCGGAATACAGCGCAGCGAGTGAAGGGGAGGAAACGTGTTCAATCAATATATTGCGCTTTACGGATTCCGGGTATGAACTCGTTGAATCGGTGGTTGACAGTGAACTCGGGAAAATAGGGATGCAGGGTCTGATCGAGGAGTGAGAATTGTTAAAGGATGATACCAAATTCCTAACCATGAGGCAATCAGCAGATCAGGTCGTCTATGTCGCAGTGAAGCGTTTCCGCCAGGGCGAGCAGCCCGGAGGCGGAAGCCTTCCTTATGTCCTTGGCTCCCTGCTCATACTGCTGGATCATGCGGAGAGATACAC
>JBGUVT010000162.1:0-9283 GCA_045220485.1 Anaerovoracaceae bacterium | reverse complement strand
AGCACCAGAGCGATCTTTTTCTCCAGCGGTACTTCGTCGAGTACTTTCTTCACGCCGTACCAGTCGTCCATGGTGAGCGTATATCCGGTAGGATTGTTTGCCGGCGTATTGAGTATTATCACGAGGTGCTCCTGATTCCTGGTGAGCTTCTTTACCTTGTAATCAAAATCGGCGATATTGAATCGGCCGTCTTCATCGAACATCTCGAAGCACTCGATCCCCCGGTACAGCTCAGCTGCTATGCTCCTGTACGGAGCCCAGTGCCAGTTGTGAGTAAGTATTTTATCGCCGGGGCATGAGTAGTTTGCTACTGCATTTCTTATGGCTCCTGTACCTCCCGGTGTTCCGACTGCGCATGTATAGCTCTTAGGTTCGTAGCCTCCAAGCGCCGCCTTGAGTATTGCTTCTCTGAATCCCGGAGTCCCCGCGATAGGAGCGTAAGCAGCGTACTTATCCGAAGGCAGCTCCTTCATGGCTTTCTCAACTGATTTAAACACCAGGAGCTTTCCTTCGTCATCATAAAGAGCCCCAACCGTAGCATTTATGACATCTGCCGGTCCGTATTTGCTGACTGCGTCAAGAGCCTTTGCACAAGCAGCGAAAACCTTGTCTTCTTTCGGGATCTCACGTCCGTTGTATGCCGCCATGCTTTTGATCATAGCTTCCTCCTGTTATATGCTCATGGCGCTTATATACGCCCCATTTTTTTGTCTATCTGCAGGTTTCTGAAGTACAGCACTATGTCTGTTGAAACCAGCAGTATGTCTAAAATATAGAACCAGAACGAGACCTGCATCTCCCCTGTTCTGTTGAAAATGATGATCTTTGCTGTGACTCCGAACAGGTAGCCGATGACTACAAGCACCTCAAAAGCAAGACTCTTGCCGAGTGTCGTTTTGCTTGTCAGTGACTTGTGAATGTTTGCCGGCCAGGAGCATCCGAAGATGATCAGCATCATGCTCTCACATAATACAGCTATATCCATTTTCTGTTTCAACCTCCGTTCCGCCGCTTATTTGCGGCCGATAACTACTCTCTTTATTTTTTCACCGAAGCCACTGTACTTGGCCTCGTATTCTGTTTCAATATTTGAGGCGTTTGCCTCCGGGTCAGCATGGAGATCGCGGGTTATGTCCAGGATCTTCAGGTCTGATGCTATGATCTCAAGAACCGACCAGTTGAACAGGTCAGTGTTATCGGTCTTGAAAGTAACCGTGCCCGTAGGTTTCAGCACTCTGAAATATGACTTCAGCCTGTCCCTGTAAGTAAGACGTCTTTTGTACCAGTAGTTCTTAGGCAGAGGATCACTGAAGTTCAGATAAATGCCGTCAGCATCCCCTTCCTCAAACCAGTCCGACAGATCGCCCGCAAGTTCCGGAATGAATGCCACATTTGTAAGACCGAGTTTTCTGATTTTTTCCATTGCGCGGAGCATGACACTCTTGTTGCCTTCTATCGCAACGAAAAAATGCTCCGGCTCGCGCGCCGCGAGCTCGGATATGAATTTGCCCTTTCCGCATCCTATCTCAATAAAGAGAGGAGCGCCGCCGGACTTTTCAATCCAACTGCCTTTCATTTCCGCAGGCGAATCTATAATAATGTCCGAGTAGGCTTCATATTTAGTATCAAGATTCCTTAGTTTTCTTTGTCTCATTTAATATATGCAGTATCATGAACAGCCGCGCGCCGGATCACATCCCGCCCGGAGTTGCGGCGTACGATTTCATTTTAAAGCTTCACTTTTGCATTATGTTTCAGCCCTGTGCTTTCCAGAGCTGTCGACAAACACCCGCAATCAATTCCGGAAGGGATGTGTCCGGGTCAGCTGCGGCTGTATTATAGACTTATATATCTTGATGATATGATGGCTGCGAGGAACAGCACCATTAATACTGCCGCGACCGCATCCGCGCTTTCGAAACGTATCTCGTTCATGCGCGTTCTGCCGCCTCCTCCATGATAGCATCTCGCCTCCATTGCAAGTGCGAGATCCTGAGCTATTCTGAATGAGCTCACAAAGAGCGGAACCAGAATAGGTATCAGGCTCTTTGCTCTCTGGAACAGATTGCCTGACTCAAAGTCCGCTCCCCTGGCCTGCTGCGCCTTGATTATCTTGTCAGTTTCCTCCATGAGAGTCGGGATAAACCTGAGCGCTATGGTCATCATTAGCGCTATCTCGTGACTTGGAAGCCCGATTTTCGAGAACGGAGAGAGCAGCTTTTCAAGACCATCCGTGAGTTCGACCGGCTTGGTTGTAAGTGTCATTATCGATGAACCGATAATGATCAGCACCAGCCTGACTGCCATGAAGAACGCCCTCGACAGGCCCTCATATGTGATGGTAAGGAACTTCCAGTGCCACAGCACCCTTCCGTCAACCATGAACAAGTTGAGGAGGAAAGTGAAAGCTATGATCAGAAAGACTGCCGACAGCCCTCTGAATATGAATTTCAATGGCACTTTGGAAACGCCGATCACAGCAAACAGCGCCGCTGCAGCAATCAGAAAACCGTAGAAATTGTTCACGACAAAGAGCTCTATAAGATAGAGCAGTGTTGCGATTATCTTGGTCCTCGCATCCAGCCTGTGGACCCATGAATCGCCCGGATAGTATTGACCGAGAGTAATATCTCTTATCACCCGCGCGCTTCCTCCATATATCTTTTTATATCTTCCGCCGCCTCGTCGATGGTGAGCGCATCACTTTCAAAGCCTCTGGCCCTGCTTTTTATCAGTTCCGTTATCTCTCTTGCCGCCGGGACTCCAAGTCCCATTGCCGCAAGCTTGTCCGCCTGTGAAAAAACCTCTGCAGGAGTTCCCTCGAGCGCAACTTTTCCGTCGCTCATTACCATGACCCGGTCAGACATCTCAGCAATGTCGCCCATATTGTGTGATACGAAGATCAGTATTATGCCCATCTCGTCGTGTATGCGCCTTACCATGGCCAGGACATCCCTGTGAGCGGAAGGGTCGAGTCCCGCTGTAGGCTCGTCAAGAATGAGGATCTTCGGGTCCATCGCTATTACACCGGCAATCGCAACACGGCGTTTCATTCCGCCTGAGAGCTCAAACGGCGAAAGGTCCTTGATCTCATCATAGTCCAGTCCTACAAGGCCAATTGCCTTCTTTACTCTGGCCTCCTGCTCTTCTTCGTCCAGTCCGAGATTTTTCGGCCCAAACGCGACATCCTTTCTGACGGTTTCCTCAAACAGCTGGTATTCAGGATACTGGAAGACAAGCCCCACTTTGCGCCTGATGTCGGTCATCTTCACCTTTCCGTCAGTTATGCATACATCGTCTATATATATTTCACCGGAAGTCGGTTTGATGAGTCCGTTCAGATGCTGAAGCAGCGTAGACTTGCCCGACCCGGTATGGCCGATAATGCCCAGTATAGTACCGTCAGCCACATCAAAAGAAACATCGCTCAGAGCGACAGTCTCGCCCGGCATGCCCGGATTATATATGTAGCTGAGGTTTCTTACCGATATTGACATTATTTTCCTATTGTTTTGCTAAGTAGTTCGCTATATCATTCGCCGTTGTGAGATATTCAGGCAGCCCGGCTTTATCGCGTATCTCTATCGCCGTCGGCATCTCCAGACCGGCCTTTTCTATCATCTCTCTGTCGGAAAACAGCGCTTCCGGCGTTCTGTCGCAAATCACCTTTCCTTTTTTGAGAACTATGACACGATCAGCCTGCTCTGCCTCGCTCATAAAGTGCGTTATGAGCACGCATGTGATTCCCTCTGCATTCAGATCTCTGATGATGCCCATTACACTTGCTCTTCCCTTAGGATCCAGCATGGCCGTAGGTTCATCAAACACGATGCAATCAGGTCTCATCGCGATTGCTCCTGCGATGGCAATACGCTGTTTCTGTCCGCCCGAAAGCATGTGAGCTCCTTTATCCCTGAGCTCATACATTCCGACTCTTTTAAGAGCGTTATCAACGCGGCGTCTGATCTCTTTCGGCTCCACACCGAGGTTCTCCGGTCCGAACGCAACGTCATCTTCTACGATTGATGAAACTATCTGGTTGTCCGGATTCTGGAATACCATTCCGACTCTTCTTCTGACATCCCAGATATGCTCCTCCTCGGCGGTATCAAAACCATCTACTATAACGCGTCCCGCTGTAGGCGCAAGGAGTCCATTCAGGCACTTTGCCAGTGTTGATTTGCCGGAGCCGTTCATCCCTACGACCGCAACAAAACTGCCCTTGTCGATATCCAGACTGATACCGTCCAAGGCCACCTTGCCCGGCACTTCCCTGCCGCTTTCATCGATCTTTGTGAATTCAATTTTAAGGTCTTTAACTTCTATAAATTTCACGTTGTTTAGTATATCATAATCGCCCGTATTATGGGCAACGAAAAAGCCGGTATTCCCGGCTCCAACGTAAGTGCTTTATATATTAACCCCTTTTGCTTCGTACGTATTCTACTACTGCGTTTATAAGAGGTCAACAAATAGTTATGTTTTTTCACAAAAACAATACGTGCTAATTTGTGAAAAATTACAAAATTGCTAGTTCTCAGCACTTATTATTTGTTCTCGAAGACCTCTCCGGCATAAACCTTCGAAGCATCTACCTTATCATGGACCTTCTCATTCCATTCAGCAGGATCCACATCGTGGATAGCTACCGACAGATGGCTTCTCTGGCAGCCGAGTTCCTTTATCATTGTCTCGACTACTGCGTCGGCTACCTTTTTCTTCAATTCGTCGTCTCTTCCAGAGAACATACTGATGTCTACATGTGGCATTTTGTTTCCTCCTTTTTAATTACCAGGTCAGACCTATGCCTGCCTCTGTTGCCTTATCATATACTTTCTGCGCCGTGTAGAGATCGAGCGCGCCGATTCCGACGTTTTCGAACACTATTATCTCATCATCGGATTCCCTGCCCGGAATCTTTCCAAGCAGAAAGTCACCTATGTCACCTGTGAACTGGTCTTTACTGAGAGTGCCTTCGTCGAGTGGTCTGAGAATGTCGCCTGATTCAGAAAGCACAGCAGCTTCAGAATCGAAATATATCTTCCCGCACTTGTCAAACACTGCAGGATCGAGTTCCTGCATGTCGTAAGTATATGCTCCGACTGCGCTAATGACAGCACCCGGTTTGAAGTACTCCGCACTGCATACAGGGGTACCCGAAACTGTGACCAGTATAATGAGGTCCGCCCCGTCAACTGCTGCGTTGGTATCTTCCATCGGTATGATCTCCGCGCCATAGTGCCCGAGTTCCTTTGCAGCCTGTTCTGCGAATGCCTTTGTCTTTTCGAAATTACGTGCAGCTATCCTTACCTCTTTAAGCTTTCTGCCGGACAGCATCGCCTCGAGCTGGCACATCGCCTGGCTTCCCGTACCTATCACAGCCCCTACCGATGCATCCTTGAGTCCAAAAAGATCAAACGCCGCACCGCTCGCTGCCGCAGTTCTGAGCGCCGTAATGTAGGTACCGTCCATCATTGCCTTTACTACACCGGTCTCACCATCGATCAGAAGCACCTGCCCGATGGATGCCGGGAGTCCTTTTGCCGGATTACCGGGCATAATATTGACTATCTTTAGGCCTGCCGCCTTCATCTCTTCACTGTACGCAGGCATAAAGAGAAAGTTGCCCTTACTGCCGTTTATCACTGCACGCAGCGGCACATCGAACTTGCCCTCACTGAATGCCTTATAGCATTCCTTGTCCGCCTCAATAGCATCATGCATGGAAAACACTTTTTTAATTTCGTCTTTGTTAAGAAGTAACATTGCTGACCTCCAGTATTTTTTCTGCCATCCTTGCAGCATCCTCAAAGCCTTCATCGTGTACGGTTTCAG
The DNA here is from genome assembly GCA_045220485.1 of Anaerovoracaceae bacterium. Classification (GTDB taxonomy): domain Bacteria; phylum Bacillota; class Clostridia; order Peptostreptococcales; family Anaerovoracaceae; genus Crickella. The sequence goes on along the minus strand of JBGUVT010000162.1, from coordinate 3,448 downwards.
ATGCCCGCATCAGGGCATCTTTGAAAAGTGCTCTTTTCTCATCGAGCAGCGGCATGAACAGTTTTTTATTGAGGCCGCATTCTTTGCATGCCTCTTCGAAGCAGCTGCGGTCTATTTTATTCCACTCGATCTGCCCTCCCACTGAAAATGCCATTTCAGAGGAGTGTGTGTCGTACAGGATCGTGCTGACGATATCATATGCCGGCGCCAGTCTGACAGCTTTTAAATTCGCATCGTATACCAGCGCGAAGTTTTTGATGTGTCCGTCGGTATTGCCGATAAGCCAATGGAACACTATGATTTCCCACAGTTTTATCTGGTCTTCGATCGGTGAAGCTGAATACCGCCTGAGAAGATCGAACATCTTCTTCATATGCTGCTCTCCCGGCCGTTCATACTTGCCCGACGCAGGGATGCCCATCGCCTGACCGAAGTCTTCCTGGTGGAGCCTCAGCGGGCAGAGCATGCCGTCAATAAGATCCGCGGCGCCTTCAAAGGTGCGGTCATAGCGCTCAGTTGCAAAGAGAACATTCTCTGTGACCGGCGGGTTTAGTCCCGTATCGAACACCGGCTCAGGATACGCCTCAACGATCTCACTCTTTGGAACATCTATCCCAAGCAGTTCCGCAGTCCTGAGTGCGAGTTGCTCATTCTGCACTATTTTGTCATACCGAATATGACTCTGCTTAAGGATGTGTGTACTCGGAGCGCTTCCCACAGGCAGGAACCACCGTCCGTCGCTGTTCTTATACGCGCCTATCTTTCCGGATGCTCCGGTCAGTGAAAGATGTGCTTCCACCACCAGGTCGGCAGATCTTGTTGCCCCCTCAGCAGCGAGCTTGTACATGGTTTCCGGATCGAACGCTCTGTATGACGGTTCTATATTTTTGTAATTTTCTCCTTTTATCTGTACAGCGCCGAGGCACTCGGCACCAAGCATCTCAAGGATAGAAAGATAATCGCCGTCATCAGTCCTGTTCTGCTCCGCGACCGTTCGCCGCATGAAGCCTTCAGGCAGAAGTCCTTCAAAAAACCTTCTTGTAGGCTCAGGTCCATAAGGCTTATCAGTCAAAGGTAAGCTTATGGAAATCGGACGCGCTGTACCCGAGTCCAGATAGTGCTCAGAATAGCTGAACGAGGCATCATAATCACTGCTGCCGCTTATTACACCTACTTCTCTTTGCCTTCCGTTTATTTCGATTGAAACATCGAGCTGCTTCATCAGCATCACTCCCCTCTGTTCCTGATGCAGATATCCATGCCCAGCAGGCTGATGACTTCCATCATCTTTCCCGCTTGTATCGTTTCCTTGCCGTTCTCAAGTTCGGACAGAAAGCTCGCGCTTATTCCCGCATAGTCGGCAAGAAAGGCCTGCGTATATCCCAGAGCGCGCCGCCTGTCACGTATCGCTCTTCCTAAGTCCTGCATGTCCTGTATCGTTTTCATCTTATATCCCTTCGGTGTATCAGTGTCATGCCAGGCAGAAGCCTGGATATGGCACTGTTTATTGCCAAATATAGCCGTTCGGCTAAGTTTGGCAGAAGCAATCAATAAAATAGCCGTTCGGCTATATATAATGTAATAACATTATATTTTAGCCGAACGGCTATGTCAATCTTGCTTTTGTGCTTACAGCAGAGCGTTAAGCTGTGCCTTCTGCATAAGACCCGCCTGCTTGTATGTGATCTCTCCGTCCTTGACTACCATGATGGTAGGGATGCTTGTAATGCCAAGCGACATAGCGATCGGCATCGCCTCATCTATGTTGAGCTTGCAGAACTTAACGTCTGTTCTCTCCTCAGAGAGCTGCTCAACGATAGGGCCCTGCATCTTGCATGGTCCGCACCAGTCAGCATAGAAATCGACCAGCACAGTGCCCTCAGCCTTCATCACTTCGTTTTCATAAGTATCCTGTGTAAGTTTAACAACCATTATAGTTTCCTCCTTATCAGATTGTATTCTTTTTCCTATTTTTGAATTGATTAATATACTTCCAAATTGTCAACGCCAACAGTATAACACATTCATCAGTCATATTGTGTAGATATTATGAATACGAAAAAAGGCACCGCCGAAGCGGTGCCAAGGGTTGCTAATAAAGACTAGCGGAATGTAAAGCTCTGCAGTGTAGTGCCATTATAAACATAATTGTAAATTACTGTTACACCTGAAATACCGGCATCGAGTCTTGCAGCATCAATGATTTTCTGAGCGGCATTCTTCAAATTCGGAGCATTAGCATTTATCGCAGCCTTAGCATCGTCTATACTACTAATCTTACCGCTAAGATCATATGTATATGTAACCGTATTACCGGCGAAACTTATCTTGACGTCACTTCCGCCATACTTCATTGAAGGTTCAACGCGGTTTGCATAATCGGTCAAAGTCATCGGGCTGACAATATATTTTGATTTTACTACTGATTCCTTGCCCAGCTTTTTCTTATTTACAGCCTGAACTTTTACATCAAACTGTCCTGCAGGAACATTCATCAGTTTCAGCTTTCTGTACCTTTTGCCAAGTTTTATCTGTTTTACCCACTGACCTGTTCCGTGTTTTACCCAGACAATATAGCCGGTAGCTCTCTTGGCCTTTTTCCATTTGATAGTCACAGTGGTCTTATTGGTTGAAGTCGAGACTGCAGCCACTTTAACGCTCGTGATCTTTGCCCTTGCAGGTGCCTTGGATGCAGCTGATACAGGTACCGGTGTAAGCGCGAAGACCATCACAGCGATCATCATAACAACAAGGCTTCTTATTGCGTTTCTTTTCATTGCTCCTCCTCCTGATTCTTAACAATTATTAATACAGATTTATTATACATTCTTCTGCAAATCTCCTTCAAGGCTTTCGTAAATTTCGTACATTCTATTATGGCGCGGATGGGAACCCGAGGTGAGAATACCGCAGAAAGTGCAGCAGCACACCGGAGCAGCGATCCGACAGTGGAAGGAACCGCGGGAACTTTTCCGCGGGCCATCGGAGGATCGCTGAAACGGCTTGTGCTGCGGACTTTCGAGGACTCGAGCCGAAGGTGCCCGTCCGCACGAAAAAACGGCTCCCCGAAAGGAGCCGCTTTAGTCGTTGTGATTGATTATTCAATTATCTCAGTTACAACGCCTGAACCTACTGTTCTGCCGCCTTCTCTGATAGCGAATCTCAGTCCTTCCTCGATAGCGATCGGTGTGATCAGCTCGATCTCCATGACGACGTTGTCGCCAGGCATGCACATCTCTGTGCCTTCCGGAAGGTGAAGATCACCTGTTACGTCAGTTGTTCTGAAATAGAACTGTGGTCTGTATCCGTTGAAGAACGGTGTGTGGCGTCCGCCTTCCTCTTTCTTCAGTACGTATACCTGTCCCTTGAACTTTGTATGTGGGTGGATTGTTCCCGGCTTTGCCAGTACCTGTCCTCTTTCGATCTCTGTTCTCTGTACGCCTCTCAG
>JBGUVT010000161.1:0-16755 GCA_045220485.1 Anaerovoracaceae bacterium | reverse complement strand
GCTGACCGGTGAAAGCGGCGGGAAGCTCAAAGTGCTTTCGGACATCACGATTTGTGCGCCTTCCTCTGTTACCTATCAGATCCAGGAGTACCATCTTCCAATTTACCACTGTCTCTGTGCTTGCGTGGAAAACGAGTTATTCGGAGAAGAATAATGATAGCTGTCATCATGGCAGGAGGAAAGGGAACACGAATCGCCTCAGTCGCGAGGGATATCCCCAAGCCTATGCTTCCTATCGAGGGCGTACCGGTATTGGAACGGGAATTGGAATGTCTTTGCTCTCAGGGTTTTACAGAAGTAATACTTACCGTGGGCCATTTGAAGGACGCAATCATCAATTATTTCGGTGATGGGAGCGGCCTTTCCCCTGCAACGGGCAAGCCCTTCGGGGTGAAAATCGACTATTTTGAGGAAACAGAGCCCTTGGGAAATGCGGGGGCGCTGTATGAGCTGCGGAACCGGCTGACGGAGGACTTCCTGCTGCTAAATGGCGACGCGATCTTTGATGTGGATTTCAACCGTTTTGTGGATGCGCACCGGAGAATGGGCGGCCTTGCGACGCTGTTCACGCACCCAAACAGTCACCCTTATGACAGTGGTCTGATCATCGCAGACAAGGACGGTGCAGTGCTGGAATGGCTGACAAAAGAGGACGAGCGTCCCAAATGGTATAAGAACCGGGTCAATGCGGGGCTGCATGTGTTGTCACCGAAGTTGTTTGAGGAACGCCCTGACACGCCGAAGGTGGATTTGGACCGTCAGATCTTAAAGCCACTGGCCGGGACTAGCAAGCTGTTCTGCTATGACAGTCCGGAGTACATCAAGGACATGGGGACGCCGGAGCGCTACGCTGCTGTATGCGAGGATTTCCGGCGCGGCATCGTGACGGCGAAAAACCTGAGGAATAAACAAAGAGCAGTGTTTCTGGATCGGGATGGAACGATTAATAAGTATGTCGGCTTTTTGAGAAGCCCAGAGGAAATGGAACTGCTGCCCGGCGCGGCGGAGGCAATCAAGAGGATCAACGAGTCCGGTTATCTGGCAATCGTGGTGACAAACCAACCGGTGATTGCTCGCGGCGAGGTCACTGTGGAGCAGCTGGATGAGATCCACAACAAGCTGGAAACGTTGCTGGGGCAGGAGGGAGCCTATCTGGATGCCATCTACTACTGCCCGCACCATCCGGACAAGGGCTTTCCCGGCGAGATCCCGGAACTGAAGATCGACTGCGACTGCCGCAAGCCGAAGCCAGGGATGCTGCTGAAGGCGGCGGAGGATTTCAACATCGACCTGACCCAGTCTTGGATGGTCGGCGACGACGAGCGGGATATGGAGGCAGGAAAAGCTGTGGGATGTCAGACGATGCTTCTTGCAACGGAATAAATGATACCATTTAAGAGAAAAATGTTTGACGTGCTAAAATGAACGGTGTGCGACTACTAGGATAATATAGGAGTAAACGGTCGTGTCATATTTGAATCAATCTGTTTCTATTCCGAGAAATCGGCACTCAAAAAGAAAGGTGCTTGTGATAGGAGTTATCCTGATTGCATTTTTTGGGATGCTGAATATTTCAAAAAACACATCGCTTCGAATAGTTGGTGATGAGTTTGGATACTGGACTGCTGCAGCAACGATCGACGGATTCGATTGGTCCAGCGTTGCTTCATATAATCAATACTATGGGATTGGTTATGGGTTGCTTCTTGCTCCAATACTGAAACTGAATTTGCCGCAAACGATAATCTATCAGATCGCAATTCTGCTCAACGTTTTAATGTTGATAGCGGCTTTTTATCTTTTTTTCAGAACCGTTGAAAATAGCTGTAGTTCTTCGCTTCTTGCTGGGATTATATCGATTACGGGCGTGCTTTATTCAGCCAACCTATGCTATTCTCAATTTACCCTGTCAGAAACATTCATATTACTTCTATATCTTCTGATTGTTCTATTTCTGAACTTGCTTCTCTCTCATACGAAGTACTGGTATATTCTTGCAACTTCGGTTCTGCTGGGCCTTATTGTTGCTACTCATATGCGGGGTTTAGGTATTGTTGCCGTTACTGTCTTTTTCTATGTAGTGTTTGCCTTCACAAAAAAGAAGTATAAGGAAATGATTGTATTCGTTACAGTGACGGTAATTGCCGTGATACTTGTTTTGCATTGTAAAAACCGGTATCAGGAGATTATTCATAGTATTAATCCAGCTAATGAACTGAGCGGTGTGCTTCCCAAAATTAAACAGGTATTTACTGCGAAAGGATTCTTATTGTTCCTTGAAGGATTCATGGGGAAAAGCGCATATTCATTTCTTGCGACCGGATCCTTGATTTCTGTAGCTGCTATAAGAATTATTACCAATTTATTCTCAGAATCACGTAAAAAGCATGTGCGCCCTATTACTGCTTTCGGATGCTATCTCCTGTTCTGCTTGATTGCCATGGAAGCGGTTTCTTCTATTTTTCTCATTGACTACAGAACACGTATGGATTTGTTAACATACGGAAGATATCACGATTTTACATTGTGCGCGCTGATTGTTTTTGAACTATACAGCAGTTTTGCAAACAAAGAGAAACTCGGCATTCGCTGCTTTCTGATTGCAGGCTTGCTTACTGTTTTGGCGTCGGTCACAGTAATGATCCTATTTCCATATGGTACAGCAAAAACACACTTCAGCATCTATAGTCCAGGAATCGCTCTATCTGTGCTGAAAGGCAATTACATCATAGTCTTACTCGTCTTTAATCTTGCTGTTCTGACACTATATTATTATACACAAACAAAAGAAAATACAACGAGTAAGCTGCAAACGCCACTGTTGTTTTGCATAATTTTGAATGTTTTTTTTGTTGTTATGGCAACGGGAAGCCTTCGGACGATATATTCTTGGTCTGTAGAAGGATGCTCCAACGAAGAGCGGCTGGCAAAAAAGGTGCTTGAGGATAAAAGTGCAGAAAGACTGTGGTATTATACTCCAGATAGCCCGATTGATATTGATTTTATGCAGTTTTTGCTCCGAGATAAACCCATAATTTGCTTCGATGATGTTTCAATTCTCTCTGAATTTGATGAGTCGGATTATTTGTTCACAACTGGACGTTCTAAACTGATTGATAAACAATGGTTGCGAGAATATAAGCAGATTGGTTCTTCTTCGTATTTAAAGTTATGGGTAAAGAATACAGAATACATTGCTCCTGAAGAAATCAAAGGATTTACACTTAATGATATCCGTAATAGTTTTGATTCATTTTCTACCGTTGTTCAGGGGATCCATAGACCTGAAGAAAATGGAACAATTTGGGCGAACGGAAAACTGACTTGTGAATTAGCTAATCCATTTCGGTTTTATATCAAGGGATATGTCCCCAATTATCCTGAGAACACAGAAGATGGATTGACAATTGAAGCCTTTGCAAATGATGTCACTATTGGTGTGATTTATGCAAAATGTGGTGAACAGTTTGAATTTGAAATTGGCTCGGATGTCTTCACAGAAGTAACAACTCATAATGATCTCCATAGCGTAACATTGACTTTAGTTCCAAGTTACGTTTTTTGTCCGAATGACTATGGAGGTCGCGATTCGAGAGTGCTGTCCTATATTGTTCAGGATTTGTCATATACCAGTAGCGGCTAATGGCATATAACTCATATTTCAAATCCCGTACTGTTACACGGAAGCCACCCTCGGCATCACACACTACGACTTGTCCCGGTAAATCGACGCGATTTATAAGTTCAATTCCTTTCATTTTTAGCGTTGGCATTAAGAGACTAGGTGCAGATACGCCCCGGGAGTATGGTTTCCGCTAAGCCGTGTTTTTCAACAGGTCCGGGGACTGGCTCATGCTGAATGTATCTTGGATGTTGCCAATATCGTCAAAGATGAAGGATTAGCCTCGATGTTTTTCGCTGGCATCGTTATTTCTGAAGCGCGGTTAACGAAGCCGGCAGAAGTAGTATTCAAAGAGAATACGTGATAATGATAGCGTTTTGATAGGCAGGAGTAAAGCAGGTTCTCGATCCTGCCTGCTATCTGTTGCAGTACAATCCAACAAAATATAGAGGTCGGAGCCCTTTTAAATGAAACGTGTTTGCTTGCTAAGTCTGAATGATCGCAAAGGATTCCTTGACGGTTATGTTAGACAACTGATAAACGAAATGAAAAAAGTTTCCGTCGTTTATACAGTTTGTAGGGCAGAATACGAGTCTGAGGCGATACCGCTTCCCAAAGAACAAATAATCCGCTGTCCACATTGTTATACGGAAGCAACTGCTCTACAATATGCGCTTCTGTATGCTATCGGAAAAGAGCGCATAAACGAATTTGATGAACTCCTCTTGGTAAACGACAGTTTCTTTGGGCCTTTTGTATCTGTAGATTCACTCCTGCGACAGGCGGAAGAACTGAATGGGAACGGAGACTTCTGGGGGCTGGTCGCTAAGGCAGAAGACAGAAGAACCGTGAAGTTTTGCCGGTACAAGTATCAACCTTGGTATCTTCATACCAGTTTTCTGGTCATACGACAGCGGTTACTGCACGCGGATAGTTTTTGGGCATATTGGGAAGAATTGAAAAAATATACCAGGGAAAAGTCAGCCGTACAGGGACATGATTATGCTTTTTCGAAATACTTTCAGGATGAGGGCTTCGAGGCCTTTTCTCTTTATGAATACGGTAATGGACATAAGGAGACCAGCTTAGTATTCGACAGCCTTTCTCTTCTGCGTCAGGGGCTTCCGATCCTTCCTAAAATTGTTTTTACCGTTGCTTATGACAGAGTGTTGGAACATAACCTCAGTTCTCAGTGCGCTGATTGCATCCGATTTCTTCGTGAATATACAGACTATGATTTAAACCTGGTATACGATGCAATTATCCGACAGACAGATCCTTATCAGCTTTCGTGTACCTTGAACGCGAACTATGTTTTTTCGGAAATGCAGCCGGTTGGGAAAACACTACATGGCAGCGTTCGCGCTGCCGTGGTCGTTTTTATAGGTTGTGAAGAGCAGATAAAGCTGCGCCTTACTGCGCTGCGTTCGTTGCCGGAATGGATCGAAGTTTTCATTACTACCAACGCGGAGGTGTATTCTTCCGGAATAGCGCAATTATTGGAATCGGACTATAAGACGCTGAAAAATCGGACTGTCATATTGACCAGTAATGGGCATGGGCGGGATATAGCTTCATTTTTGGTGGAGGCAAGACCTTATCTGCGTCATTACGATTATCTTGGGTTTGTCCCCGGGTCTTCTCAAGGTGATGTGACCGAAGATGAATACTGGCTAAAAAGCCTTGTCGGCTGCGGTGGATATGTTGAGGCAGTGCTTTCGGCCTTTGAGTCAAATCCCCGTCTTGGCCTTCTGTGCCCGCCTCGCTTGGAGCATGGAAAGCATTTTTCATCTATTGGGAGGGGATGGACCGGCACGTTAACAGCTTATGACGAGCTGTGCCAAATCATCAATATTCCAAACAGTATCAAGTCTTCGTCGCCGCCCATGTTGACTAACTTTGCGTTTTGGTGTCGATGTGAGGCGTTGGAGCCCTTGTTTGCCCACGAATGGGCGTATGAGGATTTCCCCGCAGAACCAATTGGGAGAATGGGGACAATCTACCATGCAATTGCACGCGCAGCCGCCTATATTTGCAAGGAAATGGGCTTCTACAGCGGTATAGTATGCCCGACTGACGTTGCGTCCATTTATATCAATAATCGCGGATTCTATCTTACAACGTTGATTCCAGTCCTGAGTCGATTTGTCAGGCTTCGCGGCTCTCTGTCCAATGGAAAGAGGCAATTGGTGGTGAGTTTCAGGAGATCGAATCAGGCAATTCAGAGTGCGCAGAATGCTCTTGCGAGATACAGATGGAGGGACTATCTCAAAAAGCAAGAACGGAAAATCCATAAGAATGAAAAGATTATTCAAAAGTCGAGATTTTTCGACGAAAAATGGTATATTCGGCAATATCCCGCGGTGAAGCGATTTCGGGGGTCCGCCGCTGAGCACTATCTCACTGATGGGTGGAAGCAGGGGAAAGATCCTTCTCCCCGGTTTTCCACAAGGGAGTATTTGAAATTGAATCCGGGGGTTGCCCGTGCAGGGTATAACCCGCTTCTCCACTATGAGACTCATGGAATACTTGAGGGTAGGAAATACCGGTTCGACGAGGGCGGGTATCATGCGCATCATATCTGGCGAGGAATCAAAAGAAACGTAGCACGGATCTTGTATAGAAAAAAGATCAAGGAAAACGGGGGCGCGCGGATTCTCGTAATCCTACATCTGTTCTATATGAGCAGCTGGAAGGAGATCAAGGAATACCTTTTGAATTTGCGCGATTACCACTATGATTTGATTGTTACGTATACTGATGAGGTGATTGACACCCGGGTTCTGGAAGATGTACGCTTGTTTAAACCGGACGTAGTGTTGATTCAGCGAAAGAATATCGGCTTTGATGTGATTCCCTATCTTGAGGTGCTGCAGGGAATTGATACATCAAATTACGATGTGATTTTTAAGCTCCAGTCAAAGGGCGTTCGCAGAAGACGGATCTTTATCTATCGCCAGTATTTCTGCAGGCGGGACTGGTTCTTGAATCTTTTTGAAGGCTGTATCGGCGCTTTTTCCGTCCATGAGACGATTGACACTCTGATGGATTCTGACAACAAGGTCGGTATCGTGGCTGCCCAGAATTTGCTGGTGAAGGATCCGCCGCATAAGCTGCGCATGGTCGAATCTTATATGAAAGAACTGGGGATGGTAGTCCCTGCGGAATACTGCTATGTGGCTGGGACCTGTTTCGCGGAAAGAGCAATTGTTGCTGAGGAAGTGAAAAAAATACCTTGTGATCTAGATGCGATCAAGCCTTCGGGACGAGGCTTTTCTGTGGCACACAAACTGGAGCGTATTATATGTCTAACTGCCTGTAATCTGGGATACGAGCTTAGCGGAAATCGAGTCATGAGGCTTCGAAGGTTCTTCAGGGGCATCCAGCCCGGGGCTATTCAGAGTAGGAAGTTTTCTCCAGAGAAAGTGTGGAATGACGATCGGTTTGACCTCGACGATGAATTTGTGTATTTTTCATTGGAGATGAAAAGAGTTGCCCGGTATGAGCTTGTTGATCTGCCATTGCAGGATATCCGACGCCAGTGGCTCCAGAAACCTATCAAACTGAAGGACTGCCTGCCCTATAAATACCTGGTAACCGGGGATTCCAGGGTTTATGATAAATACTGTAAGCTCAATAAAAAGCATTACAATCTGGATATTATGTCGAAGGAACGATTTGACACGCTTATTCGGTCATTGGAAGAAACCTCATTTGACAAAAGAAAAGTCATCGTAGTAAACCAGGACAATATCCTGCTGGATAGGCAACACCGATGCTGCTACATGCTTTATAAATACGGAGAGGAGTATAAGGTTCCTGCTCTTCGGATTTATCTTGCGGACAAGTTTAGTCTTAAAAGCAGAGTCAGACGTTTGTTGGAGACGAGGCTTCCCCCAAAGGCTTATGTCTTTATTATGCATAAGTATATTGGGCTGAAAAAGCTGCTATTATCTCTGAGAAATTGATTGCAGAGGGGCAGATGGAATGCTGGAAAGAATGAGAAAAAACCGGTTCTTGTTCGAGGAACTAGTCAAAAGAGATTTCAAGAAAAAATACAAACGTACTGTTTTGGGAATGGCGTGGAGTGTTCTTTCTCCGCTTCTCATGCTGCTGGTCATGAAACTTGTGTTTACCCAGTTTTTCGGGAGGAACACTCCGCACTATACAACATATCTTTTCTGCGGAACGATTGTTTTTTCCTATTTCAGTGATTCGACCACCCAGGGCATGGGAGCACTCATGGGAAACTCCAAGATTTTTACTAAGGTCAACATTCCCAAATATCTGTTCCTCCTTTCAAAAAACGTTCAGTGCCTGATTAATTTTGGATTGACACTAGGCGTGTTTTTTGCTTTTGCGGCTATTGATCACATTAGATTCAGCTGGAAAATGCTATTCTTGCTTTATCCAATCTGTTGTGAGGTGTTGTTCAACATAGGCATAGGACTCATTCTCTCGGCGCTATTTGTCTTTTTCCGGGATATCCAATATCTCTGGAGTATATTTACCCGGCTGCTTATGTATGTTTCCGCCATATTCTATACGATAGATAAGTTTAGCCTCGGTGCGCAGCGCCTATTTCTACTGAATCCGGTATATCTGTTTATCCGCTATTATCGGATAATCGTTATTGAGGCATCGCTGCCCGGTTTGGGCTTTCATGCCCTCGTCTTGTTTTACACGCTTCTTGCCGTTGGAATCGGCAGCATTATTTACAAAAAGTATAATACACGTTTTCTGTACTATGTGTGAGGAGACCGTATGTATATCCTTGAAGCACAGCACTTGTCAATCCGCTATATCACAGGGAATTTCAAGGATATTGGCTTAAAGGAATATGTTATTCGCCGCGTTAAGGGCGATTATCATAAGGAATCTTTTTGGGCCAATCGTGACATCACGTTCAAATTGGGAAAAGGAGAAATACTGGGCGTGATCGGAACAAATGGAGCAGGCAAGTCCACATTGCTGAAAGCAATATCGGGTATCATGGAGCCATCCAAGGGAAAGATTATTCGGAGAGGTAATGTGGCCGCACTTCTGGAGCTCTCCAGTGGATTTGACGGCGATCTTACGGTGAAAGAAAACACTTATCTTCTTGGGGCTATGCTGGGATATACCAGGAGATTCATGGACGAATCATATCAAGGGATCATAGAATTTGCAGAGCTGGAAGAGTTTGAGAACAGGAGTTTTAAACAACTTTCATCTGGGATGAAGGCGCGTCTTGCTTTTTCTATTGCTTGCCTTGTTCAGCCGGATATTCTCATTTTGGATGAGGTTCTTTCTGTGGGAGATGGGGCCTTTCGGAGAAAAAGTGAGAGAAAGATGAAAGAGATTATCCACAGTGGGGTAACGACGATTCTAGTGTCGCATTCGATGTCGCAAATCCGGGCATTGTGCGACAAAGTCTTGTGGCTGAATAAGGGGGAGCAGATCGCATTCGGCGACAATGTGGAATCGATTATCGCGGCTTATGAAGCTATGCTGGATCAGAGGGGAGAAGCGTCAATCGATGAGGACCTTTGCTGGAAAGAAGGGCATGAAACGAGACCTGTTATTCTGGATTAACTCTGAAGATTTTAAGGAGTGTTGCGCTTTTCGGCGAGATAGGCTGCTATTACCGGTTACGATACCAAGTAGAAAACGACAGGAAAGCAGGTATTAGCCTCTCAAAAAAGGAAGGACACACCTATGCTGTTTGTTCGGGGCATAGCACGAATACTACCCCCCTCATTTAAATGGAGATTACTGGATCTTCGAAGATCGGCTGTCTTGGTTTACAGCAGTATCTTAAATCTCTTTCATGAACAGTACGTCAAATACCGCTGCCCATGCTGCGGTGCGCGTTTCAGCGCCTTTCAAAGCGGAAACTATCGGAATCACCCCGAGCGTTATTGCGCGGAGCGGTATGCCAATGTTCGGCAGGACGTCCTCTGCCCGGCCTGTCTGGCTTTACCGCGGCACCGGATCTTGGCACAGTGGTGCGAAGATAATCGGAACGATCTGCGGGAATGCAGGATACTTACATTTGCAGCGGAATACGGACTGTCCCTTTAGCTGCGCCGTCATGGAATAAAAAACACGACCGCTGATCTATATCAATCAGCGGCGCTCCAAATTGATATTGAGGATACTGAGCAGCCTGATGCATCATGGGATGTCATCTTTTGCAACCATGTGCTTGAACATGTGGGAGACTATCGAAAAGCGCTGAAAGAGCTATATCGTATCCTTTCGCCCGGCGGGCGGCTTCTGTGTTCATTTCCGATCGACAATAACTGCAAGACGGTATGTGAGCTTCTGCCGGAAAACCTGGCTGGCTTAACGATAGCGGAAGCCAGAAAAAAGGCGTTTGGTCAGAGCGACCATCTTCGCGTTTTCGGTCGCGATTCCGCGCAGATTTTACAGAGTATTGGTTTCTCAGTGACGCTGATCATGGGCGATGAGATGCCGCCTGAAATATTGCCGGTGGTTGGCCCGGCAGACTATGATGCAAATGTGATATTCTGCTGTGAAAAACCAATCCAGTGTTTGTATCATGCACTGGTTAGCGTTGTGATACCAGTCTACAATGTTCTGCCATATTTGGACCGTTGTATAATGAGTGTGACGAAACAATCCTATCCCCGATTGGAGATCATTCTTGTGGATGACGGTTCCACAGACGGCAGCGGAGAACGATGCGATGAATGGGCAGGCATAGATTCGCGGATCTCGGTCATCCATCAGAACAACAAAGGGCTCAGCGCTGCTAGAAATGCGGGCCTGACAGTCGCCCGCGGCGACTACTTATGCTTTGTCGATTCCGACGACTGCATACATCGTGATATGATCCGGCGCATGCTGGATAAAGCCGAGCTGGAAAAGGCCGACATCGTCGTATGTGAATACGAATCGGAAAAGAAAACACAACCGTCGTTCGACCGTCGGGTAGAAATTTCCTATTCGGGACTCGAAGCTGCCAGAGAGCTTTTGCAGTGTCATTCCGCGGGTGTTGCAGTGTGGAATAAGCTTTACCGGAGCAGTCTAAAGGGGCAGCTCCACTTCGCAGAAGGACATGTTTATGAAGGAAAAGTCCCGTTGTTTTGCTCGATTCTCCACGCTGAAAAGGTCCTGTTTTTGCCTGATAAACTCTATTATTATACGTCCAGATCCGACAGCATTTCAAAGAAGATCACGCTCTCCAAAGAGCAGGATCGGATCCTCAGTGTTCAGCAGTTGGAAACTGTTATAAACGAACTTGCACCGAAGTTAAAGCCTGAGTTAAACCGATATAAGCTGTTGCTTTATGCATACACCTGGATGCGGCTGCAATTCTGCGAGGGCAATCCCGCCCAGGAATATGCTCGATCCCTTCATGACTACCTCAGAAGCCACAAAAAAGAACTTGGCAGCGGGAAAATGATCCAGACGCTCGCAGGTTGGCTTTCCATTTATGCGCCTGGCTTGGCCAGGAGATGCTATCGTATAAATTGCCGGTATTCGGACGCTTCTTATACCGGTGTTGTCAGTGTGACAGATAGTATTGCGCAAAAACCGTGAGACTGGCGGCGTCTATACGACAGAGGATTGTTGCCATGCTGCGGATATAAATCAGCAGAAACAACACCGCGATCAACCCGTATGCCAAGCGTTTGCCTTTCCTCCGTAAGATATACACGGCGGCGAACACACCTATGGAAAGCAGCCCAAACCAACAGACCGCCTGTGGCAGATTGGGGATCAGATCCTTCGTCACAGTCACGTTGCTCGTGTCCATAAATAGATTCAGCGCCATCAGGGAGTGGACATAGCAGTCGGCGCCCTGCATGGCCGGGGCGATGAACAGCGCAAAGAATGCCGTGCAGAAAACGAGCAGACCGCCCGCAGCAAGGAGTACCCACTTGCTTGGTTTATCGTCTCCGTTTTTTTCCAGAGTCAGGATCCCTGCTGTCAAAAGCAGAGGCAAGCTGCTTTCCAGATATCGCCCAAAGATCAGACGGTCACATCGCTCCACTGCGACGCCTGCCCAATAGTCATAAAGATAATGGAAGAAAAACAGAAGCCCCAAGGCGAAGGCGCCGAAATAGCAGAGGACACCGAAGGCGGAGACGACGTCCCGATCCTGCATCGCTTCTCGTTTCCTCAGCGCGGAGAGCAGAGCGATTACCATCGCCAGCAAGCCCACGAACGCAAGCCCAAAGGTCGCTGCGCCGCTGTGGAAGAGCCAGCCAATGACCGCCTTTCCCAGTACAGCTAGGCCTTCGGGGGAAAGCATTCGCCCAAGGCCGGAATGGAGGATTTGAGAAAGCGTGTTGTGTTGAAGCTCCACGCCACCGAAAACCGCCGCCTTTTCCCACTTTGTCAGGAAATGATCGGCTATCAGCGCCAGTACGAGACCGACGGTATAAGACGGAAGATGGACCGGCTTCGGCCGGTTTTTTCTTTTCCAATTCACGATGAGTACCGTGAGCGTCGTGGCAGCGATGACCACGATTCCCCGCTGATGCGACATATAGGCGTAGACTGAGGTCAGCGCAAGCAGCGCGCTGAACAGCTTTCGCCGCAGCGGGGACAAATCGCCTCTATTTAGGGACAGCAGCAGATGAAGAACGACCCACGGGATCAGGAACAGCACCGGCTCCGCCCAGGTCAACTTGCTGTACAAGAGCGCTGAGGGCAAAAGCCCAACCAATAGCGCTATGGGCAGGGCATTGTTGCCCTGCCCAAGACGGCGCAGCAGACAATCACAAAGCCACACCATGCACAAGTGTAGCAGTCCGTTGACCACCAGTATCAGCCGATAGAGAAGAATGGGATCATCCGTTACCGCAAAGGGCAGTAGATACCAAATCGAAGCGCCGTATTTATAAAAGTAGCCTTCCTCCGCCAGGAACAAGCTCCAGTTATGTCCAGTAAGATACGCTGCCGTGGCCATGGTTCCCAAGCTATCCTCCACAAAGGGGGAGGTGAGGAACAGCGCGGGAAGGGTGGAGAGAAGGAAGAGGAGAAATAAGAACCCAACTATGCGAGTATAAGGAATAGTATTATGTTTTCTATTTGATTCGGCTGACTTCATGTTACAATTTCACGTGCTCGAAATCTGAGATTGAATTGCTTTTTGAATGGTAATCCAGTATATCACCATAGAGGACAGCAGAGTAATAGCCAATACAATTAGATAAACACAACACATGGTTAATAGCCCGAAACGCTGTAGAATACTACGCCCAATTATTACGATCGCAAGTGACGCGCAGAGATAACAAACCATCAAATGCCGCTGCTTTCGCATAGCTGTAAGGAGCGCAACAAACAGATTCTGCAGGGCCATGATACCGCTTGCAATAAGAAATACCAGTAGTTCAACTGTGTAGGGCATTACATCAACACCGTAGATATACCCCAGCATCGGCGGCCCAAGGAAATAGCCGACAACCACAACTAAAAGGTCAATTCCGATGGGAATAAAAAACAGTTTTGCCACCAGCCGCTTAAGCGCAGGAAACTTTCGGCTATCCCACAAAACGCCGATTTGTTTCAATACAGGATTGAATATGAAATTGCTCAAAAGGGCAACCACAAATGCAGGCATGAACACAATATTGAATCCTGTCTGCATCTCATCGGAGACGAGACCGTCTACAGCATACTTTGGCGCATTGCCCAAATAAACCACCATGACCGCAGTCAGACACAGCGGCAGACAGTCCCAAATGAGCTGTATCGTCTTTTGGTTTCCCGTTTTTTCTCCGTTTTGGAAACGGCTAATTACTGCCGCATTTAGGAAGATAGCTAGGAGCAAAGTGATTACCACATTAACGGACGTTGTTAAAAGCAGGTCATGGGTGACCAGAAATATCGCTGTAAACCCTACAATGAATACGCTCAGCCGAATAGCCAGAATTTTCGCAGCGATATCTAGACGCCCTTGCTGTTGTAACCGACCGTGCAGTACATCTTCTCCAGCCTCAATGAATTTTAACAGCGTAATTAAGACAACCACCGCGGTTTTTCGCAACGAATAGCCGTTATACAGGATTCCCCAAGCTATATAGCAAACCAGAGCTACCAACATTAAAGACAAAGACAGTAGCCTTGCTTTTTTATACTGAGTAAAGGTATACTTTTCCTTCACATCAGTAACTTGAAATTGCCTGACGCCGAATTTCCCCACATGAAGAAGCAAATTTCCAATTGCATACGCAATAACAAAAATACTGGAATCTTCATCTGTCCCAAAATGAGTCAGTACAAGCAACAAAAGCATAGTTTGAAAAGAATTCAGACATGCGGATAAAGCATTCCAAAAGTAGGCATCTTTCTGGGGGTTATCTGATTTACAAAGAACCTTTTCAAACAACGAAACAAGCGTAGTTTTCCCTCCGTTCTAAGTCTCATAGACTTTAGCTGAATCCATTCAGAGAATAATGAGTAGTTTACTGAACAGTAAATTACAAGAGCGAGAATAACGGACATCAATAATCGTGAGTTCGACGTTTGCCACTGTGATAAAAGCGTGTATGTGTTGATCGAAACATCTTATGAACGCCGAACACTTAATCGGCCGTTACCAAACTATCAATAGTCGCAAGATACTGTTCAAGTACCGTTTCCCATGAAAACCGTTGAGTTGTATAAGCCTTTGCTTCAGTTTTCTTTTCTTCATAGTATTCTCTGTTGTTTTTGATATTTTTTATCATTTTTAGGTACTGTTCCGCATTCTCGCTTTCTAAAAGATAACCGTTAACACCATCCTTAATTACGTCTGTGATTCCTTCAATTCCAGATGCGACAACAGTGAGACCAGAAAGAACTGCTTCCACAGCAACTAATCCAAATCCCTCCATATCATTCTTCACTCGAATATTTGGCATAACAAAGACATCGGCTGCTTGATATATCTGTTTAAGCTCCGCATCAGGTATCCTGCCAAGCATTTGTACTTTGCTTTCTACCGCAGCTTCATCAATTGCTGCACGGATAGTGTCTCTTTCCTCTCCGTCTCCAATAATGAAGTATTTCACATTTTCGTATTTAAGAAACGGCATGACATTTTTCACAAACCAAGCAACGCCTTTTCTTTTTACAAGACGTCCGACAGTTATCATAATTAAGCATTGTTCATCAGCATCAAGTTTTTTGCGAATAGCCATATCTCTTGTTATGGAATAGTCTCCGAATGCATTAATATCAATACCAGATGGAATCACTGTTGAGTTAGTGATTGAAAAGCGTTTTAATGTATCCTCGGTTGCACAACTGTTGCAAATATACAAATCAGCACTTTTTTTCAAAAACATCCTTAAATAAAGCTGATAGAGTCTATTCTTATACAACACATCTAGCCCATGAATAAACACCACGCGTTTTGCTGTTGGGGCAAATATCCGGGCAACGACCCCCAAAAAACACATAAGGCCATCCCCAAATACCACAGTTGAGTATTTATGAGCATTCAGAATCGTATATATAATCGAATATGGGAAGAACCAAATCAGGTGCTTTTGTGGTTTCCCCAATGCTAACAAACCATAATGACAAAAGTGTTCTCTCATCCCTCTGTTTAATTGAGCACAGAACTTTTCCATACCACCAGTTTCAGGTGGAAACTTACGTGTAATGAACAGACAACTTCTATTAGCCTCATGATCGAATTGAGAATGCTTCATTTTATACATAGCCTACAACACTTTCTCACATATGATAAATAGAATATAGTTGACGTGTTAGCGCAACAGATGGTCCATCACAAGGTTATTGGGGTTTTCTTTTATAAGTCTCTTTGTCCTACACCCGACTGCTCTCCCGGCTTCCATATCCCGCTCGTCGTCACCGACCATCCAGGACTGGCTCAGGTCGATGTTGAAATCCTCCGCTGCCTTCAGCAGCATCCCGGGCTTCGGTTTGCGGCAGTCGCAGTCGATCTTCAGCTCCGGGATCTCGCCGGGAAACCCCTTGTCCGGATGGTGCGGGCAGTAGTAGATGGCATCCAGATAGGCTCCCTCCTGCCCCAGCAGCGTTTCCAGCTTGTTATGGATCTCATCCAGCTGCTCCACAGTGACCTCGCCGCGAGCAATCACCGGCTGGTTTGTCACCACGATTGCCAGATAACCGGACTCGTTGATCTTCTTGATCGCCTCCGCCGCGCCGGGAAGCAGCTCCAGATCCTCCGGCTTTCTCAGGAATCCAACATACTTGTTGATCGTACCGTCCCGATCCAGAAACACGGCTCTCTGCTTAGTCCTCAGATTTTTCGCCGTCACGACACCGCGATGAGAATCCTCACACACGGCTGCATAGCGCTCCGGCGTCCCCATATCCTTGACATACTCCGGACTGTCATAGCAGAACAGCTTCCCGGTCCCGGCCAGGGGTTTCAGTATCTGACGGTCCAAATCCACCTTCGGCGTGTCGGGTCGTACCTCAAACAACTTCGGTGACAGCACATGCAGCCCCGCATTGACCCGGTTTTTATACCATTTGGGACGCTCGTCCTCTTTTGTCAGCCATTCCAGCACCGTTCTGTCCTTGTCTGCGATGATCAAGCCGCTGTCATAGGGATGGCTGTTTGGGTGCGTGAACAGCGTCGCAAGGCCGCCCATTCTTCGGTGCGCATCCACAAAACGGTTGAAATCCACATCAAAGATCGCGTCGCCATTTAGTAGCAGGAAGTCCTCCGCCAGCCGGTCCCGCAGTTCATACAGCGCGCCAGCATTTCCCAAGGGCTCCGTCTCCTCAAAATAGTCGATTTTCACCCCGAAGGGCTTGCCCGTCGCCGGGGAAAGGCCGCTCCCATCACCGAAATAGTTGATGATCGAGTCCTTCAAATGGCCCACGGTAAGGATTACTTCTGTAAAGCCCTGCGAGCGGAGACATTCCAGTTCCCGTTCCAGTACCGGCACGCCCTCGATGGGAAGCATAGGTTTGGGGATATCCTTCGCGATGGAGGCGATTCGTGTTCCCTTTCCTCCTGCCATGATGACAGCTATCATTATTCTTCTCCGAATATCTCGTTTTCCACGCAAGCGCAGAGGCAGTGGTAAATTGGAAGATGGTATTCCTGGATCTGATAGGTAACAGAGGAAGGCGCACAAATCGTGATGTCCGAAAGCACTTTGAGCTTCCCGCCGCTTTCACCGGTCAGC
>JBGUVT010000160.1:0-2527 GCA_045220485.1 Anaerovoracaceae bacterium | reverse complement strand
TGCTGTCTGGAATGTGACAGGCACATCCCTGATCGGGGCTTTGTCTGTTGAAGTCGAGGCACAGGTTGTCATCCCGGAGGGGGTCACGCTTACAGTTGACGGAACAGAGTACTCCGGATGCGTTCTGACAGCAGAGGATTTTTAACGTGTACCCGGAGACAATGAGATGGGCCAGCCGCCCCAGATGAACGGGGATGCCCCCCAGATGGATGGCCAGCAACCCCCGCAGGGCGAAGCCCCGGCGGATAACGGAAATGGCCAGGCACCGGAGATGAACGGTCAGGCACCTCAGATGGGCGAAAACGGCCAGCCGCCCCAGATGAACGGCAAAGGTCCGGAAGACGGTTTTGGTTTAATCGAATTCAAGGACTATGTTGAGGACGGAACAATTTCTCAGGAGACTTATGATGCCATCACTAAATTTATGGAAGAAAATAAGCCGGATCTCCCTGAAGGCATGGAGGAAGGTGAACGTCCTGAACTGCCCGAAGGAGTAAAAAACGGTGAAAAGCCTGAGCTTCCCGAAGGCGCGAAGGAAGACGAACGTCCTGAGATGAAGGAAGGGGAAGGGCCGGACCTTCTGAAAGACCTTCTCGAAGCCGGTGTGATCACCCAGGAAGAATACGATACCCTTGCAGTTGCCAGGGAGGCAAATAAACCTGCCGCTCCTGCAGCAAACCAGAATAATGATAGTACCCAGACAACAAACGAAAGTGCCGGGGCATGATCATTTTGATATAGATAAATAGCAATTCACATGAAGGAGTCGATTAAAATCGGCTCCTTTGGTAGGAAGAAAACAACTTTCCGATTAACAATCGTATATTTCTCCGATTAAAATTGCAATTATTCTCCGATAAAATATTGTACATTTCTCCGATTTAGAATAAAATGTCTAAAAAGGAGAGAATCAAAATGAGTGAACAACGGTATATAAACAGACTGTTTGACAGGATAGTGGAGTTTACTTTAA
The DNA here is from genome assembly GCA_045220485.1 of Anaerovoracaceae bacterium. Lineage (GTDB taxonomy): Bacteria > Bacillota > Clostridia > Peptostreptococcales > Anaerovoracaceae > Crickella. Next base: position 1,554 of record JBGUVT010000160.1, on the reverse strand, counting down.
AGAGCAAAGGGGCTCTGGTGATTGTCGGTCCAAAATGGTGCGGAAAATCGACGACGGCAAAGAGATATGCAAAGACTGTAATCGACCTGATGCCGCTAGATACCAGGAATGAGTTTATAGAATTGGCGAAGATATCCCCGACCAATTTTCTTAACTATGGGCCTAAACCGATACTGGTCGATGAGTGGCAGCACGTATCCTTTATCTGGGATCAGGTAAAATATGAGGTTGATAAGACTGGTGAGTTTGGACAGTATATTTTGACAGGAAGTGTTACAGACAAAAGCAGGGCTGAGTTAGACAATGAAAGTGGCAGACATACAGGGAATGGCAGGATCATCCGAAAAATGATGAGAACAATGTCCCTTTACGAAACCGGTGACAGTAATGGGAGTGTGTCGCTGTTTGACCTCAAAAACGGTAACTTCTCTCCGGCAATGTCAAAGAAAGAAATAAATGATTATGCCTACTATGTCTGTAGAGGAGGCTGGCCGATTGCGATAGGCAAGGACAGGGAAGTCGCGCTGGCACAGGCAAGAGATTATTATGAAGTCGTTGTTACAGACGATATTTTTTCGTTGAAAGATATACCGCTCAGAAGAGATGAGCAAAAAGCAAGGAAACTGATGCGATCCTATGCCAGAAACGTATCCATAGCAGCAACCGATACGACTCTTCGTGACGATTGCGCTTCAAGCGATGAATCGTTTGACAAAGATGTATTTGCAAAATACTTAAATGCACTCCGCAACCTGTATGTTATTGAAGAGCTTCCGGCATGGAACCCGAATCTCAGGAGCCGTACAGCAATCAGAACAAAAGAGACGAGACACTTTACAGATCCTTCGATTGGTGCAGCCGCGCTTGGGATCACTCCGGATGGGATCTTTAAGGATATTACAACCTTTAGCCTGTTATTTGAATCATTGGTGGTACATGATCTCAGGATATATGCGGAGACGATAGGTGCCCGTGTATATAAGTACCGCGATTCAAAAAAACGGGAGGCAGATGTCGTGATCCAGTTTAACGACGGCACGTGGGCATTGATAGAAGTTAAGCTTGGTGGAGAAGAAGACATTAAGGAGGCTGCCGAAAACCTGATCAGGATTGCCGCCGATATTGATATGGAAAAAACAGGGAAAGCTGCGTTTCTGATGGTCGTTACAAAGAACAAAGTGGCATACCAAATGGAAAACGGTGTCTATGTCGTGCCGCTTTGCTGTCTGAAGAACTGATGTTGCTGATTGGACATTTTCAGGGTGATTTCCCCAAACTTTTTCAAATACCTGTTATAAAAAGGTGCTCTGAAAAATGTATCGGCTGCGGCGTATGCCGGAATGTGTGTCCGTGCAGGAACATCACAATAGAGAACAAGCGCCCGGTATATCATCATCGGTGTATCGGCTGCAATGCCTGTGTTGTCTACTGTCCTCGTAAAGCTATACAGTTCAGCACGCCGGAGGCTTATCAAAAGCTCGATAACGTGATTTCCAACAGACTGAAGCTGCCGGAGAAGAGAAAGAGATATCATCATCCCAATGTTTCGGCAAA
>JBGUVT010000159.1:0-5916 GCA_045220485.1 Anaerovoracaceae bacterium | reverse complement strand
CTTCTATATTCCCAATATTTTAACTGTTTAATTGTAGCACGCGAATATTGATATTATCAATTTTATTAATTCTATTTAAGGAACTTGCTGTTGTTTGTCAATATGAATATCTCAGCAATTGCATAGAGCACCAGATAGTCATCATCATATGAATTTACGATGTCATTTCTGCACCTGCCATGCTCATCAAACAGAAGGTTCGGAGAGCCCCCGATAACCGCTTTCAGCTTTCCCTCATGCTCTATCATGTAGTTGCAGGAAATTCTTGCCTTCATGCATGACGGGAAGAGTATCATAGTAAAAACTCCTGCATCGGTATCTGCCTCAAAGCCTTCTCCGCGCGAGTCCCGGAACCGTCTGATCTCTCCGAAATGCTCCCCGTCCGAGAACAGCTCAAAGCCTGCGGACTCTGCAGGGTACCCTTTTTTGTCAAAAGCGTGAGGCACCACAGATGCCATTTCGTTGCCATCCACATCGAATACTTTTGCTGTGAACGGACGAAGTGAGGTCTCTACCCTTAGCACGTCATTGCCGTCTGAATCCCTAAAGTATCCTTCAGCCGAATTGTGATAATAAAATCTGTAAAAGTCCAGGGTCTCAGGTACCTTCGCATCTCTGTCCGCATGGAGTTTTCCGACCAGTTCCGCCAGATGTCTTACCAGCATAACAGATGCAAGTTTGAAACCGGCAAACACTGCATATCTTTCAGGAGTCACCTCTGCTTCCTGCGGATTTACCAGATTATCAAACCTGTATTCGTCCTCCTCTTTTCTGATGATGTTCTCGAGCCTGGTAACATGTTTGATATCTATGTTATTTTTGCTTCGCGAAATCACCACGCAATCCTTGAAACTGCAAGGTCCGAATACAATGCTTTCACCGTCAAAGCCCTTGTGTTCAGCTATCCACGGCTTTCCGAGCGGAGTATCGAGATCCTTCAGTTTTTCGTAGATCTCGGCGATACTCATGTCAGTCTTTACGATCTTCTCATAAATACTGCGGTCATTCCGGGTTCCTCCGCCGCGGTTCCAGAAAACCCCGAACGCGATCAGCAGAGTGATGCCGCCCATGATGAATCTGCCTACGGACATCATGAGCAGACCCAGTATCACTGCCAGGACTCCAACGGCGGTTATCGCTTTATCTTCTTTCATATGGGATGATATCTCCTTTAAATACCCTTTTTATGAAAGCAGAGCGTCAACAGCTTCCCTTACTGCCTTGCGGTTCTTCTCTGCCTCATCTGCCGTTGCTCCCTGAGCCATAACGTAAGTCTTGATCTTCGGCTCAGTACCCGACGGCCTTACCGCAACAGCGCATCCGTCAGCAAGCTTGTAGAAGAGAACGTTGCTCTTTGTGAATCCCGGAACATCTCCAAGGTAGTCCGTTACGCTTTCAACCTTGAGGCCGATTTCTTCAGGAGCATTCTCTCTGATACGTGCCATAACAGCTTCTCTTCTCTCTGCCGAATCGAAGCCTGCAAATACAGTAGATTCGGTATTCTCAACGAAGTATCCGTACTTCTTGTAAAGAGCCATGAGTCCGTCATAGACCGACATTCCCTGTGCCTTATAGTAGCAGGCCATCTCAGCCATCATCATAGCTGCATATACAGCATCCTTGTCTCTCGCATAAGAGCCGCCGAGGAATCCGATGCTCTCCTCAAATCCGAAGAGGAAGTGCTCATCACCATTCTCGTCAAGATCCTTGATCTTCTCACCGATAAACTTGAATCCTGTCAGTACGTCGTACATCTTTACGCCATTGTCTGCTGCAATCTTGTCAGCCATAACAGTCGAAACGATGGATTTGCAGACGAACGGCTTCTCAGGCATCTTGCCGAGCTCTTTTCTGACTGTAAAGATATAGTCCAGCATGAGGCATGCTTCCTGGTTGCCCGAAAGGATCTTATATCCATCCTTAGCCTTTACGACTGCACCGCATCTGTCGCTGTCCGGGTCTACGCCGATAACGAGCTCTGCGTCGTTCTTCTTTGCGTACTCGATGGCAAGCGCGAAGCCTTCTGTGTTCTCAGGGTTAGGCGATTTAACAGTCGGGAAGTTTCCGTCAGGTATCATCTGCTCTTCTACCGGGATTATTGCTCCATAGCCCTGTCTCTTAAGGATCTCAGGAACCAGCTTATAGCCTGCGCCATGGAAAGGCGTAAAGACTATCTTCATGTCTTTCGCTACCTGATCAATGTACTTGTGTGTGATCGAAGTCTCCATGACCTTGCCGATGTAGATCTCATCCATCTCGTCTCCGAGGATCTCGATCAGTCCTTCAGCTACAGCTTTGTCATAGTCCATAGTCTTTACATCCTTGAAGATGTCGACTTTTGCTATCTCAGCAGATACTATGTCTGCGTGCTCAGGTCCGAGCTGGGCACCGTCTGCCCAGTATGCCTTGTATCCGTTGTATTCCTTAGGGTTGTGGCTCGCAGTGATGTTGATTCCTGCAATTGAGCCGGTCTCTCTTACAGCAAATGAAAGCTCAGGTGTAGGACGCATGTCGTCAAAGATGTACACCTTAATGCCGTTCGCCGCAAGTACTGCTGCTGCCTCTTCTGCAAACAGTCTCGAATTGTTTCTCGAGTCATGCGCTATAGCTACACCGTTTCCCTCAGGAGAATCGCCGCCGATCTGTCCGCCATTTGCGATTATGAGATTTGCCAGACCCTGTGTCGCATATCTTACGGTATATACGTTCATCATTCCGATACCGGCTCCCATAATGCCTCTCAGGCCGGCTGTACCGAAAGTAAGCATGGCCTTGAATCTGCCTTCTATTTCCAGATCATTGCCTTCGATTGCTTTCAGTTCTTCCTTTGTTTTTTCATCAACTACATCTGATGCCAGCCAATACTCGTACTCTTCTCTGTAAGTTCTCATGTCTCTCCGCCTTTCTTTAACCTACTTCTTCAAACTGCGAGTTGTATAATTCTGCGTAGGTTCCGCCCCTTGCGAGCAGTTCCCCGTGTGTGCCCTGTTCCACTATGTCGCCGTGATCCATTACAAGAATAAGATCTGCGTTTCGTATGGTCGAGAGCCTGTGCGCGATGATGAAACTCGTCCTGTCCTCAGTAAGAGCATCCATCGCCTTTTGAATTTCTTCTTCTGTTCTTGTATCTACTGACGATGTTGCTTCGTCGAGTATCAAAAGTCTCTTGTCTGCCAGCACGGCACGCGCTATCGTAAGGAGCTGTCTCTGTCCTTCGGAAATATTAGTCGCGTCTTCATTGAGTATCATTTTATAGCCGCCCGGCAGTGCCTTTATGAAGTGATGCGCCTTGGCTGTCTTTGCAGCTCTGATGATCTCTTCATTTGTGGCTCCTTCTCTGCCGTATGCGATGTTCTCTCTGATGGTGCCGCTGAACAGCCATGTATCCTGGAGTACCATCGCGAAGTTGTCACGAAGCTCCTTGCGTGTAAATTCCCTGATGTCACGGCCGTCAATAAGTATGGCTCCCCCGTCAACATCATAGAACCTCATAAGTAATTTTACCATAGTTGTCTTGCCTGCGCCCGTAGGACCTACAATTGCTATCTTCTGACCAGGCTCAACTTTTGCGCTGAAGTCCTTGATGACCGGGTGATCCTTTTTATAGCCGAATCTCACGTGCCTGAATTCAACAGCGCCTTTTATCTCGCCCATCTCATCAGCTGCTCCCGGAGCATCCACTTCCTCCTCTTCGTTAAGGAACTCAAAGACTCTCTCTGCAGCGGCTGCCATGGACTGTACCTGGTTCATTATCTGAGCGATATCCTGTATAGGCTGTCCTATGTTTTTGACGTACTGTACAAATGCCTGAATATCACCGACTCCTATCGCGCCTCTGACGCAGAATATGCCTCCTGCGACCACGACTGCCGCGTAACCCAGATTGCTCACTATCCTCATAAGAGGACGCATCAGACCTGAGAGGAACTGCGACTTCCAGGCGGATTCATAGAGTTTTTCATTTGACTCGTTAAACTCAGTTTTGACGGCTTCTTCCCTGTTGAAGGCCTTTACTACCAGGTGTCCCGAGAATGTCTCCTCGACATGTCCGTCTATTATACCAAGGTACTTCTGCTGAGCAGCGAAATGCTTCTGTGATATCTTAATGAGCACGCCCATCACGAGAGCTGAAAGCGGTATTACCATAAGAGCAATCAGCGTCATGGTAACGTTGATAGTAAGCATCACGACTATGATACCTGCCATACTTATTATAGCCCAAATGAAGTTCGAAATGCTCTGACTTAATGACTGTCCGAGAGTATCAACGTCATTTGTGATTCTTGAGAGTATCTCACCTGTCTGTACCCGCTCAAAATAGCCTATCGGCATGCGGTTGATTTTTTCCGAGATGTCACGCCTCATCCTGTAGACGATCTTCTGCGTTATGTTTGTCATGATGAGAGCCTGTACGTACTGGGCGATCGCGCCTATGAAGTACAGTGCCATAGTCAGAAGCAGAACGTGCGCTACGGCATCAAAGTCGATACCGCCTGTACCATGGATCTTGTTCATGACGCCTTCTGCAAGCAGGGTTGTAGCCCGTCCCATCACCTTAGGACCTACCGTCTCAAAAACAGTAGCAATCGCTGACACTACAATAACTACAGCCACGGCAAATTTATACCCGCCCATGTATCTGAGCGTGTCTGCTACTGCCTTACGGAAATCCTTAGGCTTCTCGCCCGGAGCAAGTATACTGCTCGGACCGCCTCCGCGCCTTCTCTGGCGCTTGCCGTCGCCCTGTCCGGTCTGCTGTTCTTCAGCCTCCTGTCCGTTCTGCGTTCCGTATTCTGTTTTTGGCTTCTTTTCTTCGCTCATCATTTATGCGAGCGCTGCCTCCGACAGCTGCGATATCGCCGTATCCCTGTATATACTGCAGGTCTCCATAAGTTCCTTATGGGTACCCTTGCCTACTATCCTTCCTTCATCCAGCACGATTATCTGTTCCGCATGGAGAATAGTCCCCACTCTCTGTGCCACAATAACGCGTGTACTGTCAGTTATATGCTCTGCCAGCGCTTTTCTGAGTGTGACATCTGTCTTCATATCGAGAGCCGAGAATGAATCATCGAAAAGCATTATCGCAGGTTTTTTGATTACAGACCTTGCGATCGCAAGCCTCTGCTTCTGACCCCCGGATACATTTGCTCCTCCCTGCGATACTTCTCTGTCAAAGCCCTCAGGCCTCTCATCTATGAATTCGGTCGCCTGCGCTATATCCGCAGCCAGTCTCACTTCTTCGCCGCTCGCGTTTTCGTCACCCCAGCGGATGTTTTCAGCCACTGTTCCCGAGAACAGTATGCCCTTCTGAGGCACATATCCGATAGCATCTCTGAGGGATTCAAGACTAATATCCCTTACATCGATTCCGCCGATCGTGACCCTTCCTTCCGTTACATCGAAAAATCTCGGTATAAGATTTATGAGAGTAGTTTTTCCGCATCCTGTTGCACCGATTATGGCTGTAGTCTCACCCGGCTTCGCTGTGAAGTCTATATCCGTGAGAACGTCCTCTTCGGCATCCGGATATCTGAAGGTTACATGTTCGAATCTGATCTCAGCGCCTTTCTTATGACCGTGCCTTTCCTCTGTCTTCAGTCCCACTGCGTCTTCCCTGTCTTTTATGGAAGTTTCAGTATTAAGCACTTCATATATTCTGTCCGCAGCTATCCCCGCTCTTGGAATAAATATGGCCATGCTTGCTATCATAAGGAACGAGAACACGATCTCCATCGAATATGCTATGAACGCAGTCATCGTGCCTACCTGCAGACCTCCCATGTCGATTCTTTCCGCCGCAACCCATGTGATCCAGATGGAAAGGCCGTACATTATGATCATAAGGATAGGCGTGATCGAAATCATGGCCCGGTTTACGAAGAGCTGATTTCTATAGAGGTCGGTGTTTGCCTT
>JBGUVT010000158.1:0-3170 GCA_045220485.1 Anaerovoracaceae bacterium | reverse complement strand
TTAAACTGAAATAAATACTCTTTTTGCGTTTTTTTCTAGAATTTTTGTATTGACAAAAAGTAATGTAACAACTTAATGTTGAGGCGGAAGCAGCAGCAGAAAAGGAGAAATAAAATGTCAAAGAAACGAAGTCAGTATACAAATTCGTTGACCGGCCTCTCGAAAGAGGACATTGTCTACAGCTTTGCGTATTCACTTGCAACAGCATCTTCTTCATCCCCAAAAGGTGAGACAAGAAAGGCGCTCCTGTATCTGTGGCGCGATTACGAGCATGTTCCTGATGCAGTCTCAGAGAAACAGCTGAGAAAATACAGTTACAGAGCTCTTATGCATGACACTTCGTGTTTCAGACGGCTGGTGCAGCTGCTTACAAAAGCGACGACGGATCGCCACCTGATGGGAGCCATAACGTCTCGGATTATTATGGATTTTGCTTCATGCATAAAAGAACTCATCGAAACTGACGACGGTACGATCGACTATTTGTTAAGTGAAGATATGTTGGATTCGCCGGATGGCAAGAGGAAGGTCGAATGCTGGGAGCTCCGAAGTGAATGGTCATCAGCTGTAGCGTACCTGCGAACTTTCATGGACAAGAAAGATTATCAGGCAGAACTGGAGGAACTAGGCATTTCGCTTTCTCCAATTTATGAAAAGATCGTGGACGCAGTCCTGTCGCAGGATACTCCTGTTATGTGGTTCGCAAGGAGAAACGACCAGCAGAATGACAAACTGAGGTTAACTAAGTATTCCCACAAGTCAGAATTCTATAAGGCTTGTCTTGAAAACACATATGACAGAATGACCTATTCCCTGGAGTTCTTCCCGTTCCTCTGTGGCTCTCCGGAGTTCGATTCTTTCAGAGGATATTGCATATCCAGCTTGATGGATGATGCATCGGGTATGCTGTCTGCTCAGAACCAGCTCGTGGCGGGGGAGATGGAAGCGTCTCCATTAAACATCGAGAAGCCGGACAGAAGCGCTTTTCCTCCACAGGAAGAACACTATTTTGATCACTGGATAACAAAAGGAATACTTAAAGAAGTATATGCATTTACGAGAATAGGCGTAGATATTCTAGCTGTTTGCAGAGCCGCTAAGCTGACAAAGAGGGATGCGGTATCCATCGTAAAAGAAGCCTTTATGTTCTATGAGATCATGAAAGGCGAGGCTGTCAGCTTTACCTCCAAAAGAGATAAGGAAAATGTAACAGAGATCATATCGAAACTGTGGATAGACCGCTGCCTTGAAAAGGAACTACAGCAAACATATATGCAAAAGACGGGAAAGACCGCAGCGGAAAGCGCATCAAAAGTACGCAAGGTGACCGACGAACTGAAAAAAGAGAACGAAAGGATCGCCAGAAAGCTCGAAAAAGCTGAAGACAGAGTTGCCGCGGCAGAAAAGAAAGCTGAGTCGGCAGCAAAGGAGCAGCTTGCTGAAATTGCTGCGCTCAGAAAGGATATTAGGGAAAAGGAACGGCTCTTGGATGAAAAAGACGCGGAGATAAAAGACCTTAAAGCTCTCTTTGAAGCTGACAATGTGGTGGAGGAAGAGGAAGGCTCTTCAGATAATAGCAGGCTTACCGAAGAAGAGTTCAGGGCTTACATTCAAAGTCACAACGTCCTTATATGGGGCCTTCGCGACGAGACGGCTCTTAAATTCAAGGAAATGTTCCCGGAACTTACATTCATATCATCAGACAGAAGACTTACAAGCCAGCAGCTCAAAGCGTATGACTGTTTTATTATGGCGACAAATTATACGAACCATGGCAGGTTCTTTGCTGCCAGGGATATGGCGAAAAAAGTCGGAATACCAATGGCATATCTTGCGAAAACTGATAATACGCCTGAAACGCTGTACAGAGCTCTGAAGATAGCTGCATATGGAGGGGCAAAAGATCTTCATTGAATATTGAATATGCAGAACAATGTCTATGCAAACCAGGCACACTCCTGCCTGGTTTTAATTTTTCACCCAGCCGCATCGCTAACAGTCTTCCTAATGGATCAACTTAAGAAGAACCTAAGAGAAGGCAATTACCAATAATTCCTGCTCATGTGCGAAATCCAGTATTTTAAATAACTAAAATTCTGATATAAAGTTGATTTATAGTTAAAAAAGATGTATAATATAACTATCAGAAAAGCAAATATGCAATATTTAATTTGGAAATGCCTAAGAAAAAGATTATCAAGACGCAGTTGACATCACGCAGGAGGCGGCCTAAAAAGAGCCGACAAAAGTTTTGGATATATATGCTTATCTGCGTTCTGATCGTCCTCGTAGCGCAGATAAAGCCTCCACGGCTCCTGCCGGAAGATACAGTCCCGGGGACAATAAGCGAGGTCGATGTTTCGGGGCAGGAAGAATCATCAGATGACCTGCCGTCGGACTTAAGCTATGAAGACCTCCCCGAATACAACGGTCAGCTCTATACGGAGATAAACGGCAACATCCCGGACTTCACCGGTGATGACGAAGAACTTCTTTCGCAGGCGGGGTATGAGTACTACTCATCACTTGACGGACTCGGAAGGTGCGGTTACGCAGAAGCCTGCGTAGGGCAGGAAACGATGCCGGAAGGCGAGGAACGCGGAGACATATATACGGTCCATCCGAGCGGATGGCGCTCCGGACAGGGTTGGGAGCGATGTCACCTCATAGCATGGTCTCTGACAGGGGAAAACGCCAACGACCACAACCTCGTAACAGGTACGCACCAATTCAACGTAGACGGAATGCTTCCGTTTGAGATCGAAATCGCTGAGGCTGCTGATAAGGGCCTGCACATAATGTACCGGGTGACTCCGGTGTACAACGGTGCCGAGCTGATCCCGAGGGGAGTGCATATGGTCGCCAGGACCGTGGAAGATGAAAGCGTGTCATTCAATGTCTTCGTCTATAACGTAGAAGATGGCAAAACTATAGATTATTATACGGGCTACATTTATTAATGAAAGGATGTTGAAGGTATGTTTGAAAGTAACAATGAAGTGATCAAAGTGTGGGCTCAGGAAAAACTTACATCAGTTAAGGTAAAGAAGCTGCCGAACAAGAAGAGAAAAAGAGAAACTGATCCGGAGTTCGTGGTAAAGGCGATCGTAGACGTTGCGACCTTTGATAAGGGCACCGGAAGACAGACGGAGTGTATAAGCACCTACATG
>JBGUVT010000157.1:0-5061 GCA_045220485.1 Anaerovoracaceae bacterium | reverse complement strand
TTCTGACCACTACACCATGAAGTGCCAGAGGAATGGTAACAAACTGATATTTTTTGATACCTCCGTAATAATGTGTATCAAAATAAGCGAGTTCCTCGGATTCATACAGGGGATTCTGCTTGATATCCAGTCTTGGGGAGTCGATATGCGAACCGATGATGTTCATGCCCTTGTTGACGATATCTTCGCCAACGTTAACCAGCATCACCATCTTATCCATATTTACAGCGTATACTTTGTCACCTTTTTTAAGCTTTTCTCCGTTAGCAATAACTTCTGCAAGATCTCTGTAGCCGTTCCCCTTTGCCAGTTCCACGATGCTCCGTGCACATTCGCGCTCTGTCTTTCCGTTATTAAGAAAGTCAATATAATCAGCGCTCAGATCTTCGAGTTTTTTAAGATCATCAGAGCTGTATGTTGTCCATGCGTTCTCGTGAATCATCTGAATCCTCCGGTGTATAGTTATATTACGCACGGTTCAAATACGCGCGCCATGCTATTGTATCATAAAGGCTCATTCTTTTAAACGCCAACTCCGGGTATGTACAAAAAGAAAAGCTGCCCCGCTTTCGCGGAGCAGCTTTGACAGGTTGAATAATCAGCTCAATTATTCGTGATCTGCGTTGACCTTACGGGCCACGTAAGTTGTGTGCAGAACTTCGTGAGCCTTATGGCTTCCGTATGATCCGAAGTACTCATCGTAGATTGCCTTGATGCTTGGATTCTCGTGAGATCTTCTCAGAGGTCTTGCAGCATCGAGGTCATACAGACCCTTAGCTCTTACTTCACGAACATCGATGAAGTTCTTGATGCTTGCAGGTACGTGAGGCTGTCCGCCGCCGTTTACGCATCCGCCCGGGCAAGCCATGATCTCGATAAATGTGTAGTTCTTCTCGCCTGACTTGACCATCTCAAGAACCTTGCGTGCATTAGCAAGTCCGGAAGCTACAGCAACGCTTACTTCGAGGTCGCCTACCTTGTAGCTTGCTTCCTTAACGCCTTCAACACCACGGACATCCTGGAACTCGAGCAGATCCTTGCCGAGCTGCTGTCCTGTGATCCATTCAACAGCTGTTCTGAGAGGAGCTTCCATAACTCCGCCTGTCGCTCCGAAGATGACAGCAGCGCCTGTGCTCTCGCCCAGTGGATCATCATATGGCTCATCCGGCAGATTTACGAAGTCGATACCGGCCTCATTGATAAGTCTGCCGAGTTCTCTTGTTGTCAGAGCGTAATCTACATCAGGAACTCCTGCTGCAGACTGATCGTCTCTGCCGCACTCGAACTTCTTTGCTGTGCAAGGCATGATCGATACGGAAACGATATCCTTAGGATCGATGCCCTTCTTCTCAGCCCAGAAAGTCTTGACTACGCCACCGAACATCTGCTGCGGCGACTTGCAGGACGAAACATTAGGAAGGAGCTCAGGATAGTAGTGCTCGATGAACTTGATCCATCCCGGTGAGCAGGATGTGATCATCGGGAGCACTCCGCCCTTTGTAACTCTCTCGATCAGCTCGTTGGCTTCCTCAACGATTGTGAGGTCAGCTGAGAAGTTGGTGTCGAATACTGCATCGAATCCGAGTCTTCTCATACCTGCAGCCATCTTGCCTTCTACCTCAGCGCCGATCGGCATGCCGAAGCATTCGCCGAGTCCGACTCTGACTGAAGGAGCAGCCTGAACGACTACGGTCTTCGAAGGATCTGCGAGAGCAGCCTTTACAGCCTGAGTAGCGTCTACTTCATGCAGTGCGCCTACCGGGCATGCAACGATGCACTGTCCGCAGTTTACGCAGCTTGTCTCTGCGAGAGGAAGCTCGAATGCGCTGCCGATATGAGTAGCGAATCCTCTGTCATTGGCGCCGATAACGCCGATGCTCTGATACTTCTCGCATGCAGCTGTACATCTTCTGCAGAGGATGCACTTGTTGTTGTCTCTTACGATCGAAGCCGAAGAAGAATCAATTACGAACTCATTCTTAATGCCTTCATAGTAGTCTGTCTTCTCAACGCCGTAACGTTTGCAGAGAGCCTGAAGCTCGCAGTCTGTGGATCTTACGCAGCCGAGGCAGTCCTGATCGTGATCGGACAGGATCAGCTGAAGAGTTTTACGTCTGTAGTCTTTAATCTTCTCGGTATTGGTAAATGCTACCATACCGTCTGTGCATGGGTATACGCAGGCAGCGACAAGAGCTCTTGCTCCAACTACCTCACATACGCACATTCTGCAGGCACCGATTTCATTGATGCCTCTCAGATAGCATAATGTAGGAACGTCGATGCCCGCCTTATGAGCTGCATCCAGCAGGGTGGAACCTTCCGGAACAGTTACAGTAATGTTATCAACTGTTACTTTGATATCTGCCATTGTGTTCACCTCCCCTTACTTTCTGCTTATTGCACCGAATGCGCAGTTATCCATGCAGGCACCGCACTTGATGCACTTAGCCGAGTCAATAACGTGTGGCTGCTTGACAGCGCCTGAAATAGCGCCGACCGGGCAGTTGCGGGCGCACTTTGTGCATCCCTTGCACTTCTCTGGATCGATTACATAGTTGAGCAGTGCCTTGCAGACACCGGCAGGACATCTCTTGTCGATGATGTGTGCTTCATACTCATCTCTGAAGTGCTCGATTGTCGAGAGGATTGGGTTTGGAGCTGTCTGTCCAAGTCCGCAGAGAGCGTTAGCCTGGATGTAGTGAGCCAGCTCATCGAGTTTGTCGAGATCTTCGATCTCGCCTCTGCCTGCCGAGATCTTCTCGAGGATCTCGAGCATGCGCTTTGTACCGATACGGCATGGTGTGCACTTTCCGCAGGATTCGCTTACTGTGAATCCGAGGTAGAATTTAGCAATATCTACCATGCAGTTGTCCTCGTCGAGTACGATCATTCCGCCGGAACCCATCATGGAACCGATAGCCTTCAGTGATTCATAGTCGATAGGAACATCGTATGATTTAGCAGGGATACATCCGCCGGAAGGTCCGCCTGTCTGAGCAGCCTTGAACTTCTTTCCGTTCGGAACTCCGCCGCCGATCTCTTCTACTACCTGTCTCAGAGTAGCTCCCATAGGAACCTCTACAAGACCTGTGTTGTTTACCTTGCCGCCGAGAGCGAATACTTTTGTTCCCTTCGATGTCTCAGTACCATACTGATTGAACCAGCTGGCACCATTGAGGATGATCTGAGGGATATTTGCATAAGTCTCAACGTTGTTGAGTACTGTTGGCCTAGCAAACAGACCCTTAACTGCAGGGAATGGCGGACGAGGACGAGGCTCACCTCTGTTGCCCTCGATAGAGGTCATCAGAGCTGTTTCTTCGCCGCATACGAACGCTCCTGCACCAAGTCTGAGATCTACATCGAAGTCGAATCCGGAGCCGAAGATGTTCTTTCCGAGCACGCCATATTCTCTGGCCTGATCGAGAGCGATCCTCAGTCTTTCAACAGCGATAGGATACTCAGCTCTTACATAGATGTAGCCCTGGTTAGCGCCGATAGCATATCCGGCAATAGCCATAGCCTCAAGAATTGAATGAGGGTCTCCCTCAAGGATGGATCTGTCCATGAATGCGCCCGGGTCACCTTCGTCAGCGTTGCAGGCTACAAACTTCTGAACTTCTCCCCTGTTTGCGGATGCGAACATCCACTTTTTTCCGGTTGGGAATCCGCCGCCGCCACGGCCTCTGAGTCCCGAATCCACGACTTCCTTGATAACATCATCAGGAGTCATCTCGAGCAGAGCCTTAGCGAGAGCCAGATAACCGTCTCTTGCAATGTACTCATCGATATCTTCAGGGTCGATCTTACCGCAGTTACGAAGAGCCATTCTCAGCTGATCCTTATAGAATGGAGAATCAACATAGTGGATCTTTTCACCGCTTGGGAGCTCTTCTACCATGAGATATTCATCGACAGGTGTTCCGCCGAGGATATGCTCATTGAAGATGCGCTCAACCATATCAGGCTTTACTTCCTGATAGAAGATGTTTCCAGGATGTACTACCATGATAGGGCCCTTAGCGCAGAGTCCCTGGCAGCCTGTCTGGATGATCTGGATTTCGTCCTTCTTGCCGGCAGCATCGATCAGTGAATTGAGTTCATCTATTACCTCAACACTGTGGTTTGACTGGCAGCCGGTACCTCCGCAAACGAGGACGTAGGTCTTGACGGCTTCTTCTGCTGTGTCAGGATTGAATCTGATGTCGATCTGACCGCACTTTGCCGCCCTGATGTCTTTTATTTCTTGCAGTGTTTTCATGACTTGCCCTCCATTATGCGTTATTCGTATTTCGCAAGGATGCCCTCGACTCTGTCAGGGGTCATCTTACCATATACATCTCCAGCAACGATCATAACAGGTGCCAGTCCGCATGCGCCTACGCAGCGGCAAACCTCAAGAGAGAACTTGCCGTCAGGGGTGCATTCGCCGTCGCCGATTCCAAGCTTGGCCTCGACTTCCTCGAGAACCTTGCCAGCGCCCTTAACATAGCAAGCTGTACCAAGACATACCGATACAATGTACTTGCCCTTAGGCGACATCGAGAACTGCGCATAGAAAGTAGCTACACCGTAAATCTTTTCGATAGGAATACCGGTCTCATCGGATATGATCTTCTGTACCTGGTATGGAAGGTATCCGTAGATATTCTGTGCCTCCTGCATGATAGGCATAAGGGCACCCTTCTGGCCTTTGTACTTAGCGATCACTTCGAGCAGCTTGGCTTCCTGATCTTTAGTTCCCTTGAAAGGAACGCTCGATACTTTCATCTGCTAAAGCCTCCTTTATACTTATAAATTCCTACAAACTTAATGGGGATTAATGCCTGAAATTTCAATACATACAGGCATTCCACCACTCATAGTTATTGTACCTTATTGTTATAATTTTGGCAATGTATAACTTTGTTTATTATTAATCATTCGTTTAGTTTGATTAAGCTTTTGTCTTTCCGCATTAATGGTTGCTAAACTGAATTTTGGGAATTGTGCTATCTGACAAATATTTAACAGAAAACTCTTAAGGAATTCATAAAAGATTCTCGCTGAAGCCCCTCTTCC
>JBGUVT010000156.1:0-7309 GCA_045220485.1 Anaerovoracaceae bacterium | reverse complement strand
CCTCGGCTGTGTACTTGTCTATGACTGCCCTGTTGCCTGTCTGCATGTCTTTTACAAAGTAGACCGGGCAGCCCAGCATTCCGTCCAGAAGAAGATTTGCGCTTATTTCACCCGGATACTTGTCTGCAGTGATTATCGCGCATTTGAGGCCGAATTTAGCCGCCACAGCGGCAGTCAGTCTGCCGTGGTTGGTCTGAGCACCGCCTTCGGTAATCAGCATTGTAGCGCCTTTGTCCTGTGCGTCTTTCAGGAAATACTCAAGCTTGCGCAGCTTGTTGCCTCCTGTGGCAAGATTCGGAAGGTCATCTCTCTTGCAATATACGTTTATACCGAGGTCCTCCGACACATTATTGAGGTGCTCCAGAGGAGTCGGCAGGTGAAGTATTTCTACTTTTTCGTGTCCGAATAACATAACAGCTCCTTTTTCATGAATGATCTCTGTCCGACACCTCATTTTAGCACAACGGGCTCCCTGCCGAAAATAATACATTCAGGTACAATGCATTGTGCTACAATATAATTGATAAAGGGAGGACAAAAAACACCTTCAGATATTATTTTATAAATAAAGGAGAACGGCTATGGTAAATGAAAAATATTATGGCTATGGCACAGCGCCTAGCATCATCCGCGAACTCTTCGCCTACGGACTGGAGCAGGCAAAGAAACTCGGAAGAGAAAAGGTCTATGACTATTCGCTGGGCAATCCGAGCATACCTGCTCCTAAAAAAGTCAATGCAACTATCAAAAAGCTCGTTGATGAGGAAAGTTCCATCCTTCTGCACGGCTATTCGATGGCTCCGGGATTTGAGAGCACAAGAGAAGCCATTGCAGCAAATCTCAGAAAAAGATTCAACACAAATGCGCAGGCAGGTGATCTCTTCATGACATGCGGATGTGCTCCGGCACTCGTTTCCGTAGCATGCGCACTTACTACAAAGAGTGATGACAACTTCGTTGTGATCGCGCCTTACTTCCCTGAATACAACGTATTCTTCAAAGCCGGCGGCGGCAAAGTCAGAAGAGTCGACCCGGATATTCCTGATTTCCAGATCAATCTCAAAGCTCTTGAAGAGACTATCAATCATGACACCGTGGCTGTAGTCATCAATTCTCCGAACAATCCTTCCGGCGTTGTTTACACAAAAGAAACGCTTGAGAAGATTGCTGCCGTTCTGAAAAGAAAGGCTTTGAAATACGATCATCCTATATATATTATCGCTGACGAGCCGTACAGAGAACTCGTTTACGGCGATGCTGTCGTAACATTCATTCCTGAAGTATATGACAACACCATCGTCTGCTATTCATGGTCAAAGAGCCTTTCGCTTCCTGGTGAGCGTGTCGGTTATGTATATGTTCCGGAAAAGTGCTTCGATCATAACGGAGTTTTAAGTGCAGTTGCCGGTGCAGCAAGAGAGATCGGTTCTGTCTGCCCTCCTACATTAATGCAGAGAGTGGTGGAAGAATGTGTCGACTGCATGCCTGACCTCGTGGCATATGATGAGAACAGAAACGACCTTTACAATGGTCTGACAGAAATGGGTTATGAATGCGCTAAACCTGACGGAGCATTCTATCTGTTCATGAAGGCACCTAATGGTGATGACATGGCATTCAGCGAAGCTGCAAAACTCGAAGAAAACATACTGATCGTTCCTGGCACAGGCTTCGGATGCCCTGGATACCTCAGACTTGCATACTGCGTATCCAATGAAACTATCAAGAATTCGATGCCTGGATTCAAACGTCTTATTGAAAAATACGGTAAATAGCCTGTTCTACCAATACAATATTATCGTCAAAAGGCCGGTGCGCTCTTCGCACCGGCCTTTCTTTTTATGCAGATCACTTATTTAAGCCTGTTTTCCTTCTGCGGCAAGTATTCCCACTGCCATAAGGACCTCTCCGACCTTTGATACGGTTCTGATTTCAATCTTTTCCTTGACTTCGTCAGCTACATCCTTAAGGTCGTATTCGTTCTCTTCAGGGATGAACACCTTTGTGATGCCTGCGCGCTCAGCTGCCATGAGTTTTTCAGGCAGCCCGCCGATAGGCGTCACGGCGCCTCTCAGCGCAACCTCGCCTGTCATCGCTATATGCGGGTCCAATATGCAGCCTGTAACCAGCGATGAGAGCGCCGTGGTGAGCGCGATACCTGCAGACGGACCGTCCTTCGGTACGGCACCTTCCGGTACGTGTATGTGAAGGTCATTCTCCGCAAACATATTCGCTTTATCCGGGAACAGCGTCTTTACAAGACTCACTGCTATCCTTGCAGATTCTCTCATTACATCACCAAGCTGCCCTGTGATGATTATCTCTCCCTTGCCCTTTGTGAACATGGTCTCTATATAGAGGATCTCGCCACCGACCGGTGTCCATGCAAGGCCTGTCACAACACCTGCCTTCGGTTCAGGCAGGATCTTGCTGTGCTGCACCGGTCTTGCATCGATTTCCTCATCGACTACTTCCGGTGTGACAGTCACCCTGTGATCCGGTTCACTTGCTATTTTCACGGCCAGAGCGCGGCAAAGAGTGTCTATACGCTTTCTTAGTCCGCGCACACCGGCTTCCATTGTATAATCCGAAATGATCTTTCTGATAGCATCATCGGTGATTTCCATTTTCTGCGGGTCTATACCCATTGATTCCATCGACTTCGGAACCAGATGTTCACGGGCTATTGAAAGCTTCTCTATTGGTGTATATCCGCTGAACTGTATCATTTCCATGCGGTTCAGGAGCGGTGCAGGTATGGTATCCGCTGTATTTGCCGTGCATATGAACATTACGTCCGACAGATCATACGGCACGTTCATGTAGTGGTCCGTAAAAGTATTGTTCTGCTCTGGGTCAAGGACCTCGAGCAGCGCGCTTGCCGGACTTCCGTTATACGAATCCGAAAGCTTGTCCACCTCATCCAGAACAACTACAGGATTGGATACCCCGCTCTTCTGGATACCGTCCATGATGCGGCCCGGCATCGCACCTATGTAAGTCCTTCTGTGTCCGCGTATGTCCGATTCATCATGTACACCGCCCAGACTTACCCTTACGTATTCGCGGCCAAGCGCTCTTGCTATACTCTTTCCTATGCTGGTCTTGCCGGTGCCCGGAGCTCCCACAAACAGAAGTATGGAACCCGACTGTTCATTTTTAAGGTTCATCACGGCTATCTGCTGGATAATGCGGTCCTTGACTTTATCAAGTCCGTAATGATCCTCGTCGAGGACTTCACGTGCCTGCTTAAGATCAATATGCCTTGCCTCCTCCTTCTTCCATGAAAGGCCGGTGACAAAGTCCAGGTAGTCGTAAAGCATTCCGGATTCAGCGCCCTGGCCTCCGTCCTGCTTAAGCCGGTTCAGCACCTTCTCGGCTTCCTTGCGCGCAGTCTCGTTCATACCGGATTCCGCGATCTTCTGCTCAAATTTGCGGATGTCGGTTATGTTCTCAGGATGCATCTCATCGAGCTCTTTCTGCAGGTGCTCCATCTGGCGCTTTATAGCCTGCTCGCGGTACATCTTCTGATGTTCTTCCTGCTGGGATGTCATCGCCTCGTTGGTAATACGGCCTACTTCCATGAAGCCGTACAGGGCCTCCTCGATGAGCTCCGCCCTTTTCATGCGGCTGTCCTCGGCAAGTATCGCATATCTTTCAGCATTTGAAATATCCATCCACGGTGACATGACGCACGCAGCTCTTTCAAGTGAATCGATCTGTCGGAGCCAGTATTCCGCGGAATCAGCCCATTCGAACCCGGATGCGAACCTGCGCATCTCCTCGAGCATGCCGTCAAGCTTTTCCTTCTCAACGCTTCTGCTCATATCGTCTATGTCGTTTCTTCTGGTCATGGTGAGCCTTATGGACTCATCGATCCCTATCTCGATATTATCTACATCGACTCGATAGCCGGTATGGATAACAACATAGCCCTGATTGTTTATTTCCTTTATTTCTCCGGATATACCTATAGGATAGAAGCTCTCTGAAGTCAGGTTCCTGTAGCTCTCGTTATCTCTGGCTATTATAAGGACCACTCTCTCTCCTACTGCAAGTCCCTTGTCGCCCGCGTTCCTTCGCACCTGATTTGTATTAAAGTATATATTCGCGTCAGGCGCGAGTATCATGTTATATACAGGTACTACTATCATTTTTTCTCCTTTTTTACCCTTTTTAGATATAAGAATGGCGCATCACAGAGATTTGCGATGCGCCTCTTCTGTAATTGTTATTGTGGTCAGAATTTCAGCTTGCTGAACCTTTCCCTCTTCGGATATGATTCATTTCCGATCTTCTGGGCCATCTCCTCGATGGCTTTCTTCTCCTTGCGGTTCAGATGTGTCGGAACTTCAACCACAACCTTCACGTACAGATCACCTTTGCGGCCTGTTCTTACATTAGGCACGCCTTTTCCTTTCAGCCTGAACGATGATCCGGTCTGTGTGCCAGGCGTAATGGTGTAGCTGTAGCTTTCACCGAATCCCGGTACCTGCACCTTGCCTCCAAGAGCTGCCACATCGAATGTGATAGGCATTTCAAGATAAAGGTCATCTCCTCTTCTCTTATAGGTGCTGTGCGGTCTTACATTTACAACGATGTAGAGATCGCCGTCCGGTCCGCCGTTGATTCCCGGCTCGCCCTGGCCTCTGACGGTTACGATGCTGTCAGTATCGACTCCCGCAGGGATATCGACTTTGATCTTTACCGTCTTGTGGTTGACACCGCTGCCTCCGCAGTCGGTACATGGAGTCTCTATCATCTGACCGGTACCGCCGCACTTAGGACAGGTTGTAATATTCTGGAATCTGCCGAAAGGTGTATTGCTTACCTGTGAGATCTGGCCGCTTCCGCCGCACTGATCGCATGTTTTCTTGCTTGTACCCGGCTTAGCTCCAGTTCCGCCGCAGGTCTTGCACTTGACATTCTTTGCAATCTCGATCTGCTTGCTGCAGCCGAACAGTGCATCTGTGAAGTCGATGGTGATTGTTTTCTGCAGATCTCTGCCCTTCTGCGGGCCGCCTCTTCTGGATGATCTCCTGGCTCCGCCCATTCCTCCGAACATATCGAATATGTCATCGAAATTCATACCGGCTCCGCCGAAGCCTCCTCCGAAGTTGCCGAATCCGCCGAATCCGCCGAATCCGCCCTGGCCGGCTCCGAAGTTAGGGTCTACGCCCGCAAATCCGAATCTGTCATATTTGTCCTTTTTATCGGGATCCGAGAGAACTTCGTACGCCTCATTGACTTCCTTGAACTTCTCCTCTGCCTCCTTGTCACCGGGATTTTTGTCAGGGTGATACTTCATGGCAAGCTTATGATAAGCCTTTTTTATTTCAGCATCCGATGATCCCTTGTTGACCCCGAGGACCTCGTAATAATCCCTTTTATCTGCCATATAGGTAATTACCTTTCTTAGTTTATTGCGATCTTCAAAAACTCATTTGCGGGAGTATGACCCCCCGCTCACGAGTTTTTTATTTTTGATCTTAGTCGTCAACTACTTCGTAGTCAGCATCTACAGTTCCGTCGTTAGGAGCCGAATTTCCACCCATGTTGCCAGGGTTGAATCCTGCGCCGCCCATGTTAGGATTGAATCCGCCCATGTTGTTAGGGTCGAATCCCTGTCCGCCTGCAGCGCCCTGCTGTGCAGCCTGAGCTTCCTGATAGATCCTTGTTGAGATCGGATAGAACGCATTTGTGAGTGCCTCCACCTTGGCCTTCATGTCGTCAACATTACCTGCGTCGACTGCCTTCTGGAGCTCATCCTTTGCTGCCTCAACTGCTGCCTTCTCAGACTCTGTGACCTTGTCACCGAGTTCCTTGAGCTGCTTCTCGATCTCGAAGATCATGCCCTCGGACTGGTTCTTTGTCTCAACTGTCTCTTTCTGCTTCTTGTCCTGCTCTGCGAACTGTTCAGCTTCTTTGATCTTTGCATTGATCTCTTCGTCGGTCAGCTTTGTGGAAGAAGTGATAGTGATTTTCTGCTCTTTTCCTGTAGCCATGTCCTTAGCGCTTACGTTTACAATACCGTTAGCGTCGATATCGAATGTAACCTCGATCTGAGGGATTCCGCGAGGAGCCGGTGCAATGCCTGTAAGCTGGAATCTGCCGAGTGTAATGTTGCCGGCAGCCATTTCTCTCTCACCCTGCATTACGTGAATGTCTACTGCAGTCTGATTATCCGCTGCTGTAGAGAAGATCTGGCTCTTCTTTGTAGGAATAGTTGTATTTCTCTCGATAAGTTTTGTAGCAACTCCGCCGAGTGTCTCGATGGAGAGTGACAGCGGTGTAACGTCGAGGAGCAGAATATCGTTGACTTCACCTGTAAGTACGCCTGCCTGAATGGCAGCTCCGATAGCTACGCACTCGTCAGGATTGATGCCCTTGAACGGCTCCTTGCCTGTTACGCTCTTTACTGCTTCCTGAACTGCAGGGATTCTTGTGGAACCGCCTACCAGGATGACCTTCTCGAGGTCAGCAGAAGTAACTCCTGCGTCCTTCATTGCCTTGTGCATAGGCTCGATGGTTCTGTCTACGAGGTTCTTTGTCAGCTGCTCGAATCTTGCTCTTGTTACGTCCATATCCAGATGGAGCGGACCGTTTGCGTTTGCAGCGATGAACGGCAGGTTGACCTTTGTAGTCTGTGCTGTCGAGAGCTCCTTCTTTGCCTTTTCAGCTGCTTCTTTAAGTCTCTGAAGAGCCATCTTGTCCTGTCTGAGGTCGATGCCGTTCTCTTTCTGGAAGCTGTCTGCAAGGAAGTTCATCAGTGCGTTATCGAAGTCATCACCGCCGAGGTGTGTATCACCGTTTGTAGCGAGTACTTCAAATACTCCGTCTCCGAGCTCGAGTACGGATACATCGAATGTGCCGCCTCCCAGGTCGTATACCAGGATCTTATGGCTTCCTGTGTCCTTATCGAGTCCGTATGCCAGTGAAGCAGCTGTAGGCTCGTTGATGATTCTCTTTACCTCAAGACCTGCGATCTTGCCTGCATCCTTTGTAGCCTGCTTCTGAGCATCGCTGAAGTAAGCAGGAACTGTGATAACAGCTTCTGTTACCTTCTCGCCGAGATATGCCTCAGCGTCAGCTTTCAGCTTCTGAAGGATCATAGCCGAGATGTCCTGTGGTGTATAGTCTCTTCCGCGGAGATTTACTGTGTAGTTTTCACCCATGTGTCTCTTGATGGAAGATACTGTGCCTTCAGGCTCTGTGATCGCGATTCTCTTTGCGGTCTCGCCGACGAGTCTCTCGCCGCTCTTTGTGAAAGATACTACTGAAGGTGTTGTTCTCATACCTTCAGAATTTG
>JBGUVT010000155.1:0-3689 GCA_045220485.1 Anaerovoracaceae bacterium | reverse complement strand
ATCGCCGCCAAGTCCGTACTTTCTGTTGAGTACTGATGTGATTGCTGCTGTAAGAGTTGTCTTACCGTGGTCAACGTGGCCGATTGTACCAATGTTGATATGCGGTTTGGTTCTTTCGTATTTCTGCTTAGCCATTTTTATCTCCTTTAATAAGTAGAAAATAAATACGTAATGTAATTTGTTTCGTTAAGTTTATATCTTCTGTACCCGAATCACTTAATCATCTTATCCGCAAGTGATTCCGGCATTTAAGAAGTTGCGGAGTATTTTCGTTCACAGCGAGGATGCAAGCGGGCGAGCAGCGGAGCTTACCTATAGTAAGTGAGCAGCACAGCGCCGCGCAGCAGACAAAGCTGTGGGCGAAAAGACGAACAGGAATCATTTAATCATCTTATCAGCTAATGATTCCGGCAACTTCTCGAAGTGGTCGAACTGCATGGTGTATACGCCTCTGCCCTGTGTCTTTGAACGGAGGTCTGTCGCGTATCCGAACATCTCTGAAAGAGGTACATAACCTCTTACTACGGCTGCGCCGTTCTCTATGTCGGAACCTTCGATCCTTCCGCGCCTTGAGCTTATATCGCCGATGATATCGCCCATATGGTTATCAGGAACAGTGACCTCTACCTTAAAGATAGGCTCGAGCAGTACCGGCTTTGCTTTCATGACAGCTTCTTTGAAGGCCTTTGATCCTGCGATCTTGAAAGCCATCTCCGAAGAGTCTACTTCGTGGAAACTTCCGTCGTAGAGCTCCACGCCCACATCGACCACATTGTATCCGGCAAGCGGTCCGGCCTGCATCGCTTCTTCGATACCGGCCTGTACACTTGGGATGTACTCCTTCGGGATCGCTCCGCCGACGATGGAGTTCTTGAATTCGAATCCTTCGCCCGGCTTTCTCGGATAAAGTTTGATCTTGACGTGTGCGTACTGTCCGCTTCCGCCTGTCTGCTTCGCATGCTTGCAGTCCACATCGGCTGTCGTCGTAACTGTCTCTTTGTAGGAGACCTGCGGTCTGCCGACGTTTGCTTCAACCTTGAATTCTCTCAAGAGACGGTCAACGATGATCTCCAGATGGAGCTCGCCCATTCCGGCGATGATGGTCTGACCCGTTTCAGGATTTGTATAAGTCTTGAACGTTGGGTCTTCCTCAGCCAGCTTGGCAAGCGCGATGCCCATCTTTTCCTGACCGATCTTGGTTTTAGGTTCAATAGCGATCTCAATGACAGGATCAGGGAATTCCATCGACTCAAGCACTATAGGGTGCTTGTCGTCACAGAGCGTGTCGCCCGTGGTCGCAAACTTGAGGCCTACCGCAGCAGCGATGTCTCCCGAGTAGACTGTTTCGAGCTCGCTTCTGTGATTGGCGTGCATCTGCAGGATACGTCCGAATCTCTCCTGGCGGTCTTTCGTAGCGTTGTATACGTGCGAGCCCGAATTGAGAGAGCCCGAGTATACCCTGAAGAACGCCAGCTTACCCACGAACGGGTCAGCCATGATCTTGAAAACGAGTGCTGAGAACGGTCCTTCGTCACCGGCTGCTCTGTCTTCTTCCTTCTTTGTATAAGGGTTTACGCCCTTGATAGCAGGAATGTCGAGCGGCGATGGCATGTAGTCTACGACTCCGTCGAGCATCAGCTGAACGCCCTTGTTTCTGTAAGCCGAACCGCAGAACACCGGGTACATGTTGCCCTTAATTGTTTCGCGGCGGATGACACGCTTGATGTCTTCTACAGGCATTTCTTCGCCCTCGAGGTACATCATCATGAGATCCTCATCAAATTCAGCTACAGCTTCGAGCAGTCTGTCTCTCCATGCGTTTGCCTCGTCAAGCATATTCTCAGGGATCTCTTTCTCTTCGTATACCTTTCCGAGGTCATCGTCATGATAGAGCTCAGCCTTCATCTTGATCAGGTCGATGATACCGATGAAATCGGCCTCTGATCCGATCGGCAGCTGTACTGCTACAGCGTTCGCCTTGAGCCTGTCACGGATCATATCGAGTACGTGGAAGTAATTTGCACCGAGGATATCCATCTTGTTTACGAAGATCATGCGTGGAACTCCGTATTTCTCGGCCTGTCTCCAGACTGTCTCACTCTGAGGCTCAACTCCGCCCTTGGCGCAAAGCACCATAACGGCACCGTCGAGAACTCTCAGCGATCTCTCTACCTCGACTGTGAAGTCAACGTGACCCGGAGTGTCGATGATGTTGATCCTGGTATCCTTCCACTGAGCAGTAGTAGCGGCGGAAGTGATGGTGATTCCGCGTTCCTGTTCCTGTTCCATCCAGTCCATGGTGGCTGCGCCCTCATGGGTCTCACCCAGCTTGTGGGTGCGTCCTGTGTAGAAGAGAATTCTCTCCGTTGTAGTGGTTTTACCGGCATCGATGTGAGCCATGATACCGATGTTACGTGTTTTTTCAAGAGTAAACGCTCTTCCCATTACTCCCTCCTTTCCAGCTGCTTAACTTGTGTAATAACTGTTTCTCCAGACTAGAATCTGAAGTGTGCGAATGCCTTGTTGGCCTCTGCCATCTTGTGGGTATCTTCCTTCTTCTTTACGGATGATCCTGTGTTGTTGGCAGCGTCCATGAGCTCGCCTGCGAGTCTGTCGGACATCTTTCTCTCGCCTCTTGCTCTTGTGTATCTTGTGAGCCATCTGAGGCCGAGTGTCTGTCTTCTCTCAGGTCTTACTTCGATTGGCACCTGATAGTTCGCACCACCGATTCTTCTTGCTTTTACTTCGAGAACAGGCATGATGTTGTTCATTGCCTTCTCAAATACTTCGAGTGGATCCTCGCCTGTCTTTTCCTTGATTGTGTCAAATGCATCGTAGACGATAGTCTGGGCAACGCCCTTCTTGCCGTCGAGCATGATGCTGTTGATCAGCTTGGCAACTACTACGCTGCCGTAGACAGGATCAGGAAGAACCTCTCTCTTAGGTGTGTTACCTTTTCTTGGCACTTCTCTTCCCTCCTTTGGAAAATAAGTCGGTACTCGTTGACTTCTGCACGTTCTTCTTCGGATGACTGATACCGTCACCTTACTCGCACAGCAGCCCCCGCGGCGCTCTTTTATATAAAGAATGCCTTAGTACTATTAGTAATAATTTTTTGTTCTCTCTTCCTTACGGCAAAGCCGTTTCGCGCTGAAAGCGCATATAAATCAGAAGAGAGATTCTATCGGAGGAGCTTGCCTCCGTAGATCAAGGTTTTCGACCTTACGGCAACGCCGTATGTTCAAAGAAAACCTTACTTCTTGACCTTAGGTCTCTTTGCTCCGTACTTGGAACGGCCCTGTCCGCGGTTTGCAACGCCGGATGCGTCGAGTGTACCTCTGATGATGTGATATCTTACACCCGGGAGGTCCTTAACTCTGCCGCCTCTTACCAGAACAACGCTGTGCTCCTGCAGATTGTGTCCGATTCCAGGAATGTAAGCTGTAACTTCCATTCCGTTTGTAAGACGGACTCTTGCAACTTTACGAAGAGCTGAGTTCGGCTTCTTAGGTGTGACTGTCTTTACTGCTACGCATACGCCTCTCTTCTGAGGGGAGTTAACGTCGGTAAGTGTCTTGTGAAGTGTGTTCATGTTCTTACCGAGTGCAGGAGCTGTCGACTTCTTTACCGAGCTCTGTCTGCCCTGACGTACTAACTGGTTAATTGTAGGCATTCTTTTCTCCTTTCTT
>JBGUVT010000154.1:0-9907 GCA_045220485.1 Anaerovoracaceae bacterium | reverse complement strand
TCTGCCCTGATAGTAACCTCTCATGGAAGCGACCAGCGGCGTGAAAAGCAGCGCTACGGAGATAGCCTTCATGGAGGCCTCGGAACCCGGGTTCTTATAAAGTCCGGCGATCACTCCCGCGCCGAAGTACATAATAAGGAAGGATGTGATTCCAAGAGCCCACGACACCTTCATAGCCAGCTTATACGACTTATGTGCGTTTATGAAATCACCCTCAGCGATCCGCGATGACACCATTCTCGAGATGGCCACAGGGAAGCCCGCTGTCGCGATCGTAAACAGAAGCATATACAAGGCATATGCCGCGCTGTAATACGCCTGGCCTTCAGCACCTATCATGTTGGTGAGCGGGATCCTGAAAATGGCACCGAAAATCTTGCTCACTATACCGGCGATCACCAGGATAGTAGCTCCCTTCATCATCAGAGCCGAGGTCTGCTGCCCTTCTTCCCTGATATTTTCGTTGTCTCTCTTTCCGTCTTCAGTCATTTAAAGTCTCTTGAGTATCTCCGCCTTGGCGTTCTCTGCCTCAGCGATAGTCTTTTCTATATCAATAAATATGTATTCACCGTCTCTGTAAAGAGTCATGCCGTCACACATGGTGAGGCATACATCCTTACCATCGGCAGAATAGATCAGCCCGTTTGCGATATCGTCGCATGCAGCCCAGTTAGGACCTGTTGTGTCGACGACTATAAGGTCAGCCTTGTAACCTTCTTTCACAAGTCCGCAGTCCTCGCGTCCCTGTGAGAGAGCTCCTGCTCTGGTGGCGCTTCTGAGCACCTGCTGAGGAGTCATGGTCGACGGATCCATCGAAGTCACCTTTCCGGTGAGCGCAAAGAACTTCATCTCTTCGAAAAAGTTGAGGCTGTTGTTGCTGGCGACGCTGTCCGTGCCTATCGCAACATTGATGCCCTTCTCATACATAGGCGGAACATGGCACATACCGCTTGCCAGCTTCATGTTGCTGCATGGGTTGCTGGCCACAGTCACGCCCTTTTCCTTAAATATGTCGAGGTCGCTGTCTGTTACCCAGGTACAATGCGCTGCCGTACAAGGCTTATCGAACATGCCGGCTTCAAGGAAAACTTCCGCCGGAGTCTTTCCGTACTTTTTGATGCAGTTTTCGTGCTCGCTCTGTGTTTCTGAAAGATGAATGTGGGTCCTTACGTCATAGTGCTTTGCCAGATCAGCGATCGCCTTTATCATCTCAAAGTCATTAGTGTACTCAGCGTGGGCACTCGCGTCAACAAGTATGCGCCCGTCTTCAAAGCCATAGTACATCTCAATTGCCTGAGCAGCCTCTTTCAGAGATTTGCTCTCCGATACAGGAGTTCCGAAGTTTGTAACAGCGCGTGCGATATTTGTTTTGACACCGGAATGCACTACCGCTCTCACCATATCGTCGATGAAGTAATACATATCAGTCGTGGACACTATACCGAATCTTATGGACTCTGCCATCGTGAGCATGGTCGCCCAGTATACGCCTTCGCTGTAAAGCTTGTCTTCGAACGGGAAGATCCTCTCGTTAAGCCATCTGTCGAGCGGCAGGTTCTCACCATAGCCTCTCATAAGGCTCATCGGCGAATGACCGTGCGCATTGTAGAACGCCGGCATGAGCACCTTGCCCCTGCCGTCATAAGACTCAAAGAAAGCCTCCTCGTTCTTCGGCGGCTTGCTGTCTATGTAAACAATGCGGTGGCAGTTTGTGCCAACGTACATATTCTCGCGATATTCAAAATTCTCGTCAATAAGACCAATGTTTTTAAAGAGCATGTTCTGACTCCTTTTCCTATAAAATCAGTTTATTGTACAGTAAAGCTCCATTAATGTGAAGAAGATTAAACAGAGATTCAAAATACATTGGACAGGTGCGTTCGAATTTTAGCGAGAGCGTGCCTGGCCGATATATTTTGAAGCTCTGTATCCTATTCGTATTGCTTGGAATCCTCTTTTGCCGAGCGCAGGAACCTCATGAGTCCGAGAAGCGTTGTTATATTGAGTTCCTTGCCCATGTTATATCTGAGCATCGTTGCCCTTCCGTCTATCAGAAGAATCCTGTCACCGTATTCAGACTTTGCCATTACGAATACGAACGGATGCACTTTGACGTCTGTACCGAACTTTATATTCACCCATCTGTCCGTTCTGTTTATGTCAGAAACACCAAGGTATTCGGCGTGAGCCCTGATCTCGGCGACGTTGATAAGTTCGAGTGCTTCCTCAGGCACATCACCATATCTGTCTGTGAGCTCGTCTATGACGTCCATCGCATCATCGCTGTCAAGTATGCCGGATATGCGGCGGTAAGCTTCGAGTCTGAGAGTTTCATCCGGTATATAGTCAGCCGGGATCGATGCGCGTACCGGCAGATCGATCGTAATATCTGACCTTGCCTCACCTACATCTTCACCCTTCAGCTTTCTGACCGCCCTGTCGATCTCTTTGCAGTAGAGCTCGTAACCGATGCTCTCTATATGCCCGCTCTGAGCCTCGCCGAGGATGTTGCCAGCGCCTCTGAGCTCCAGGTCGCGCATCGCCAGTTTGAAGCCTGCACCAAATTCAGTGAATTCCCTTATGGCTGCAAGTCTCTTGCGTGCTATCTCT
The DNA here is from genome assembly GCA_045220485.1 of Anaerovoracaceae bacterium. GTDB lineage: Bacteria > Bacillota > Clostridia > Peptostreptococcales > Anaerovoracaceae > Crickella. Next base: position 7,297 of record JBGUVT010000154.1, on the reverse strand, counting down.
GTAAGGACCTTGCCGGGCTGGTACATGAGATACGCATACGCAAGCCTGCTGGAGCGGCCAACCCTGCCCCTCAGCTGATAGAGCTGAGCCAGGCCGAACCTGTCCGCGTTAAGAATTATCATGGTATTGGCATTCGGGATGTCGATGCCATTTTCTATTATAGTGGTCGCTACCAGTACGTTGATGCGTCCCTCGATGAAGTCGAGCATAGTATTCTCGAGATCTTCCTCGTGCATGCGGCCGTGTCCGATGCCGACTATGGCCTGAGGCACCAGTCTGCTGACTGTCTCCGCGACCTGATTTATTCCGGTGATCCTGTTGTTGACGACAAATACCTGTCCGCCTCTTGCGAGTTCGCGCGTTATGGCACTGCGGAGTATCTCCTCGTCATACGGCGTCACATAGGTGTGCACAGGGAATCTGTCGCCAGGCGGCTCCTCTATAAGGCTTATGTCCTTGATGCCGGTCAGTGACATGTTGAGCGTACGCGGTATCGGTGTCGCCGACAGTGTCAGCACATCAATGCTGCTCTTGAGTTCCTTTATCTTCTCTTTATGGCGAACGCCGAACCTCTGCTCCTCGTCAACTACCAGGAGTCCGAGGTCCTTGAACTTCACGTCATCAGACAGCATCCTGTGCGTGCCGATCACGAGGTCCACCCTGCCGCTCTTTATACCTTTTACAGTCTTGCTAAGAGCGGTCTTTGATTTGAATCTGGACAGTTCTTCTATCTCGAACGGGAACTTGTCGAAGCGCTCCCTAAGATTGTGGTAATGCTGATTCACCAGCAGAGTCGTAGGAGCAAGTATTGCAGCCTGCTTGCCTTCAGATATGCATTTGAAGACCGCCCTTGCGGCAACTTCCGTTTTGCCGTAGCCTACATCTCCGCAAAGGAGCCTGTCCATAGGAAGCGGTTTCTCCATGTCTTCCTTTATCTCGGCGGTCGCTCTGAGCTGGTCGTCCGTTTCGTCGTACGGGAACGCATCCTCAAACTCAGTCTGCCATACGGTGTCTGCACCGAACGCGTAACCGCCCTCTGCCTGTCTCTTCGCATAAAGCTTTATGAGATCTTCAGCGATCTCCATGGCGGCTTTTTTGGCACGTTCCCTTGTGCGCTTCCAGCTTGTACCCGACAGTCTTGACAACGCAGGCGGATTGCCTGAGTTTCCGATGTATTTCTGTATAACATCAAGCTGTTCGGTCGGGATGTAGAGCATATCTGTGCCCGCATAGCGGATCAGAAGATAGTCTCTCGTCATTCCGTCCGCGGTGACAGGCTTGATGCCCTCGAACCTTCCGATACCGTGCATCTCATGTACAACGTAATCTCCCTTGTGAAGATCGGAGAACCGGATGCTGTCCTTTGAGCTCTTGCGCTTCGCCTTTCTTCTCGGTGCTCTTACCGATCCGCTGAAAATATCCTGACCAGAAATGAAACAGATCTTATCATCGTCCATTATGAAGCCGCCCGAAAGGCTTCCGCTTCTGTAAGAGATGTCACCGCTCACTTCGGCGATCTCAAGGTACTCGCGTACGCGCTCATTTCGCTCATCAGAGCCTGCAGCTATGACCACCTTAAAGCCGTCAGATGTAAGCCTGCCTACTTCTGACGCGAAGAGTTCTATATGTCCGTTGAAAGGAGCTATCTGACGGCTCCTCACATTGTCTATGCGGTCGAATTTATCGACTCCTGGTACTGTCTCCGGGAACGGAGTGTATATGTCAATGCTGCGTTTTGATGTTATGCCATAGGCGTTTTTATATATATCGAAGAAGTCCTCTTCTTTTGCAGACTCCGGCAGGCTGCTCATGACAGTCGCAGGATCGCATACCGCAGTGAAAGAACCTGATGCGTAATCCCACAGCCTGCACTTCTCTACATCGAAGTATTCAAGCAGTTCGGCATAAAGCTGTGAGCCGGTACTGGTCTCGAATATATCCTTTATCCTTCCCCTGTTGGATTCCACAGCATCTATGCGGCCGTCAGCCACATCCGGATGCGCATGCTCCTTCTTAAAGCGGCGTATCATCCGGTCGTATTCCTTCATGACGGCAGCCAGTGCCTTCTCTTTCTCTTCGTTGTTAGGTATGAACTCTGCAGCCGGGACTATAACGACTTCATTGAGCGAGTCTATGGATCTCTGTGTCTCTACATCAAAAGTTCTGATGGAATCGATCTCGTCGTCAAAGAATTCTATTCTTACGGCTGATTCCATTGCCGGTGTGTAAACGTCCAGTATTCCGCCGCGCGAAGTATATTCTCCAGGCGACTCTGTAACAGGAGCTGCCTGATAGCCGGCCTCAGAAAGCTGTTTTCTGAGATCATGCGGATCCACCCTTTTGCCAACCGAAATATTGATAATCGAGCGTGCAAACCTCTCAGGGCTTTCGGTCAGTTTAATGGCGGCGCTCACGGGCGCTATTACAGCGGTCATGCCTGCGCCCGTCTCCGGATCGGCATCCGGAGTACTGCCCGTCAGGGCAGTGAGCGCCTGTATCCTCTTTACGAGAGCCCCTCTGTCGCGCGCCTCATACAGCACATGCACGTCTTCTTCCTCAGGAAGTACTATCACATTGAGATCAGGCATATAAAAAACGAGGTCGTCGGCCAGACGGGCTGCTGCCTGTCCGGTCGGGACCACCGCCAGAAGCTTGTGCTTCTCCTTTATGCCTGCGGCAAGCATGTAAGCCGTTCTGCTGCCGCTGATTCCGCTGTGGTTAGTTATCATCCTTATCCTTTGTGATCACATGGTTGTGCCTGTTCATGGCGTTGTCTGCACCGATCGCGATTATGTCTCTTGCCGCATCTGCCGCCTCAGCCGCAGCCTTCTGCAGCAGTTTCTTCTCGGCCTCCGGCACCTTTCCTATCACCCTGTCTACCAGGTCTTCGCCTGATTCCGCGGCTCCAACACCTATCCTTATCCTTATGAAGTCTTTTGTGCCCAGCTCCTGCACCACACTTTTCATTCCATTGTGAGTACCGGCTCCGCCTGACTTTCTTATACGGATGGAGCCCGCCGGCAGATCGATGTCGTCATAAATGACTATGAGATTCTCAGGGGCAACATCAAAATACATCGCCGCTTCCCTGACGGCGATACCGCTGCGGTTCATGTAGGTCTCAGGCTTTACAAGTATCACCTTCTTGCCCGCGATTGTTCCGCGGCCGAAAAGCGAGTGAAACTTGCTTCGCCTTACCTCAATATTCTCACTCGAAGAAAGCACATCTATGGCTTTATACCCCATATTGTGCCTCGTTTCTTCGTATTCTTTGCCGGGATTCCCAAGACCAGCTATTACATAGGTGTCTTTGGCAAATCCCGGCTCATTTTTACTTCTTTTGAAAAGTCCCATCAATATCCTTAGTTTCCGAACATTACGGAGATCGGTTTATTGGAGTAAACTCTCGAGATCGTCTCCGCAAAGATATGTCCTACCGAGAGAATAGTGATCTTCTTAAGCTTCTTCTCCTCAGGGATAGGAATCGTGTTGAGGAGTACCATCTCCCTGATAGGAGATGCCTCAATACGCTCTATAGCCGGACCCGAGAGTACAGCGTGAGTAGCACATGCATACACACTCTTTGCTCCGAGATCATCAAGAGCCTTCGCTGCGTTGCAGATTGTACCTGCAGTGTCGATCAGGTCATCCAGGATGATGCAGTTTTTGCCCTTTATATCACCGATGATGTTCATGATCTCGCTCTTGTTAGGCTCAGGACGTCTCTTGTCGATGATAGCGATCGGGCAGCCGAAAGGCTTAGCCATGTTGCGGGCTCTTGTTACCGATCCATGGTCAGGAGATACGATTACCAGGTCGTCAAGATCTTTGAGCTTAAAGTAGTCTGTCAGCATCGGCTGTCCGAGCATGTGGTCTACAGGGATGTCAAAGAATCCCTGCTCCTGCGATGCATGAAGATCCATCGTGATAACTCTGTCGATACCGGCAGCTGTCATCATATTTGCGACAAGCTTCGCTGTGATCGGATCCCTTGCCTTTGCCTTACGATCCTGCCTTGCATATCCGTAATACGGCATTACTGCAGTAACACTGTTGCATGATGCTCTCTTGAGAGCGTCTGTCATTATCAGAAGCTCCATGAGATTATCATTTACAGGTTCACATGTTGACTGCACAATGAAGCAATCCTTACCTCTGACCGATTCCCAGATGCTTACACTGGTTTCTCCGTCGCTGAATCTTGTTACTGTTGATTTCCCCAGTTCAATACCCATGTGCTCAGCTATCTCCTGCGCGAGTTCCGGATGGGAATTGCAGGTGAAAAGCCTGAGATTAGAAAAAGCTTCACTTGTCATATTACGTATCATGGCGCTGACTCTCCTCTCCTTTGCGTCCTGAATTATTATCTTATTGCTCTTCTTTGTGCAGCAGCATATTACCTACTTTGTAAACATCTCCTGCACCCATGGTCATAACGATGTCGTCCTTGCCGGCAAACTTCTCGATATACCTTACAATATCCTCGAAGTCCTTTACATAGTATACCGGCTTATCAGGATGCTTTGCCTTCATCGCAGTAACGAGCTTATACGATGAGATATTGTAGACATCCTTTTCACGGGCCGCATAAATATCTGTAAGGATCACGACATCGGCATCCAGGAACGCATCAACGAACTCGTTGAACAGCGCCTTGGTCCTTGTGTACGTGTGCGGCTGGAAAATAAGCCAGAGCTTGTTGTGCTTCACATTCCTTGCAGCCGCAAGTGTTGCCTTTATCTCGGTCGGATGATGAGCATAGTCATCAATTACCTTCACGCCGTTTTCGGTCGTGCCTATGTAATCGAATCTGCGGTTTGTGCCGCTGTACTCCTTCAGAGTCTGCTGTATGACCGGAATGTCCACGCCAAGATATGAAGTCGTCACGAATGCCGCCATCGCATTAAGCACGTTATGCTCGCCCGGTACCCTAAGCTTCAGAGAAGCGATCTTTTTACCCTTACGGCAGATGTCGAATTCCGGAAAGCCGTTCTCGTCGAACTTTATGTTTTCGGCGTAGAAGTCATTGCTCTCGCTGTAACCGTAGGTGATCTTGTTGTTATGATCCTTGAGGATGCCTCTCACAAACGGGTTGTCTCCGAACGCGATGATGATGCCGTGCGATGGGATCTGCTCAACGAAAGTACTGAAAGACTTGACGATGTGCTCCATGTCCTTGAAGTAGTCAAGGTGGTCGGAGTCAATATTGAGAATGACCCCGATGCTCGGCTTCAGCTGAAGGAAGCTGTCCATGTACTCACATGCTTCAGTTACGAAGTACTCGGTTCCGCCGATCTCTACATTGCCGTTGATCTGAGGAAGATTGCCTCCTACAAGAATGGTAGGCTTATACTCAGCATTTCTCAGAATGAGCGAAGTCATCGAAGTAACGGTAGTTTTGCCATGCGTTCCGCAGATAGCTACCGAGTTATCGTAGTCGTTCATGATCATGCCAAGAACTTCCGCTCTCGAGAACAGAGGTATACCAAGCTCCTTTGCCCTTACTACCTCAGGGTTCTCGTCGGAAACCGCAGCCGAATAAACGATGGCATCGACGTCCTCGACGTTCTCAGGTTTGTGCTCTGAGTAAACTTTTATCCCCAGATATTCAAGATGCCTGGTAACTTTAGACGGATGAATGTCTGTGCCGCTTACGATATATCCTCTGTCACGAAGAATCTCGGCAACGGCTGAAAGACCAATACCGCCTATACCCAGGCAATGTACGCGTTTATATTTACTGAAATCCATAAATCGATTCGTCTCCTGATTTCGCGATTTATCTTACCGAAACTACGTCAAAAGACGAAGTCTCACCAATTACATTATAGAGTATGAGTAAAGCAGTTTCAATAAATCTATTACTTATCAATTCCTTTAAATAAAGTGCAAGGCGGCGATTCATAATACTATAGAGATTATCAATGATTAGTATAAATACACATAAAAAAGGTGTCTTGTATTATAATGTAATTGGATTAGATTGGATTTTATAGAGTAAAGACGTGTGAGGTTTACCAAATGGAAAAAATCTATCTGGATAACGGCGCGACCTCCTACCCTAAGCCTAAGGTAGTTGCGGACGCTGTTTACGAATACATGACCAGCATAGGCGCTAATATCAACCGCGGCGGCTATCAGGTTGCATATGACCTCGAAGGCACCGTATATGAGACACGCGAGATGCTCATGGAGATGTTCGGCGGATCTGACTGCAAGAATGTGGTATTCACAAAGAATGTCACCGAGTCACTGAATGTGGTACTCAAGGGTCTGCTCAAACCGGGCGATCACATTCTCTGCTCCTCCATGGAGCACAACGCTGTAATGAGACCTCTCGTTCAGCTTTCCAAAAAAGGAATTGAGTTCGACAGGATCCCCGGTACAGAATGCGGAGAGCTCGTTCTCGATGCGGTCGAGGGCATGATCAAAGAAAATACCGTTGCTATAGTGATGACCCACGCGAGCAATCTGGTCGGAACAGTCAACCCTCTGAAAGAGGTCGGCGAGATATGTCATAAACACGGGCTTAAATTTATCGTTGACTCAGCACAGAGTGCGGGCATTATCCCTATCGACATGAAAGAAATGCACATCGATGCGCTTTGCTTTACCGGACACAAATCTCTGCTCGGTCCTCAGGGTATCGGCGGATTTATACTTCAGGAAGATATGATAAGCCTTATCGATCCTCTCCTCTCCGGCGGCACAGGTTCCATAAGTCATACTGAGGAGATTCCTGATTTCATGCCTGACAGATTCGAGCCGGGTACCATGAACATACCCGGAATCGTAGGACTGAACGCAGGTCTGAAATGGATAAAAGAAAGAGGACTTGATGCCATCGCTGCACACGAGCTCGGGCTTACGAAGAGATTCCTTGACGGTCTCCTCCCTCTCGAGGAAGCCGGCAAGCTTAAGATTATCGGACTCAAAGGTATCGAAGGACGTACGGGAGTGGTATCGATACAGACTCTCAATGTCGACTGCGCTGACGCAGCTTTCAGACTTGACTTTGAATACGGAGTAGAGACAAGAGTCGGACTCCACTGTGCACCGAATGCGCATAAGACACTGGGTACCTATCCGACCGGAACGATCCGCTTCAGCTTCGGCAACTTCAATACAGAAGAAGATGTAGATGCAGCCATCAATGCTCTGACTGAGATCTGCAGCTGATAAATTATCAAAAACTATAGGAGCCCGGGTTTTGATACGCTCCCTTTATGAGAGACAGTGAAAAACAAAATCACTGTTAATCATAAAGGGAGCTTTCATATGGAAAGAAAAAGAGCGA
>JBGUVT010000153.1:0-2747 GCA_045220485.1 Anaerovoracaceae bacterium | reverse complement strand
ATTTGCTGAACAGGTCAAAATAAAGTCTGCCCTCTTCTGTAAGTTCTGTGCCCTGATTATTACGCCTGAAAAGTCTGCAGCCGAGCTCTTTTTCGAGCTGTGATATCTGCCTTGATATCGCCGGCTGGGATACGAAGAGTTCCTCAGATGTCTTTGTAAAGCTGAGATTTGTGGCTACAGCCATGAAATAATCGATCTGAAGATCATTCATCGTTTCCCTCCTTTCGCGGCATCCTGTCCAGATATCTTTGAAGAATTACAATAGCTGCCTGCCGGTCGATTATCTTTTTGCGGTCTTCCCTGCTCATGTTGGCTTCAATCAGTACTTCCTCAGCTTCAACTGTTGAGTATCTTTCATCCTGCCATTCTATTTTCACTTTAGAAAGAGGCCCGGAACTTCTTAGCTTGTTCTCAAGCATCGTACGGAAGTCTCTCACCTTCTGAGTCTGAATAGAATCCTCACCATCAAGGCTGAGCGGAAGTCCTATAACGACTGTTTCACATCCATACTCTTTGATATAGTCTATTACTTTACCGGTATCTTTTCTGATACCAACTCTTTCGATGGTTGTGACACCTGTCGCGATAACGCCAAGAGGGTCGCTTACCGCGACCCCCACTGTTTTACTGCCTACATCAAGTCCAAGTATTCTCATTACTTTTTGCCAAGATCGAGATAGTTGACGAGAATTTCCTCGAGCAGCTCATCTCTGTCGATCTTGAGAATGAGATTTCTTGCGTTGTTATGACTTGTGATATATGAAGGATCTCCGGATGTAAGATATCCTACGATCTGGTCAATGGCATTGTAACCACGATCGGTAAGAGCCGAATAGATCTCAATAAGAGCTTCTTTCTTGTTGAGCTGGCTGTCCTTGAATCCTTCGAACATGATAGTGTTTTTGCTCATTGTATGCCTCCTTACCCTAGCCTGCGATGAGTTCTTCTGCTTTGGCGAATGCTGCATCTACTTTTGAAGGATCCTTTGCGCCGGCCTGTGCCATATTGGCCTTTCCGCCTCCGCCGCCTCCTGCTGCAGCTGCAATATCCTTGATAAGCTTGCCGGCATGCCAGCCCTTACCAATGAGATCTTCGCTGACCGACACGATGAATGTAACTTTACCGCCATTAACTGCTGCAAGCACCATGATCACGCTGTCAGCCTTTGCTTTGACGGCATCAGAGATATTTCTGAGCTGTTCAATATCAGCATCATCAAACTTCATAGCGATCAGTTTTACGCCGTTGATTTCTTTTGCTGAAGCTATTATATCATCAACAGAGCTGCTGATCTTATCTGACTTAATAGATTTAATGGTAGATTCAAGAGCCTTGATATCTGCCATGACCTGTGCAGCCTTTCTTGTAAGATCAGACTCACTCGATTTGAGCGCTGCAGCGACAGTGCTGATAGTAGCTTCCTTGTTTTCGAGATAGCTTATGACCTTGGAGCCTGTAATAGCCTCGATACGTCTTACACCTGCTGCAATTCCGCCTTCACTGATGATCTTGAAGCCGCCTACTTTACCCGTGTTATCGATATGAGTTCCACCGCAGAATTCAATGCTGTAGTCTCCCATGCTGACAACTCTTACGATATCGCCGTACTTTTCTCCGAAGATAGCCATAGCACCAAGCTTCTTTGCCTCATCAATAGGCATCTCTTCCATTTTGATCGGCAGATACTCATCTACCTTCTCATTGACGATCTCTTCTACCTTGCGGATCTCCTCTGCTGTCATAGGCTGGAAGTGGTTGAAGTCAAACCTCAGATAGTTGTCATCAACATATGAACCTGCCTGCATGACATGATCACCGAGAACGTCTCTCAGAGCCTGCTGCATCAGGTGAGTTGCAGAGTGACCTCTTGCAATCTGGTGTCTTCTGATGGAATCGATCTCGAGACTTACTTCATCGCCTTCCTTGATACGCATTGCGAATCCTGTATCCTGCGGATCGATAACGTGCAGATATATACCGTTTTCCTTAATGACTTCAACAACACTCAGTATATTGTCTCCGTGTTTAACTATACCGGTATCAAAGATCTGTCCGCCGCTTGTTGCATAGAATGGAGTGGATTCGAAAATGATGAACTTGCGGTTCTCGTCGAAGTCGCCTACATACAGGACCTTTGAGACTGCTTTTTCTTCGGTATATCCGAGGAATTCAGTAGGATCAAGGTGACTGTATTCGGAAGCATCTCTCCAGGCATCGCCTTCGGTATCTCTCTGGTTAGCCCTTGCAAGCTCCTTTTGCGCATTCATGTTTTCAGTAAAACCGTCTACATCAACAGTCTTACCTTTTTCTTCGAGTATCTCCTGGGTAACTTCCAGAGGGAATCCATATGTATCATAAAGCTTGAAAGCAAGATCTCCGGCAAGAACTGTTGAACCAGCGGCATCCATATCAGCCATATATCCGTCAAGGATCTCAATGCCTCTGTCAAGTGTCTTGGCAAAATTGTCTTCCTCGATCTTGATGATCTTCATTATATAGTCATGCTTCTCAACAAGCTCAGGATATGCGCCGCCTGATGTCTTAACTACGCTTTCAGCGAGTTCAACAAGAGGGTTTGGCTGTGTGATGCCAAGAAGCTTGCAGTGTCTTGCTGCTCTTCTGATGATTCTCTTCAGAATGTAGCCTCTGCCCTCGTTGCTTGGGAGAATACCGTCACCTATCATGAATGTCATTGATCTGAGGTGGTCAGTAATTATCCTGACACTTACGTCGACACTGTGATTGCC
>JBGUVT010000152.1:0-17988 GCA_045220485.1 Anaerovoracaceae bacterium | reverse complement strand
ACCGGGATTCTTCTTCGTGAACCCGTTCGCAAGATATAACAATCCGGCCTTTGAAAGCCAGTCGGCAGCGGATCTTGCAGAAGTCAGCAACACCATGAAGGGCAGCAGCCTCAAGAGCAGCAAGACAGGCGGCACAAGAGTCAGAAAGACTGTATCACTCAAGAGAGCAACTCTCGACAACGGCACACAGAAAGTAAACGATGCCCTCGGTAATCCTATCATCATCGGTGCAGTAGTGCTCTGGCACGTTGAGGATCCGACAAAGGCAGTGTTCAACGTAGAGAACTACACCGAATTCCTGTCGATCCAGACAGATTCCACCATCAGGAATATGGCGAGGCTCTACCCTTACGATGTGTTTGATGACGGACTTGATGATGACACATCAGGCAAGGCTGAGCAGACGCTCCGCGGAAGCTCTCAGGAGATAGCCGAGAAGATGCAGGTAGAGCTCGCTGAAAAGGTAGCGTTCGCCGGACTCGTCATCGAAGAAGTACGTATAACTCACATCGCTTATGCAGAAGAGATCGCTGCGGCAATGCTTCAGAGGCAGCAGGCTTCGGCAATAATAGCCGCCCGTGCGAAGATAGTCGACGGCGCCGTCAGCATGGTAAAGATGGCCATAGACAAGCTCAACGATGAGGATATAGTTAATCTCGATGAGGAGCGCAAGGCTCAGATGGTATCCAACCTGCTCGTAGTGCTCTGCGGCAACAAGGATGCACAGCCAATAGTCAACAGCGGATCGATCTATTAACGAAGAGAGGTCTCCATGCCCGGCAAGAATAATGACAACAAAGGAATAAGCGGACCCGAACTGGATGCCCGTGAAGAAAATCTGCTTAAGCGAAAGGAAAAGCTCGACGCTCTCGAGGCCGGAATAAAAGCCAGAGAGAAAGAGATAGCGGCAAAAGAATCGAAGCGTAAGCAGATAGTGCTTCGCCTGCCCGAATCCCTGTGGAATGAGATCGCGCGGTGGGCCGAGGACGATTTCAGGTCGATAAACGGACAGATAGAATATCTTCTTACAAAAAGTGTCAGAGAGCGTAAATAGCTCTCTGACTTTTTAGTTTTGCTTCATTATGTATTCCAGCACCCGGCTGTTGAAGTCTTTCGCCTGTTCATATACCCCATGACTGTAGCCTTCATACATATATAGCTCAGCACCGGGTATAGAGGATGCAATCTCTGCAGAGGCTTTCCCTCCGAGCACCTTATCACTGTCTGCGCCTATCACCAACGCCGGACATTTTATCTTATCCAGGTCATCATACGCATCATGTTCAAGGCACGATTCGCAGAGTATCCTGAACCTTGTGTAGTCCTTCGGTTTTGCGAGAGCAAGCACATTATTCAGCTTTCTGCCCCTCTCCAGATACGCGCCGGTGTATGAACGCTCGGCAGTATCCAGCATAATACCTTTATAGTCGCCCCTGTCAGCCATACCTAACCAGGTCTCAAGTGAATCTCTCATGATGGCATTCGGCCTTGAAGCGGTGACTGCCAGCACCAGGCTTTTCACCTTGTCAGGATACCGGAGAGCCAGCTGCTGAGCTATCATGCCGCCCTGTGACACCCCGAATACATGTGCAGATTCTATGCCCAGCTTTTCCATGATGTCTGCGATATCATCCGCCATGTCTTTCGTAGTGAAACCTCTCAGCATCCTGTTTCTTCTGCTGAATACAAACACTTTGAAGTCTCTGGCGAAACAACGGTACATGATGGAAAAAGGAACGGCAACCCCTTTTGCTGTCTTGAATCCGTCCCCTACTCCCGGGAGCATGATCAGCACATCGCTGCCTGAACCGAAGCTTATGTAGTCGCAGTCATGACCATTGAATCTTATATTCCCGTTTTTCGCGTTAAGAAGCATTCATGTCCTCCGTATCGTCTGTCGTTTTCCGGTTCATCAGCATGATGGATATGAGTATCATCGCAGTACCCAGAAGCGATGCCGGCGGGAGATTCTCATTGAACAGAAAGCCCCCGAGCATTGTTGCAACCACCAGCTCGAGCGAGCAGAACACAGGCACTTTACTCGTCTCCTCAAGTCCCTGGATCCCTGCAAAGTAAAGCAGGTATGCGATCGTAGTAGGGATAAGCCCGAAAAGGAGCCCCCATAGCAGTATCTGCGGATCGAACGGATCGCTCATGGCCGAAAAAGGCCTTGCGACCACCAGTGTGAAAACAGCTGCAAAGAAGAAATTGTATGTTGCTACCACGAAAGGTGACGCTTCATCGGTAGCCAGCCTTCCGAAAATGTTCTGTGTAGAGTATGCGAATGCAGCTCCGATTCCGAACAGCAGTCCTGCGACCGAAACGCCTTCAAGTGATAGCCTGCCCCCTGTAGCTGCAAGCACGCAGCCAAGCACATTGAAGGCCAGTGCGATCAGCTTGTTCATTCCGATTTTTTCATGGAAGAGCAGCTTTGACTGTATGCTCGTGAATATAGGAGCCATATAGAGGATCGCAGCTGCAAGCGACATCCCCAGCCTGTTCACCGCGTTGGTGTAGCACAGGTTGTTGAGTGACATGGATACGAAGCCGAGCAACGCGCACGAAATCAGCGTGCTCCTGCCTATTCTGAACGATGCCGCCCCTTCCTTCACCAGGGTGATCGCAAACAAAAGCAGGAACGCGAAAGTCATCCTCATGAATGTGGTGTATTCCGAGGTAGATCCTTTCGCATCGAGAATCTTGACAAATAATCCTATCGTTCCCCAGAGGATGCCCGACAGCATTATAAGCACATATTTCTGAACAGTCCTGTCTATACCTTTTTTCAAATTGCTTTTTCTTTTTACTGAGCGTTCTTAAGGCCTGCATTCTCCTTGCTCCAGAGCCTGTCGTAAGAGAATCCGGTAACCTTCTTGAGCATCTCTTTTTCTTCTTCCGTAGTCACGCTCGTATCCTCTCCCTTGCGGCGTGCAACTTCTTTCTGAACAAGATCAAATTCAGTACTCGTCATCGGGAAGAGCACTGCTACTATAAGCAGCAGCGCCGAGAGGATGGCCGGCGCCAGTATGAAGCAGATGCCGATGCCATGCTGTGTTGCGGCGCTCTGTGCCATGCCGGCATTTGCGAGAGCTTCATCGTAGTGTACAGCAGAAAGCATGAATCCGATCAGTGCAGCTGAGATACCGGAAGCGATCTTTCTGATGAAAGTGGCCATGCTGGATACGATTCCCGGCCTGCGTACCGATGTGATAAGTTCATCCACATCTGTCATATCTGCCATTATCGCGAAGATTCCCGTGAGAGAGCCCGCGTTGCCGAGTCCGATCAGAGCTGCCAGTCCGAGTACCGGAATAAGCGATACTCCCGGGTGCGAGAAGCCAAACAGGCCAAGCACGCCTATCAGCCTTACAGGAGCTGCGATAACGATTGCCATCTTCTTTGATGTCTTCCTCATTATCGGTCCGAAGATCAGCATTCCTATAAGCTGGGCTATCATCAGTACCGCCAGAATCGGCAGGTAGTAGTTTACTTTGTCATTGTATGCATCGAGAGTATGCTTTACATAATAGACGGCCATACCCGAGATGAAGTCCATACCGCCCTGTCCGAAGAGGTAAAGTCCGAGGAAGAGCAGGAACGAGCGGCTTCTGAACACGCTGGCTGCCTGTGTAAAGCTCTCTCCCAGAGTCGTCTTTACAGGCTCCTTCTGTTTCTCCCATGTTCCGAAAAAAACAGTAATTGATACCACGAAGAACAGCACACCGAATATGAGTCCGCACTTCATGTACAGAGCCGGCTCATTTGTAGGATTGATGATCATTCCAGGGACCAGACCGCAGATCATTGCTCCAAGCGTAGAGAAGATCATGCGCATGTTGGAGAATTTCGCACGCATTTTGTAATCATCCATCATATCCGGAAGCAGTCCGTTATACGGCACGCTCAGCACAGTGAAGGCTGTGTTGAACAGACAGTACATGACCATATAAAATACGTACTTCGCAGTCATAGACGGTGTGTTGATATTCATCCAGATCAGCACGAAGGTGATGGCCGATGCGAAACTGCCGACCAGTATGTAGAATCTCTTGGCTCCGAACTTCGAGTGAGTCCTCTCCGTTATATTGCCCATGATAGGGTCCGTGATCGCGTCCCAGATCTTTCCAACCATAGGTATGGTGCCGGCAAGCGCCGCGTTCATGCCCATGGCATCAGTAAGGAATACGATGAAAAAAGCGTTTATGATAACAAAGCATCCTCCGCCGAAGATCTCTCCCACTCCATAGGTCAGTCTGTTAAAAAAGCCGTAACCGGGCTTTCTGCCTGCGATTTCCTCTTTCATTTTTCCCCTCTCCGCGATATATCAAAACTACTGCATTAATATATTTATATTAGCATAGTCATGACCATTACATCCAAAACAAAGCTATATGGCCGTACGCCGAAGGTGCTTCTGAGCGGAGTCGCGGCGTACAACGCAGCGTTCACTTTTCTTCAATCACTGCGTCACAGCCCTGTGCTTTCCAGTCTTTTGCGAAACACCCGCGATCAATTCCGCGAGGAAGATCTTCGGGTAAGATCCGGCCACAAAGGTTCTCAGTACTGATGAAGTATTACATCGGACCTTTATCACGCAGGAAGCTGTTCCATTCTTTGAGCCGGCACTGAGCCGGGCTTATCAGACCACCGCCTTTACCGTCAAACAGGCGGAACTTATTGTTCTTTTTACTGATCGGCGGCCAGTACTGCATGCCCTCTCCGTTCGGATCGCCGGTTTTGACGAAATTTGCCACATAGTCCGCCATCTCGTCCTTGAGCCTGCGGTCGTTCTCATCGAACGGGCGCCAGCTCTTGTCAAAGTTGCCGAACATATACCAGAGGTCAGCAGCATGATAGGCCTTGAACCTGTCTCCCGGCGGGATCTTGTCAAACATATAGCCCCATACCGGCGACTGCCCGCGTTTTGCATGCAGCTTTCCAAGACTGAGTGCCAGGTCATAAATCAGATAAGGCATGAAGTCCTGGGATGTGACGCCGGCTATTACAGGTACATCCAGGTATGAGCCTTCCTTCATTATCTTTGACGGCATCTTTGGTATTATCGTTCCGTCAATACCCGGCTGCTGAGTGCGTACGTTTCCGATCTCACGACCCGTGGTGTACCAGGCATCAAATATCGTCTGATCGGGGAGCGTTTTGAATTCCTCTTCAGTCTTTGCCCCGGCGCGTTCTCTGACCTTTGACCAGAATTTTTCATCGGATTCCTCGGGCGTGTAAGGGCCGGCGAAGTCCGGTACGTTCCCTGCACCCGACATCATCACCGCGCCTTTAACAATATCTTTCAGTATCTGAGTGTAAAGCAGATCCATTACTGCCATCGCTCCGGCAGACTGTCCCATTATAGTGATGCGCTCAGGATCACCTCCAAAATCCGCTATGTGATCTTTGATCCAGCGAAGCCCGAACACCATGTCATTGAGTCCGTAGTTGCCGGATTTATAAAGGCCGAACACATTGAGCCTGTATCCAAGGGACACATATACTATTCCGCGCTCAGCGTATTCAGTACTCGTTCCGTACGGATGCTCTCCCACGTTTCCGTTCTCGAATGAGCCTCCATGAATGAAGACAAGTACCGGATCCTTTTCAGCTTCGGAGCGTGTGATTACATTGAGTGTCATCGGAGATTCGGCGAACTTCCAGTCCGGCTTGTCCTGTCCGTATCTGAACTCACTGTGATAGAACCAGTAGCGCCCGATGGATTCCTTATGATACGCCCTGAACTGGAAACAGTCGGTTTCCGGGCCGGTAGCGTCAAACTCGTCCCACGCCGGATATGGCTTTGGCATTTCAAAGCGCTCCGTTACCGCGTATGGAATACCGCGGAACATGCGTATGCCATTTTCTTCGGTTCCGGTCACTTTTCCCAGTCCTGTTTCAATGGTTACTTTTTTTATCATTCTCCTTCACCTGCGCTAATACGCTGCATCTCTTCCGCTTTCGGATTTCCTGTCTTCAGTCTCATAATGGTCCGGCTCCAGATGATACGGCAGATTCACTTCCCTTTCAGGGAGAAGCTCTTCGCCTCTCTCTTCAAGGAACGCTCTCAGCACCCACGGTCTGTCCGTGATAATGCCATCGACTCCCATCCCGTACAAAGCCTCAATGTCATCTCTGGAATTCACTGTCCATGGCACGACCCTCATGTGGAACATGTGGGCCTCATCGGTCAGTTCCTTAGTTATCTCTTTGAAGTACGGGCTTACATCATCAATCCCAAGCGAGTGAGCCGCGCGGACCGGGTTCCCATCAAATTCACGAATATCGATTCCTCCCAGCCATGGCGACGGCTCATCCCTGTCGAGCCACAGCGTTGTACCTTCCGGTACGCCCCAGGAAACCTGTTCGCTGTAAAGCGCTATTGTCCGTATGCCGGGATCGAGCTCCTTCATTTTAGTGAGCACCAGCCAGTCGAACGACTGCAGTATCACCCTGTCACGGAATCCGAATTCGTTCACGAGCGAAAGGAACTCTCTGAGCAGTACATCGTAGTCAGGATTCTTCTCATACCTGGCTCCAAGAGCAGGATCAGGGTACGCTTTAGCCTCAATGCTCATCCTGATATCCTTGTTGCCGCTGTCTCTCACCAGCTCAAACATCTGACGGAGCGAAGGTACGAACGTATCCGTCTGCACCTGAGTACGTCCGTGAAGTTCATAGTATTCGACGGACGTATCCATATGCCCTACATTGAAAGACTGCACCTCCTGCAGAGTCATATCGTGAATATAGTATCTGTTATCCTCAATGCGCCTGCCGTCACAATCTGTGGTGATATCCGGATTAAGCGCCGGATTATGTGACATCACTATCTGCCCGTCAGCGGTCAGCTGCATGTCGCATTCTATAGTTAATGCACCCTTCTCCAGTGAATACTGGTAAGAATACAGTGTGTTCTCAGGGCGTGCATCCCTGCCACCTCTGTGAAATTCCATGTCGTAATATTTCACGACATCCTCCTTTTCAATATACTTTTTACTTTTGACGGATCGCCGCTATCGTCGCAGCCGAGAACGGCCCCGGTATTATACTTCCCTCGCGTTTATTGCCAAAAAAGTCTGTATCCAGAACGAGATCCGACCCGTCCGGTGCTTCAAACCGCTGTTCCGGCTCGAACGCCTTACCGAGAATGTTCGATGTGATTATGCGGCATTCTCCCGCTTTTTCATGTCTGCAGGACCTGGCTCCATTAAGATAGATATTGCCCTCCGACCATACAGGCAGATGTCCGAAGTGGGCTTTCTCCAGCTTTGCCATATCTGCCGGTCGGGAGAAGTCAAACTGCGAATACCACTCCTCAAAAGTCGGATACTCATCGAACGCCCATGTTCCTGCCTTGCGGTTCTCATAGTCCCGTCCGTCATCGATATCATGCAGTATCACAGCGTCATCTTCAGGCCATGTCTGTATGAAGATATTGTTGCAGAACCTGTTGTCACCATGCAGGATCGTCATAAAGCCCATCACCTCTGTGCGATGCGGTATATGATATGGCGTATATCTCCAGTCCGTACCGGCTCCCACACAGGTAAAGGCTCCGCAGATAAGGTTGTGGACCATCGCAATTCCCTGCGCAGCAAACCGCAGACTCACTTCGGAGAACAGAATGTTGTTATCGATCAGGGTCGGTCCATGGCTTACCTCAACAAACAGGTCCTGTGACATCATGCCGCCCTTCAGCTGCCTGACGCCCTCCGGACGCTGATTGTCGTGCAGATAATTGCAGCTTATCCTTGTGCCCTGCGCTTCCCAGTCACACCAGATACCCATCGTGCAATGGTGGATGTGGTTCCTCCGGATAATAACATCTATGGCCGCGTGCAGCTTGATGCCTGCGATCTCAGCGCCTCCAAGCTCCATCATATTATTTATATGGTGGATATGGTTATCCTCAATTATGCTGAACACGCTTCCCATGCGGCCTATGATGCCGCCCTGCTGGCAATGATGTATATTATTGCGCCGGATTATATGTCCGCCTATGTTTTCCTTCAGCCATCCGTGATACTGCCCGCGGCACACGGAATCCCTCTCCATCTGAGTAGGGCTTTTTACGTACTTTGTCGTGAAGTAGTTGTTGTTGTCCGGATCATAATATCGTCCAAGGGAGATGCCTGCGCACTTGCTGCTGACTATCTCGCAGTCCTCTATTATCCAGCCCTTGCTCCAGTGCGGTCCTATCATGCCGTCCTGGAAAGCCGCAGGCGGAGCCCATGTGGTGGCAGCTTTCTCGATTTTGAATCCCCTGACCGTGATATGGTTTCTTCCCGTTTCAGAAGGCCAGAAACATTCTCTTCTGACATTGATCTCAACCTTTTCGCAGTTAGGATCGACGCCCTGGAAGTTAGCATATATCACGGTTTCATCGCGCGCTTCATCCTGCTCGGTGTACCATTTGTACTTCGAGTTTTCCGGATCCCAGCTGACTTCACTCAGCTCTCCGCGCATGCATTCCTCAAGGCTGACAGCTTCATACATAGCCTCGTCGTTTAAATACACACATCCGGTGTGTTTATCTGGACTCGCAAAATACCAGTCACCATATACAAGAGTAGTGTATGGATTGTAGTCTCCAAACAAGCGGTTATCGATCCTTGCGACCCAGACATTGCCAGAATGCTTCTCCCATGAAGCCAGCCTCTCTGAGCCCGTTATGACCGCACCAAGAGGCTCAGTACTGACATAAGTTATCCTTTTGTCCTCGGTTCCGGAATTAACAGGGTCTACTTTCTCACGATAAACACCGGGAGCCACCCGGACCGTGTCCCCCGGCCCTGCAACTGCAGCTGCTTCATTTATATTTCTGAACGGGCTCGCATGACTTCCGTCACCGCCGTCCCTCGCTTTTATATCTACATAAATATCCATTTTAATATGCACTCCTGATCTCGAATGTGCTGTCAGGATCTATTACGGAAACCACGTCCTGTTTTTCAGCATATTCCGCAATAACTTTATCGATTTTTGAAATCATTTTCTCTCCGTCACGTGGAAGCGTGCCCCAGACATGGAATGATATGAAGTCATGAAAACCTTCATACTTCATGCTGTGCCCGCCGGCTTTATTGAGGTCTTCACATATGAGCCTGATCAGCCCCCTGTCCTCTATGAGGTTCTCATACTCAGAAGCAGCTGTGAACCTGCCTTTCTGCATATCCTGATACAAAGGAGTTTTGTGATGTATGAACATTGAAAAGTTGGTAGCACTCGATGCTCTTAGCTCTGTGAGAATTCCCGCAGTTGCAGCTGCATTCTCCGAACCTCTCCCATGACCGGCAGAACCTGTCATAATGTGCGCGTCAAAGCACATACCATACCGTCTGATCCTTTTTACCTCTTCTATGAGCTGCTCTACGGTATTGCCCTTATTCATAAAGCTGAGAACATCTTCCAGTCCGCTTTCAAGACCTATGTACAGATGTTTTACCCCGTTCTCAGCAAGCAGCTGAAGTTCCTCATCGCTCTTATCAGATATGCTCGTCACCGTGGCATTCATATTGATCTCTCTGCATTGAGGAAAGTATTTATGTATCAGGTCCAGGATACTTTTGAGGTAATCGGTCCTGAGCGCGAAAGCACTGCCGTCCCCGAGAAAAATTTTGCGGGGACTGCCTCCTGCTTCGCAGACCCGTCTTATGTCCGCCTCGACTTCTTCGATCGGAATGATCCTGAACTTAAGGTGCTTGAACAGATCGCAGAATCTGCATTGATTGTAACAGCATCCTACCATGATTGGCAGTTTATAGGCCGCACGCTCCATCGGGGCTCTGCAAATCTGACCTTCATAATCCATATATCTTTACTCCTTCTTTATGATATATACATGCAAATTATACCTTAATTTACATGTCTCAAAAATGAAAGAACGCAAATTGCCCCCGTGCGGGGGGCAATTTTATGATCACTGTATCTTTATGATGATAATTATTCTGCCGGCTGAGGCGGAACACATTTGATCGCTTCCGCCAGATCTTCATCCGTAGGAATATAGTCAGTCATCGTGCCGTCATTGAACTGCTGGTAGGCCACGAGGTCAAAGTAGCCCGTTCCGGAGAGCCCGAAAAGTATAGTCTTTGCCTCTCCGCTCTCCTTGCATTCGAGCGCGGTATCTATCGCCGCCTTGATCGCATGGCTGCTCTCAGGAGCAGGAAGTATACCTTCAGCTTTTGCAAATATCTCTGCCGCCTCGAATACTTCAGTCTGCTCATATGCGACCGCTTCCATCATGCCCTGATCATACAGTTCGGAAATAATAGTACTCATTCCGTGGAACCTCAGGCCGCCTGCATGTATAGGCGACGGGATGAATTTATTTCCCAGAGTATACATTTTGGCCAGCGGGCAGACATTTCCGGTATCGCAGAAATCATAAAGGTATTTTCCCCTGGTAAGGCTCGGGCATGAAGCCGGCTCCGCTGCGATGAATCTGTAGTCTTTTTCACCTCTCAGTTTTTCTCCCATAAACGGTGCGATCAGGCCTCCCAGATTCGATCCGCCTCCTGTACATCCTATTATGATGTCAGGCTCAACACCTATCTTTTTTAGTGCTGTATATGTCTCCTGCCCAATAACGCTCTGATGAAGCAACACCTGATTGAGAACACTGCCGAGTACATATCTGTACCCTTCTGTCCCGACTGCAACTTCCACCGCCTCCGAGATCGCGCAGCCCAGGCTTCCTGTTGTTCCCGGGAATTGCTCGAGAAGCGCGCGTCCTACCTGCGTTGTATCTGACGGGGATGCAACAACATCTGCTCCATACGTGCGCATCACCTCGCGGCGGAAAGGTTTCTGCTCATATGATCCTTTTACCATGAAGACCTTGCATTCAAGTCCGAAATGCGCGCATGCCATCGACATGGCCGTACCCCACTGGCCGGCCCCTGTCTCAGTCGTGATTCCTTTCAGCCCCTGCTTTTTAGCGTAGTATGCCTGAGCGGCAGCTGAATTGAGCTTGTGTGACCCGGAAGTATTATTCCCCTCGAACTTGAAGTAAATAGCCGCAGGAGTTCCGAGTTTTTTCTCGAGGTTGTACGCACGTACAACAGGCGAAGGTCTGTAAGTCCTGTAGTAGTCCCTTATCTCCTCCGGGATCTCGATGTATCTTGTGTCGTTATCGAGTTCCTGAGCTACAAGCTCCTCGCAGAATACGCCTTTAAGTTCTTCCGCTGTCATCGGCTTCATCGTACCGGGATTAAGCAGCGGAGCAGGCTTTTTCTTCATATCTGCTCTCAGGTTGTAATAATGTGCAGGAATCTCTTCCTCTGTCAGATAGATGCGGTAGTTTTCCATTTCTGTTCTCCTTTTCTCCAGTCTCTGATATGTGAGTTAATGTATTCGGACAGGTTATACCCGAACTGTCCGGTGCCTGAAAGGGAGAAACAAAAACGCTCCCGTCCCGGCATAATACATGCTGGGACAGAAGCATGATAATACAAAACTTCTGCGGTGCCACCCGGCTTGGCAGAGTCGCCCCTGCCCACTCACTGCATACCATCATATGCATCATTTGTTTACGAAGTTTTCTCTCCGTCTTCCATACTCAGGATCTTCATCCCTTTCCTGTCGCCCTCAGGAGTCCATTCAGTCACGCCTCCGCATGCTGCCCTCTCACCACCGGCAGCTCGCTCATATGTAAGCATCGTGACCTACTCACTCTCCATCAAAGGTTTATTGGTATTTAATTAACGCTACTTTAGCATCGAATTTGTGAAAGGTCAATAATTCTTTGCTGAAAATTTGCTATTTTTTGTGTATTTTGCTAAATGCAACCGTATTAAATCACTATATGTTAACAATATCCAACGGTGTGGATACAAGGTAGTCAGCTCCTGCGTTCATCAGTTCCTCTTTGTCTCCATATCCCCAAAGCACCCCTGCACTTTGCAGATTGTTTGCCTTCGCCCCCTCAATATCCTGATCCCTGTCTCCTACCATCAGAACGGAAGACTTATCTACACCTCCAAGCTCATCCAGAAGGTGTCTGATAACTTCTGCTTTCTTGCTGATGTGTCCGTCCATTGTTGCTGCTCCAATGAAGTCAAAGTACCGGCGCAGTTCAAAATAATCGAGTATCTGAACAGTAAATTCATACGGCTTTGATGTGGCAAGCGCAATTGTTGCATTCCGGTTCTTCAGCTCACAAAGCATCTCCGGCACTCCTTCATAAACCGCGTTCTCGAAAATTCCGCCTGCTCGGAAATACTCTCTGTAGTATTCAACAGCCTGAAGAGCCTGTTCCTCAGTAAAGTCAAAATACTTTCTGAATGAGTCAGCAAGAGGAGGTCCGATAAACGGATACAGTTCTTCTCTGTGTGATACATGGATACCAAACTTCTCCAGAGCATACATGACCGAATTGGTTATGCCGATGCCGGAATCTGTCAGGGTTCCATCAAGATCGAACAAATAGTATTTATATTTCATTTTTCCTCTGTCCCCCTTATTGGATTAATTCCAGAACCAAGCCCTGCCAGGCCTGCAGTTGTATGAGCTGCTGCGCCTGCTCCTGAATTCCGGACGGGTTCATGTTGTCCAGCAGTATCCTGTATTCACATCCAACATCTAAATCTTCAGGTTCTGATTTGAGGTTAGCAAGGATCAGCAATCTGCGGTCTGCTATGCGGTAATATGCCAGCAGTCCCTCCCTGTCTTCATACGCCGGTTCAAATTCGCCCCATACAAGAGTCTCCCTGTAGTCCGGGTTTTTCCTCAGCGCACTAAGCCGTCTGTAAAAACTGTAAACGGAATCCCGGCGTTCAGCCTGTTCGCTCACATTTATCAGCTTATAGTCAGGATTGACCGGCAGCCAGGGATCTGCTTCGCTGAATCCTGCATTATGGCAGTCGTTCCACTGCATGGGTGTCCTGGCATTGTCTCTTGAATAAAGACTTGCTACCTTCATGGCTTCCTCTTCACTCAGCCCGGCACTGATAGATACGTGATATTCACCAATAGTGCCGACATCATCGAAATCATCAGGTGAATTGAACACGGTGTTTTCCATGCCTATCTCCTGCCCCTGATAAATAAAAGGAAGACCCCTGAGCATGAAATATGCCAGCGCAAGACATTTTTTACCTGCTTCTGTCCTGCCTGATACCGGCAGGTAATAGCTTGCTGCTCTCGGTCTGTCGTGGTTTTCGATCACATTTGAGAAGAAGCCTGTGTCTCCTACTCTTTTCTGTGCGGCAAAAACGCAACGTTTATAATCATCAATACTGATTTTCCGGTGGTCATACAAGCCGAGACGGCTCTGTCCTTCCACAACGTGTGAGAAATCGAACATAGAAGAGAAGTATCCGTTTTCTCCTATAAAATCCTCCAGCTCATCATACTTTTCATTGAATACTTCGCCTATTGTGAGGGCGTTATATGGCACGAAAGCCACATCTCTAAGTTCACCGAGGAATTCTCCGATGCCCTCGGCATTCTCAAGCATAGCGCTTATATCGCACAGGCCATCCTCTCTATCGGATGGATAATCTCTGTATGGCAAGGCTTTTTTTATGTCGATTATGGCGTCTATCCTGAACCCTGCAATGCCTCTTTCCATCCACCACTTTATGATGTTATACACTTCTTCGCGCACTTCCGGGTTTTCCCAGTTCAGGTCAGGCTGTCTTTTATGGAACAGGTGGAGATAACACTTGTCCGGGTGTCCCGGGAGCGGCTCCCATACTGATCCTCCAAAGGTGGACCTCCAGTTACATGGCACTCCGCCCGAAGGACTCATATCCTCGATGTAGAAGTACTTCCCATATCTGCCATCAGGATCCTCACACGCCTTTCTGAACCATTCATGCTCATCCGAGCAGTGATTCACTACCAGATCCATCAGTATATACATATCACGCTTACGCGCCTCATGGATCAGCTGATCCATGTCGTCCATGGTGCCGAATCTTGGGTCGACATTATAGTAATCGGAAATGTCGTAGCCCTGATCTGCCCAGGGAGACGGATAGCATGGCGAGATCCAGATTATATCAACGCCAAGTGACTTCAGATAATCAAGCCGGGATATAATACCCTGAATATCTCCTACCCCGTCTCCGTTTGAATCGCAGAAACTTTTCGGATATATCTGATACGCTGTTTTATAGTGCCACCATTTTTTAATCATATTATCGTCTCCGGTAAGCGGTCATATGTCATTAGACCCAGTCATCAAGCCGGTATCTCTTTCTGCCCTTTGTGATATCTTTGTATTCTATGGCTTCTGCAGGGCAGTTCTGGATACATGCCATGCAATGAGCGCATGTCTTTCCATTCCACTGAGGCCGGCCATCGTGCATGGTTATTATGTTCAGCGGGCATTTCTTTTCACATATTCCGCAGGAGATGCACCTGTCATCTGCGTAAAACCCTCTGACGCGATGTCCGATCCGGCTTAATACCGGATTGGATGGATAATCAATCAGTTTCTCAAGTACCCATATGTGTCTGTATCTGAGTGATTCGCCGGATCGTATGATATCTGCAACGGGCCTTATTTTATTATAGGAGTCCGTTATTCTTTTCTCTATTTCCTCCCTGGCAGGAAGCTTATGACTCTTATTTGCAATATAATTAGGCGGCATTTTAAATTCAGCACAGCCTTTATAATTCATATGTTTTTTCCTGATGATCGACCGTGCTATATTACCGCTTATTCCCGAATACCCTCCGCTTGTGGATATCATATAAACGTCGCTGTTTCCGGCAAGATCAACATTCCGGAGATAGTCATAGAAAAAAGCTGGTGCTGCACAGACATATGTAGGAGCGCAAAAGACGAAGGGCTTTTCGGAATGGATAGTTTCATAATTATGCTGCTTTATCCTGCCACACAGATCCATCACCTCGTCACCAAGAGCCTTTGCGAGCTCTGTTGCCACAAATCTTGTATTACCTGTTGCGCTGAAAAACAGAACCATAGGTCACTCCTTATTGCGCTGAACCACTTCCAGCTTGATATCCATGATAGGACTCAGCAGTTTTCTCAGGTTTTTGATATCGTGATTGACAGTCGTACTGATTGTTACGGCATCTTTGACACCCATCGTACCGAATAGAGAAATTATCGTCAGAAGAAGCGCATCCAGGTAGACAGTAAGCATTATACCGAGGGCACAAAATATAACACCGATAATGCCTTCCCATACAACTCTCCGGTTGTTCCTGGCAATCTGCCTGTCAAACTCCGCAATGTCTCTTTCAACAGCATCATGAAGAACTCTTTGAAACCTGTCCGCATCTATCGGGCTGTCTGTAACTATCTGAAGAGTATCCTGAACGTGTTTGGAGGCCTCAAGCGGTGAGCAGTATGTTTTCAGGTAGTGATAAACTCCTTCATTGATCCTGATCCGGGAAGGATCATATGGATTATATAGATCGGATTCCTTTTCTATAAGCAGTTGAATCATTGTTAACAAGACTCCTTTCACTCTTTATGCGGTTTATTATATCATAACAAACCGCATCAATGGACTTGGGTTAAAGACATCAAACGTCCGGATTGCAACGTTCATGTGCAAAATTAAAAGGGCCCCGGACAAAATTTTCCGGAGCCCGATTTATTGAGCGGGTGAACAGAATCGCTTTTGTAGGCCTCTGCATTTTCAGCGGTTCCAGATACTCTGCTCTGATTTCCTCCAATTTTTTCCGATTTCCTCCAACACATAAGCTGATTATCGGCGTCTCTTTTTATAAAGAAGGAGCTCCGGATCACTTCCGCCTTCTCCATAGGTGCACACCAGAATGAAATCAATGTTTGCAAGTATGCCAAAGCATCTCCCGATATCAGTTTTCGGTTCAAGCTGGTTCCCAAGATATGTAGTGCTGTCATCCAGGAATTTTACATTAAGTCCGCTTGGGAGCGGATACTCAAGGTTGACATACCTCCCGACGAGTGCATTCAGGCTGTCTACTTCAGGCATTCCCTCAATCTGAAGATCGTTTATTTCCTTGATAAGCTGCTTCTTGAGCTCATCAAACTTTCCGCCATCGCTGAGTTCATCATGTCTTTTCCAGTAATCCAGCGAAGGAAGCATCTCTTTCATGTATGAGCGGGCCTGCTCTTCGGTGAAACCGTCTTTTGCCATATGACCGACACAGACATCAATAAGATCGTCCATGTCGTTGTATGTGTACGTTCCGTCAGCATAGCACCATTTGCAGTAGTCCTCATTGAGCATTCCGTCTTTGTCCCTGCCGATGATTGAATCTTCAAGGGGCATGCCGCAGCATTGGCATATCAGCTGGCGAGGCGAGCCCAGCAATGTATTGATGGAAACATTGAAACAATTTGACAGCAGCTTCAGCGTCTCTGTGTTAGGAACTGTTTCGCCGTTTTCCCAGCGTGATACCGCCTGTCTTGTAACAAAGACCTTTTCTGCCAGATCATCCTGTGACAAACCGTTCTTTGATCTGAGATCATATATTATATCTTTTGTAGTCATATCAATACGTCCTCCCTGTAACTTATTTTACTATGGAAAGTTTGCCAAAGCACGCAACCCTCAGTTGCTTTCCTGTTTTCTAACTATTCATTTGCCTGGGATCATCTGTCTTCTATTGTCTGATTGATACGATTGGTCCGACATCAGCGGATTTTCCTCATAAAGCACCAATTAATTGGTGCTCGAAGGCCTGATTTGATACTTCAGGTACCAACAGAGTTTGCCTGCCTGATCTATTATTCAATAAAGTTCCACAGCTTCGAATGATTATTCAGTAAAAACACCAATTAAAAAGCGTATGAAGTGTTCCGCACTTCTATCATGCTTTTCTAAATGCCAATTGTAAGCCTCATCCATCTCATCACCAAGAGACCCGTCATTGTCAGTTGGTGCCTAAATGTCTGAATAAAGTAGTAAGGCACCAAATTATTGGTACCTTTCAATCTTTTAATTTGAAAAATGACCAATCCCTGCCTTCCCGGGATGACTGAATGTTATCCCAAATTGTTTTGAAAGTGGTCTGTATAGGCCTGTATGCGTTTATGATTGCTATTTTTTGGATTTTCTGCATTTGATTTTTGCTTCGCGCTCTGCCAGCCGGCAGGCTCTGGTTATCTTCTTCATGATGTCAGGCGGCAGCGTGCAGCAGTACTTTTCAAGCTGATTCACGTTGACCACTCCGCGTTGTTCACAGCAAAACATAGTTTGCTTTGACAGGCCTTTCAGCATCGGAATCACGATATGCGTTCGCATCTGGGTCTTTTTAAGCTCGGATGTTCCGGGAACAACGATGACAGATTCGGATTTTCTGTTCTGCCAGTCGCTCTGTGTGACCAAAAGGGGCCTGTAACCTCGCTGGATTCCCTTTTCAGGATCTGAGTCCAGATTTAAAGGCCCCATATATACGTCACCGCGTTCTACGTGAAAAGGCTTCTCCCATTTATTTATCTGAGTCATACAGACCTCCGGCAAATTCTTCTTCGATATCCTTATCAAGTTCATAGAGGAACTTCTCAGGATCTCTGATGTATTAACGTACCTTCGGGTCTCTAATGAGGAACTCCTCACAGTCCTCCATCATCGCAATGGCATCTTCATCTGTCGGATCCTTCAGAAAGATTCTGTACCAGATCACATAATCATCTATTGCTTCAACGATGCGTTTGCCAATAAGCATGTTGTCCACATCCTCAGGCTTCATTTTGCAGTAATAGCCATGCAAAATGATTATCATTGAGGAGATTCTACAATTGCCAAATAGTTATGCCGACATTTTTCTGATGCCCGTAATGATCAGCGGGAGAGAGATCAGACCATGGATCGAAGATGATGCGAGGCTGCCGGACTTTCTCGGGAGGGGACAGTCTCCTCTGCTATGTGAGCAGGATTCAGGGCAGATAAGCTTTATGTTTGAGTAAACAAAAGACCCGGAGATAAATTGATACGCTCCCTTTATGAGAGACAGTGAAAAACAAAATCACTGTTAATCATAAAGGGAGCTTTCATATGGAAAGAAAAAGAGCGA
>JBGUVT010000151.1:0-6558 GCA_045220485.1 Anaerovoracaceae bacterium | reverse complement strand
TTGCTATCTTCTCCACCACGTTCGTGTCTCCTTTCAATAGTGTATCCAAAGAAATATTCAACGCTTCGGAGATCTGAACGATGATCTGGAGATCCGGATAGTTCTTGCCGGTTTCCCAGTTCGATATGGCAGATCTGGATACAGCCAGTCTATCGGCCATATCCTGCTGTGTCATCCCGATTTCTATCCTGCGCGCCTTGATTTGTTCTCCAATATTCATTGTTCCCGCCTCCTTAGCCACACTATAACGAACGCTGAAATCATTATAAAGCGAGGCACGCTTACACTCAAGGAAACGCAGTGTCAGTATCTCTGACATTCTGGTTTTCCATTGCATATATCTTTCAAAAGAGTAAAAAAACTTGATTTGACACCAATTGCCGATCATGCTGTATGTGCAGTAACTTCGAGTCCTGCCTAAGGGACGTAACTGGCCCCTGAAAAATCACCTATTTCGTATTTTTGAGCATGGTTTCGATATGTCTGATTAGGTTTGTAAAAATGCCAAACATATTGACATTTCAATGAAATTCAGTAAAAACAAAAACTCCCGGATTTACTCCGAGAGCCCTGAAACTGGTTGCGGGGGAGGGACTTGAACCCTCGACCTCCGGGTTATGAGCCCGACGAGCTACCAACTGCTCTACCCCGCGTCATTGTATTAAGTTTTGGAAGGTGGTACCGGAGACCGGACTCGAACCGGTACGAGAATCACTTCTCATAGGATTTTAAGTCCCAGGTGTCTACCAATTCCACCACTCCGGCTTATTGTATAAAATGGCTCCGAGGGTGGGGCTCGAACCCACAACCTACCGGTTAACAGCCGGTTGCTCTGCCATTGAGCTACCTCGGAACGTCTGCCGCTTTATGCGACTTGATTATTATAGTGTAATGGCACGGATGTGTCAACACCTAATTTTTACCTTTTTTATCCAATCACTTCTTTTATGATCCTGTGGAAATTGCCGTAAGCAATCTTTTCTATTTCATCTTCACGTATACCTCTTTGTCTGAGAATATCGAAGAAATCAGGGATCTTTGACGGGTCTTCGAGTCCCATTACTGCCCCGCCTGAAAAGTCCGCTCCATCCGGGTCGTCCGGATCTTCAAGGTAATCGCAGAAATCGAATCCGCAGCCTACATGGTCGATGCCCATTATATCTATCATGTGTTCACAGTGATCTGCGAGCCTGTGTATATCTGCCTTTGCAGAGTCCGTATCGACGAACTCGTACCATGTATTGAGTCCGACACAGCCGTTTGCATCCCTGATCGCCCTGAGCTGATCATCTGTAAGGTTGCGCGGATGGTCGCTGAGCACTCGACAATTGGAATGCGAAGCTATGAACGGTCTGCCGTCCATGATACGGACGATGTCCCAGAAACCTGCTTCGTTGAGATGCGAAGTGTCTACTATCATCTTCTTTTCGATCATATGACGCACTGCTCTCTTCCCCAGGCTGCTGAGGCCTTCAGTGCTGCCCGACACTGCACCGTGTCCGAAGCCGTTCTTTTCGTTCCAGGTCAGGATTCCATGCCTTGCACCGAAGTTGTAGTACTCGTCGAGCTTCGCAAGTGACGGATCGTCTGAGGCATATGCCATGCCTTCCACACCTATAAAGACATAAAAGACGCCCTCTTCTCTGGCCTTCATCATCTCGTCGTAAGACTTTACAATGCGGAAGTCATTGCTCTCAGCAATCTCATCTTTTACACAGCGGAAGAAATCATGAGTCCTCTTTTCGACATCTATTGTGCCGAGAGTATCAACCCAGACAACTAAAACAGAGCCTTCCACCCCGCCCCTTTTGATGTTTTCAAAATGGTGGTTGTGGAAGACGTTCGTTTCTCCACGCATTCTTCTGATTGTCACATCTGCCCAGATGTCGCTGTGAGCGTCAAAACAGTTCATCAGTTTACTATATCTGCCTTCTCTTCTTCCAGATTTCTGTTTATGATGCCGATCTTATTTCTGTATTTGGCAGCGTTTGCTGTATCACCGATCGCCTCGTAAAGATGTACAAGCTCATCCATGGCATCGATGTTGCTTGGTGATAGCCTGAGCACCCTCTTGAATGCTTCAATTGCCGCGTCAGGATTTGCGAGCGAAGATTCCGCAATACCGAGGTAATACCATAGCGGCCACCATTCGGAGTATCTGCCCTCCTTAAAGCGCGCAAGTGTGTCTCTGCCGCCTACAAAGTCACCGCCCATTATCTTATTGCAGCCAAGCTCTATCTCGACAGGTTCTTCAAGCTCTTCAACACGTTCAGAAATCTCTTCTCTGAGCGATGCGAGCAGCTGATCATCCATCTCGTATGTCTCCATCTCACTTCCTGCAGAATACTTGAGGAAGTCCTGCCATGTGAGCTTTGCCTTTAAGTAGAGGCCCATATTGAGATAAGCGTAGCCCAGGAAGTAATATCCCATCGCGAAGTCCGGATGGATCATCGTAAGGAGCTCAAATGTTTCAGACGACTCAGCCTTGAACAGACCTGTCTTTTCTTCGTCTCCCATGCCGTCCTGAGCTTCTGCTTCATAGATTTCCTTGCAGACTCTTGCATACAGGTAGAGAGCCTCTTTTGATTCAGGCTCTATGCGCAATGCTCCCCTGAGGAGTATGCACGCGTCCTCAAAATCGCCCATATCAGCGGAATGAGCGCCTTCAGACACAAGCATAGGCGCGGCATTCTCTCCTGCCGCGTGCTTTATGAATTCCACATACTTTTCCGCAAATACGAAGTACGGATCTCCTCCTATAACCCTGCCCATATTGAGCACGATGTTTTTGAGATCTGTCTCTCCCCTCGCATCACTGCCTTCTATGCCAACAGGTACCGCAACACCCGAGAGTATCTCGAGCGCGCCGGTCCTGGAAAGGTAATCAGGCGAAAGCTCCGCGAACATCATGTTCTGAATTCGCGGAGAAAGGTACTTGCTTATTCTGTCTTCATTTTTAACTTCGCTCAATCCAAATCCCAGCCTTTTCTGTCAAATTTCTTCATGGCTTCTTCGCCTATCATCGTTTCGAGATCGGCGTATATAACGTCCTTGAGGATCTCATGCTTCACGGAGTCAGCAACATCTTCGTAGAGGCCGTCCGTGTATGTGTAAAGAATGCGCGCAAGATGCTCTTTTTTACGTGTTTTGCCTGCTAGACCGTTCTTTGTGATATATCCCGTGAGTCTGCTGAAAAGATCATAAGGCTTGAGGCCCGTATCATTCAGTATTCTCGGAATTGATTTTTTAAATCCTCCGTCTCCTATATAGCTTTCAACAGTACGCGCAATGGCTCTTATACGAAGGAGCTCGTCAGCAGTCATATTGCCGGTCGAGATTACTTCGTATGGAGCATCAGCTGCATAAATATAGCCGAAATCATGCGCCTTTGACCTGAGCATTGTACCCTTGCTCATGAAGATATTGTCTATGTGCACAGGCATGCCCTCTGCCATTCCGAACGCCTTGTTGAAGGAGCGGGCAAACATCGCTTCTGTCTCGTGCGGGAGTCCGGCTTTAATATGAATATCTGTGCGCACTTTGCCGCTCTGAAGCAGCTTTGTGGTGTTGTACATGAGGCGGTAAATGTTCTCACCTCTGCCGCATGCCGCCAGCACTTCTGCGTTTGTGCTTGCTATATCCATATTGAAGATGATCTGGCCTTCCCTGGCTTCAGAGAGAAGCCTGATGGTCTCCTCATCGAGTATGTCTCCATCGATATTGAACTCGAATGAGGTTATGCCGTTATCGTTATTTATTATGTACTCAAAGATCCTGTATGCTCTCTCACAGTTGAAGTTGAACCATTTGTCGAGAAATACCACACGCTCTACTTCATTAGCAAGGAAGTACCTGAGTTCGGTGCATACCCTGCTTAGACTGAGTGCTCTTATCCTTGCATTTGGCAGGAACTGCGAGTATACAGTTCTGTCTGATGTACCCCGGATAGTCTCGTAATAAACTGTGCCCTTGCCGGCTTCGAATCTCTCGTACGGGAACGGCAGCGATTCCATCTCGACCGGAGCATCATACGGATTGACTACGACCTGATCTCCCTCTCTGTAGGCCAGGCCGCCGATGTTCTCAAAATCGAACTCGTAATCGAGCACTGACTTAAGGAAGTTGAAGAGTACACTCTCGCCCTCTCCTCTTATGACATAGTCGACGAAATCATTGCTTTTGATGAACGCGCGTGTCTCGAACGATACCTCCATGCCGCCGAAGATAATCGCGATGCTCGGGATTGCCTTCTTGACCATATCCGCTACACGGCACAGCTGCCTGATATTGCAGCTGTTGGCGTGGAAGTAAACGATGTTGTACTGACTGGTCGCAATATCCTCGAATATGTCGGTGTAGAGGTCATTGCGCCCGTAAGTCTTAAGCTGCACGTCTACTGAAGAGTCCGCGACGACACTGTAAATGGACTTGAGAGCCAGTTCTGTCTGCTTGCAGTCACTTTTAATTGTAGTTAACAGTAATTTCATATCCGTATACCCCGCATGGTCTTACCATATGCCCAATACTTTATCGGAGGAGCCACGTCTCTGGAATGTGTTTTAACGGAGGAGCTTTGCCTCCTGAGATCAAGGTTACATCCTTTCAGGCGCTGCAATTCCAAGAAGTCCCAGACAGTTTGCAATTACTGTCTTTGACGCCTTAACGAGCGCCAGTTTTGCATTCCTTTCATCCTCATTTTCGACCAGGATGTGCTCATCGTGATAGAACTTGTTGAATGACTGTGCAATATCCACAAGGTGACGTGTCACTATGGACGGCTCATACTTCTCAGCAGCTTCAACTACCACCTCAGGCACTCTGTAGATGAGCTTTGCGAGAGTGTAAGCGCTGTCGCTGCCAAGGTATGCTGTGTCGATGCTTCCGAGGTTTTCAGCGTCTATGCCGGCATCCTCAGCCTTTCTGAGAACGCTCGATGCTCTTGCGTGTGTGTACTGAACGTATGGGCCTGTCTCTCCGTCAAAGTTGAGCACCTTATCCCACGAGAACACGTAATCCTTGATCTTGTTGTTGGAAAGTTCCTGGAAAATAACGGCTCCGATGCCGACTTCCTTTGAAACTTCATCTATGTCCACGCCCTGTGCGTCCTTCTCACGCATTATCTCCGCAGTCTTTGCAACTGCTGTGTTGAGTACGTCCTCGAGGAATACGACTCTGCCCTCACGCGTCGACATCATCTTGATATCGTCTCCGTCTGAGAGGCTTACCAGTCCGAAAGGAACGTGGATGCAGTCCTTCTCCCACTCATAGCCCATGAGCTGGAGAACCTTCTTCCACTGCTTGAAGTGGAGGTTCTGCTGCGATGCCACGACGTAGATGCACTTGTAGAAGTCGTAGTGCTCCTTGCGGTAAACTGCGGCTGCGATGTCTCTTGTTACATAGAGGCTGGAGCCGTCTGATTTTGTGATCATTGCCGCACCAAGTCCGTATGGCTCAAGATCCACGATCTGTGCACCCTGTGATTCGATAAGAAGGCCCTTGTCCTTGAGCTCCTGTATGAATCTCGGCATCTTGTCGGAGTAGAAGCTTTCACCTGCGTAAGAGTCGAATGTGATACCGAGCATGTCATAAACGCGGTTGAACTCCTCAAGGCTGAGAGTTCTGAACTTCTCCCAGAGCTCGAGCTCTGCCGGTTCACCTGCTTCGAGCCTTACGAATGTCTCTCTGGCTTCGTCTTCAAGCTCAGGATGCTCTTTGGCCTCTTCGTGGAACCTGGTGTAGTAGCCGAGGAGAGCCTTGATAGGCTCCTTTGCGAGCTCCTCTTCGCTGCCCCACTTGCGGTATGCAACTATCATTTTGCCGAACTGTGTGCCGTAATCGCCAAGGTGGTTGATCCTTACGACGTCAAAACCGACCGCATCGTAAAGCTTATAGAGCGCATTTCCTATTACAGTGCTCCTGATGTGACCGATGTGGAACGGCTTGGCGATATTTGGCGAAGAATACTCAACGATGACCTTGCGGCCTGCGCCGCCGTTTGACTTGCCGTAATCTGCGCCCAGCCTGTCTACTTCATCGATGACTTCACCTGCGAAGAACGCTCTGTCGATGAAGAAGTTAACATAAGCGTTGACGTTCTCGACCTTGGCAAATGCTTCAGCATCGCCGGCCTTGGCGGCGATGTCCGCAGCGATCAGCTGCGGTGCCTTGCGAAGAGCCTTCGCAAGCCTGAAGCACGGGAAAGCGTAGTCTCCCATCTTCTCATCGGCTGGAATCTCGATCATGTTCATGATCTCATCCTTTGTCAGGCCGAGTTCTTCACTGTAAATCGCATCAGCTATAATTTCTTTGAAATCTACCATATTTATTTCCCAAACACTTTCATAAAATGATTTTCGTCACAGATTTTGAAATCATCTGCGAACACTCTGTTGTCTGCTTCTATTTCAGGGTTTGCCCTCTCCTCGAGGCATGCATCTATGAGCTTGTCAGTGAACATTCCGTTACCGCCTGTCAGCTTTCCGCTGAATGTTCCGTCATAGATGACGCCGGAACCACATGAAGGGCTGTTCGCCTTGAGAATGGCCCCCTCAACCTTGC
>JBGUVT010000150.1:0-3939 GCA_045220485.1 Anaerovoracaceae bacterium | reverse complement strand
TTGATATATGCATACTTGCCTCTGAACCCGGTCAGTACGACAAAATGATTGAAATTCCAGTGAATAATGCACGGAAGTGTAACATCGCTGCGTAAAGCATCGGTCTCACAACGTATACCCTGGGCATCAAAACCATAGCTCCTTGCCGCTATAAGCATATTTTTGGCATTGGAACCATTGCGTGAAACTCCACAGTCGCGCCGGACCTGTTCAAGCGGGACCCATTTGTTGTAATAGGCCATTATCATGGCAAGCGCTGCTGCTCCGCATTCGAGAGCCTCCAGCTGCATGATGACCGGAACACGTGCCCGATGTCCTTTCTTTAAATTGTTAGACTTATTATCCGGCATGAAAAAAACCTCAGTTGAACAGCAGCCTGATTACCCGCATCTGCTTAAAAACGACACGTACGGCGTAGATGCCGTCAGTAAGATCCGTTGGAGCTACAGCAAAGCGCTCTCCATTTTCGTCAGTACCCACGCTGCTGATCCTGCTTTTTGACTCTCCTGCAAAGACGCTCATACCACCTTCAACGTTTTCGGCGATCTGTTCATTGTCAAAAAGAATATACATGGTTCCGTCTTTCACTACAGCCGTACCGGTTGCGAAGCTGTCAATGCTGGCAACCGAACTCCATACCAGTATGCCTATCAGCATCAGTATGACCGCCACAAGCACAAGCCAGACTGAAGGCCTGGTCACATGGAGGTAATTGCTGAGATCCTCAGGCGATGATATCCGCTTTACGGTCTTTTCTCTGAATAATGAATCTTCCATATCGGTCCCCGATTCTTCCAATTTTCCCGAAGGTTTACTTGAGCAGTATCAGTCAAAAAATATTTTACTATAACATATCACAGTGTACGCTGCCCTGTCATCTCGCAGACTTATATGTACTTATGCGAATAAAATATTTTTTGCCATGCTGTTTTCCTCTATATTTACTCCTTATCTTTGGTACGTATAGCCGCTATTAAAAAACCTGCGAATGCGGTAAACAATCCGATGATTATCAGCACGGCTACCGGCGCATCGGAAATGTACACCCACAGATCATAAGTGTTATATAATTGTCCGGCCGCAAACAGGCACGCAAACAGCCATACGACCAGACAGAATAATGATATCAGCGACAACAGTATAAAAGTTATCCTCTTTACATGTGTTTTCACAGTTTAATCCCCCACAAATGCTGCAAGCCGCTCCAGAAGACCTTTTGCCTCCTTAACGACTTCATCATTCTTATTATATTTTACAAGAGTACCCAGCATTTTTTCCAGGTCTCCCAGGTATACCGGCCCCAGCCCGTTTTCATCTTCTTCTGTTTCTAATATACTGTTTCCGCTGCGCCACGGAGCCATGCCCGGGACAGCTCTGTCTGCAAATGATTGAAAATTATCATTTATACAGGCAAGCATTCTCAGTATCTGAATATCGTCTTCTGAGTCGAACACCTCCTCTATCAAATCGGTCCCCCACTCCAGACACTTCTTTTCCAGAAGGCCATACCTTTCAGAATAATGCCCAAAGGGACCGTTAACGTCTTCCAATCCTATGACACTTAAAATTTCATCTTTATAAAATACAATAGGGGTAATGCGCAGAGCCTCCTGATTGCGGCCGTATTCATGAAAAGCGTATTCTTTGTCATCATAAGTTGCGACTCCCTCAAAGACCTCTCCGGAGGCAGTAACGATTCTTACGCATTTGTCATTGAAACTTTCAAGATTCATATCTGTCCCTTGTTTATAACATCTGTATCCTTAGCAGCATACATCTCCATTATCTTTGGCAGATCAGCCGGTGTTGATCGTCTTATGTTTATTATCTCAGATCCCCTGCTCACCTTTATATTTTATAATAGCATAATTAATGCACAATAAACGTCTCGGAGTTATTCCAGGGCATTCGCTACTTGTGGAAATGACGGGAAGACCAGCAATTCGGGTACAGAAAAATCAGTCTTATCAGATCTGCCGGTATGATATAATCGAAAAGAATAATGGGTAAATTATAAAAGGGGGAAAAATGGATATTCAATTCAGACTAGGAACAGTCGATGACGCCGGTATGATAGTCGGACTCATCAATGAGCTTGCGGAATATGAGAAACTGCCGGATAAAATCACAACGACAGAAGAAGACATCCGCACTGCAATAGCAAACAGGGACATAGAAACGCTGTTCGCGAGTTCGGAAGGAAAAGACGTGGGATTCGCGATGTTTCTCGATAACTACGCGTCAATTTTCGGCGCCAAAGGCATGTTCATTGAAAACCTCTATGTCAGGCCTGAATACAGGGGCAACGGTGTAGGCGAAGCCATGATGAGGGAGCTCTGCCGAATCGCGGTAAGCCGCGGATACAAGAAGGTCGAATGGCACTGCCTCGAATGGAATGAGCCTGCAAACCAATTGTACCTCAAGCTGAATGCTACCCAGAAGAAAGACTGGATTTTCTACCGTCTGTTCGGAGAAACTCTTGAGGAACTCGGTAACAGTTAATAATGTTTGTATTTGAGTTAGTGGTGACCGTATATTGTGTCTGCTGAAAACCACTACATGCTATAGCTTATATACGTCCAGGGACAGGCTCTCCGGCACTGATGAACTTCCCTCATTCTGATCAGCAGCAGGTTTCACAACTCCTGCCAATTTGAGGACTAACACAATCAAAAGGCAGATCACTACAATAACAACAACTTTTAGTAACACTATGCATTTTCTTTTGATTTCTTCCTTCATAAATTGCCTCCTTTTTTACTAATAATAGCATAATCCGAGCATGTATCTATGAACCAACCTTTTTCATTTCTCCATTTGGCAAGTCCTATATAGTAAATAGTTCTTATTATAATGGGTATCCAAAAGAGCTGCCTCAGCAAGTGAAGCAGCTCTTTTTGGTGTATCCTCAGACAATTTAGTTACTTGGTCTTTGCCTTCTTCACCTTCCATGGTGATACGTGCAGTACGCTTCCGTCGTCTCTGCATCTTCTGATCTTTACTGTATATCTCTTCTTCTTGAGAAGCTTCTTCACTGTCACAGAAGCTTTCTTCTTGCCCACCGTCTTAGGAGGGTAATCCTTGAACGTTCCGTTGAGCGTGTACTGTATCTCGTAATACTGGAAGGTCTTCAGCTCTTTCTTTGCAGCTTTCTTCCACTTAACCGTGATCTTGCCTTTAGCTGCCTTGAGCTTGAGGCCCTTGACTGCCTTAAGATCAACTACCTCCGGTTTAGTATTCGGCTTTGCTTCAGCTGCTTTTTTGGCTGCCTCTTCAGCTGCTGTCATCTCTGCGTCTGTCTTGATGTTATCAATTGCAGCTTTCGCGTTCGCAAGAGCAGCTGCAACTTCTGCCTCATCAGCAGCATTGTCGATTGCTGCCTTTCCTGAAGCTATAGCGTTTGCAAGCTCAGACTGCTGTGCCGATCTGTAGTCTGAAGCATTCTTGTAGTTATCCAGCTCTGTCTTAGCGGTTGTTTTTTCTTCTTCAAGTGTCGCTTGCTCTGCTGCCGCCTTTGCTTCATTATAAGCCGTCTGTGCTGATTCAGCCTCTGTTTTTGCAGTCTCAAGCGCTGCCTTTGCATTTGCGAACGCTTCAAAAGTTTTGAGTGTATTTTCGGCGTCCGCCTTGCCGGCTTCTGCGCTGGCCTTTGCATTATTCTTTTCTGTGAGCAGCTGCTGAGCATTGTCCTTATCTGTCGTAGCTGAGGTGAGCTCCGCCTTTGCTGTTGTTAACACACTCTCCTTATCTGCCAGCGCTGTTTCGGCTTCTGTGAGCTCATCAGCTGCGTTATCATAGTTTGTCTGAGCTTCCTGGAGTGCGGCAGCTTCATCACTGTTGCCGAGCTTTTCTTCCACGAGGGAATCCAAGGCTTGTTGCTTTTCATCTCTGGTGTTCTCTGCTGTTTGCAGGTCCTCTACAGCTTCATCTTTTTCATTC
>JBGUVT010000149.1:0-3162 GCA_045220485.1 Anaerovoracaceae bacterium | reverse complement strand
GCTGCAGCCGGTACCATCAATATGATAGTATCCAGCTATTTCGCCAGCAATTATGTCGGTACCGAGGCAATGAGCGCAGTCGGCCTTTACGGGCCGCTTAACATGTTTTTCGGAGCCGTTGCTCTCATGCTGGTGGGAGGATCGTCTATACTGTGCGGCGAATATCTGGGCAAAAACAATCAGGACAAGCTCCGGGAAGTATACTCTCTTGATCTTATTCTATCAGTACTGGCCGGACTGCTTTTTACTGTCATAGTTATTTTGCTTGCCGTCTTCGATCTGACGGGATTTCTTACGCATGATCCCTCTGTGCGCCCTTTGCTCAACCAGTATCTTATCGGCCAGGCGATCGGTATTATACCGCTCATTCTAAGCAGCCAGTTTGCATCGTTTCTGTTTATTGAAAATAAAGGACGTATAACACAGTTAGCGGTGCTGATTTTCATAGTGGTGAATCTTGTACTTAACTATGTATTCGTAGCAGTCATGCACATGGAAGCTTTTGGTCTGGCCCTGGCTTCGTCCATCGGGATGTGGGCATACCTGATAGTCGAAGCATGGTATTTCGTATCCGGCAGATCCCACCTTCATTTTACTCTTATGAAACCCGATATCAGCGAGTGCGCAGCTATGCTGAGAATAGGACTTCCGGGTGCCATGATCAACGGTTACCAGACCTTCCGCGGTCTGATTGTCAATAAGCTTCTTGAAGCCTATGTAGGTGCCGTCGGTATATCTGCATTTGCAACAGCCAACTACATCCTTGCGCTCTTCTGGGCAGTACCTGTCGGGATGCAGGCTGTGTCGCGCATGCTTATGAGTGTCGCGATCGGCGAGGAAGACCGCAAATCACTGACCGAAGTAATGCGGGTCGCCTTAACAAGGTATGTTCCTCTTATGTGTGTCATTTCCGCAGCTGTTATCCTTCTGGCTAAGCCTCTGACACACATCTTCTATAATGATCCTTCAGAGCCTGTGTACATGATGACCGTCTGGGGTTTCCGCATACTGCCGTTATGCCTGCCTCTTGGAATCGTCTGCATGCATTACGTATGCTATGCCCAGGCAGCAGATAAGCAGAAATTCGTTCACGTTCTGACTCTCTTTGATGGTGTGATTACCGTGTCTCTCTTCACCGCCATACTGATACCTTCCGCAGGGATGAACAGTGTATATTTAGCAAACGTTATAAACGGCATGGTATCTATCCTGATAGCGATCATATATTCTGCAATATGCAACAGACATTTCCCGCGTACCATGGACGAGCTGATGGTGATACCGGATGACTTCGGTGCAAGTGAAGATGAACACACAGAAATCCAGGTAAAGAGCATCGATGAAGCAGTCAGCATCTCTCAGGACATCCAGGAGTTCTGCCTGAGCAAAGACATAGATAAACACAGAGCGTATTATGCGGGCCTTGCCGCGGAGGAGATGGTCGTAAATGTTATTGACCACGGTTTTACCAAGGATAAAAAGAACCACTCTGTTGGTGTCAGAGTGGTCTGTAAAAACGATGAAGTTATTCTGCGCATAAAGGACGACTGTGTGCCGTTTGATCCTGCAGAGCGTAATCACCTTACCGAAGGCGGAGATGCAGTATCAAACATCGGCATACGCACGGTCTATTCCATAGCAAACGAAATAAAGTATCAGAATCTGTTTGGTCTTAACGTACTTACCATACGCATCTGACCTTTGGTTCTAAATAATACCGGCAGGTATCAGTGTGATAAGAAGCACGGCATCGATTCCCCATACCGCTATGAGGAATCTTTTTCTTTTTACCGGTTCCATATCCGGTACGTAGTTTGCAGCCAGGAAGAACGGTATGTATGTGGTGATGAATACCGGAAGCACACCCCACCATTCATATACCCATATGAATGAGTGGTTGGAAGTACCCGCCAGAAACGATTCCACAAGGGCAAACAGCAGTGCCATGCTCAGCGCGCCGGCGAACCTGCAGTCTATGCCCTTTTTGCCGTTTTTGGCAAAATACCTCGTACTCCTGTCCTCGGGGAGCATCTTGAGTGAGATCATTCCCGCCAGTGAGAACATCATTGACAGCTCCCAGCAAACTCCGATCAGCAGAATGAATGTTGTTGACTCGTTACTGACCGACCAGAGTGGATAGCCTGTCACATGCCCTATTATTGCGTTGCCTATCTCATAAAACCAATGGACTCCATAAAGAGCCAGTCCCGCGTAGATCATGTCGTATTTTTTATTATGGATCTCTGTCCAGTATACATAGAATACGACCGCCAGAATGAAAATGAAGGTCCAGTTGAAGTTATCGGTGCTGCGGACCTGTATGGCATTCACCAGATCCTTCGCAGCCTGGGACCCGTCTCCCCAGAACATAAAATGCATTACTACGCCTCCCCTCTACTTGGATACCGCCTTGAAAAGGCTCCTGTTAGCAGCATATAGTTTCTTGAAAGTCTTGTAATACGGTTTATACTTCGCGTGTTTTTTCATGTCAGGTTTATATGTAGCTGCAACCGGAATGAACTGTTTGGTGCATTCAAGGTCAGGTATAAGCCCCAGTCCTACAGCGACTACTGCAGCAGCACCTACGGCTCCCACATTCTGAGGTGAAGGGACCGTTTCTATGGTTCTCCCTGTTATATCCGCGAGCATCTGGCAGGATACCGGCGCGAGTGCTCCGCCGCCGACGAATCTTATAGGATCGGAAGTCTTCATTCTGCGTCCCTGGCATTCGAGCATCCATCTGAGATGGTAAAATACGCCTTCAAGAACAGCGTGTATCATTTCAGTCTTTCCGGTCTCAAGCCCCAGACCAAAGAACATGCCTGTCGCATTCGGATCCTCAAACGGACATCTGTTTCCGTGCAGCCATGGAGTGAAAATAACTCCGCCGGAGCCCGGCTCCACATCCTTTACAACTTCATTGAGATAAGCAAACAGGCTTGCGTTTCTCTGTTCGTAGTCAGATGACACTCCCTCTTTCTTTATATATACACCGATCTCATCAAGTGCAAGATGATCCCTGACCCACTCGAGGCACTTGCCCGCGGTCTCCATCTCGGCAAAGTAGTTATACTTTCCCTCCTGGGCACCTGTTACTGAGGCTATCATTGAGGTAACATCGACCACCTGCCTTTTAGTAACGGTCGAGACCCAGCCGGATGT
>JBGUVT010000148.1:0-5300 GCA_045220485.1 Anaerovoracaceae bacterium | reverse complement strand
AAGACACTTCTGGAGAGGCTCGGCTACTGAATTACTTGAAGAACTTGGCGATCAGTCGGTCGGCGCCAACGTCATTACAAAGTATGTCAACCAGTATAAGAGCAGTCTCCTGCTAGATGAAGGAATAGTATACAAATACAGCAGAACACATGCTGAGGGAAGAATGCTATACTTCGAGCTCTGTGACAGCTGTGACGGCGGTGACAGTATTGACGAGCGCACCGACTAAAGCTGTCACAGCTGTCACGACCGACACGCTAAGACTTGCATTGAGGCCTGCGGATGCAGAAGTTTTGGAATTCATCACAAAGTCCCCGGACGATTGTTTACAGTATCGTAACGCCGATGGTAGTATTGATTTGGACGGCGTCAGAGAAATGATGGTAGACATAGAAAGGAAGAAAATATTAGATGATCATCCATTTTCCATCAGCCAGGGTAACGACGGCAGGTGGAGAACAAGGGTGAAAGACGAAACTGCAAAAACAGGGCGAAGACAAATAGTAAAGTCTACGAAGGAAAAGCTGGAAGATGCTATTGTAGAGTATTACCTCAGGACTGATGAGAGACTTACAAGAATCAGAATGACTCTCCGCGAGCTCTATCCTAAATGGTTAAAGTACAAGGCGCTTCATAATGCCGAGACATATATCCCGAGGATAGAGTCAGAGTGGAATAGGTTCTATAAGAATTCTCCTATAGTGGACAAACCTATCCGCGATCTGAAAAAGCTCGAACTGGATGAATGGGCGCATTCTCTTATCAGAGAACATGATATGACCAAGACCCAGTACTACAACATGTCCTTGATCATGAGACAGTGTCTGGACTACGCGGTAGATCTTGAGATCATTGATGTCAATCAGTTCCGGAAGGTCAATGTCGATGGCCGGAGGATGTTCCGAAAGGTCCGAAAGAAGAAGGACAGCACTCAGGTGTACTCCAGGGACGAGGTAATAATACTTTTCCAGAAGGCATGGAACGATTTCGAGTTCAGCACCAGACTGGTGTACAGGTTGGCACCTCTGGCATTGATGTTCCAGTTCTTTACCGGAGTAAGAATAGGGGAGCTTTGTGCTCTGAAGTTCACTGATATTGAGAATGGGATCCTGAGTGTTAGCAGAATGCTGCAGAAGGATACTGATAAGGTCGTGGAACACACCAAGAGCCATGAAGACAGGGAAGTCATTCTTACGGATGGAGCTCTGGAGCTTGTGGAGATAGCACGGAGATATCAGGAAGAGCACGACTGCCAAAGTGAGTATATTTTCTCTATCACGGAAAAGCCTTTGGAATATCGTGAGGTAAATGCCCTCCTGAAGAAATACTGCAAAAGTGTGGGGATCCTGTACAGACCATCGCATAGCTCAAGGAAGACTTATATTTCGTCATTGATCGATGCAGGAATCAATATCAATACAGTTCGTTCATATGCAGGCCATGCAGATGAAAGGACTACCTATTTCAACTACTGTTACGACCGGACACCGGATGCAGAGAAGAAGCAACTTCTCGAAAAAGCACTGGCATAAAAGCAAAAATCCCGGCGATCATTGCGCCGCCGGGACTGTAACACTTTTTGCTGAAGTGTAACACTTCTAAGGACACCCTATCTATAGAGCGAATCAGTTGGTACCATTCTCGAAATGCTGATATTTCAACATTCCGAAAAAGAAAAACCTCCGATTTCTCGGAGGCTTCTGGTGGATGATCAGGGGCTCGAACCCTGGACACCCTGCTCGCCTAACGCCTTATTATAAGGTGTTACAGGATGCCGTCAGGTGTTATCTCGTGATGCTGCACTGCAGTGATTGCAACGGGTACAAGGCTCTCGCAACAGGTTATAACACGAAGTAATAATTAGCGCAAAAATATAAAAGGCAGAAACTTTTGTGGGCAAGATCGGCACCGTTGAAATACAAGATCATGTATCTCAACGGTGCTTTTTCAGTTTCTAAAGCGGTGTTTCTGCAATTTTGCGGCTCAACAACATTGTTGCTACTCAGCCCCTAAGGGTGCAATCGATCCGTTTGGGGCTGAGTAGCAGCAAAGAAGCGATATGGAATAGCGACTTTATTTTGAGATATTGAACAGAAATAACCTGAATATCTCATAATAAATTTGACAATGCTGCTGCATTAGATAGTGTGAAAACGCTTATGTCGTGCGTCATTAGCCTGTCGTTAGCTATATAAAATTCAGCACAATCAGGAGTGGCTAAAGTTCGTAAACAAGTGTAATTTCAAGGAAAGGTGAAAGTTTAGGTATGGACAAAATCAAATTATGCAAGTATACTAACTATGCAATTAGATATAGCCAAAACAACGATTTTCAAGGAGGCTAAGTCAGTGTCTCAGTCAATTAAGATCAAGGGAATAACCATTCGGAACTTCAAATCGCTTTTTGATGTAAGCTTTGAGACCGGAAATGTCAATGTGTTTATTGGGGCAAACGGTTCAGGCAAGACTTCTGTGCTGGAGGCGATCGGAGTGCTTAGCGCGGCCATGACAGACAGAGTGAATAATAACAGCCTGCAAAGAAAGGGTGTCAGATTAAGCACATCTTCGCTGTACAAGTCAAAGTTTGCGGATATCGTAAAAGAGTCGCCTACAGTTGAGTTCTCGTTGAAATGGGGCAAAGATTCGCACGAATATCAGTACAATACCCACCTGACCGCTCCTGTAGGGGATGACTCATGGAAGTATCATACAGAGAGCGTTAGTAGGGACGGAATAATAGTATTCGGTCGAAGCAA
The DNA here is from genome assembly GCA_045220485.1 of Anaerovoracaceae bacterium. Classification (GTDB taxonomy): domain Bacteria; phylum Bacillota; class Clostridia; order Peptostreptococcales; family Anaerovoracaceae; genus Crickella. The sequence continues at coordinate 2,545 of JBGUVT010000148.1, read as the reverse complement.
CCGAAGTAAAAGCCATATGAACAATAAGGTCGGTTACTATTCGCTGTCCGATAGACTTGCATCTGAGGAGTACCTTGCTGCGGGCAGATATGTTGCAGATTATGGGCTATTCCAACCTGATACTCTTACATTGCGAGGTAATGTGCCGGATCCGACACAGATCACTCCGATAGGACTGAACGGAGGGCGTCTTGCTGAGGCTGTCGGGGATCTGTTCAGAACTGTGGACGATGAGCTGATGTTTGGCAGTATGTATATGGATGAAGTACTTGAATTAATGGAATGGGCTTCCGAATTTCATGTTGGAAAGCCGAAGAAATCCAATCTGAATCCAGGCGTGCCATCGACAAACCAGATAATAGAATTTCGCGACAGATTTCTGAAAGACAGTGCTCTGTTTACAGGATACGATGCCAGTGAAGGTGCTTTGTATGTCCTGTTTATGCTCTGCCTTGCCATGCATCCGTCCACGCCTATGATGTTCGGAATAGACAGTTTTGACCATGCTATGAACCCAAGGCTTGCAAAACGGCTCACACAGGTCTTTGACAAGATTGTCATTGAGAACGGAAGAACGGTATTTATGACAACACATAATCCGCTTGTGCTGGACGGACTCGACTTGACAGATGACAGGATCCGTTTGTTTGCAACTGAAAGAGATGACCTTGGACATGTAACTGTCAACAGAATACTTGTAAGTGAAGACCTGATCAAAACAGGGCAGCCGCTTTCACGTCTTTGGATCAATGGATATCTGGGAGGCGTTCCGGAACTGATATGAAGAGAGTTATAGGTATAGTCAGCGAAGGACCGACTGATCAGATGGCTATCCGTACTGTCATCGATAGGTTGACCGGAGAAAAGAACATATACAGGTACATACAGCCCGAGCAGGATGCGAGAGGTGAATTCGGAAACGGGTGGAAAGGCGTTTACCGCTGGTGCGAAAATAACGCAGAACTTATTCCGGCACTGTTTTCACAAATAATGCCTCGCTTTGATGCGCTTATTATCCATATGGATGGAGATGTGTCGCGAAAAGAAAAAGAGGTGCATTGTAAATGTGGCAGCACGGAATGTGATCATAAGGATAAGACTTCTCCGCTCGACTGTATACATGTTAGAAATGACCGCTGTCCGGTTCAGTTGCCTTGCAGTGATCATGAAGACTCACCTGAGAGTTACAGAGCTCATCTCACGTCGGTAATCAGGCAACTCGTTCGTTCAGATGACGAAAATGAGCAGCTGATTATTACGATTCCCTGTGATAGTACTGATGCATGGATCGTGGCGGCGTTTGATGATTTGAAGGATTCTAACGATGCAGAAATGATCATCGACCCATGGAGCAATATCATTTCGCTGAAAAAAGAATATCATGGCATAAGAGTCCCTGGACACAAAAAGAGCGCATCAGTATACCGGAGGTTCATGCCTCAATTGTCTGATAATTGGGATACAGTTGCTGAGAAATGCAAATCAGCCAGGGTTTTTACAGATTCAATTCAATTGCTTCATGACAGAACGGATTGAGGAAGATAACCAACAATGCTCGTCTAAATCACATAAATAATACGAGATTTAGACTACTATTATAACTGGGAATAATCATGTATAGGGTAATCATAGTAGAAGACGATAACGGAATAGCTGAAGGAATATGCAATTGTCTTGCTGGCTGGGGGATGGAAGCCCGTAAGATAACTGACTTCCGCCGTGTCACGGAAGAAATCGAGGAATACAAGCCCCATCTGGTCATTATGGACATCACTCTCCCATACATGGGTGGCTATCACTGGTGTCAGGAGATACGAAAGACAAGCTCGGTGCCAATCATATTCATTTCGTCTGCAACAGACAACATGAATATCATCATGGCCATGAACATGGGCGCTGATGACTATATCCCAAAGCCTTTTGACCAAAGCGTTCTGATCGCTAAGGTACAGGCGCTTCTTCGCAGGGCATACGATTTCAACCGGAATACTTTCACTCTGCAGGCGGCAGGCGCTGTGCTCAATACTGAGGATAATACGCTGCTGTACAACGGCAACAAGATAGTTCTGTCAAGAAATGAGTACATGATCTTTCTTACGCTGATGCAGAACAAGAACAAGGTCGTAAGCAGAGAAAAGCTTATGGAGGCACTCTGGGAAACAGACAGCTTTGTTGATGAAAACACGCTGACAGTTAATGTGGGCAGGCTCCGCAGAACTCTTGAAGAAGGCGGTCTCAAAGATCTTATCAAAACAAGGTTCGGCGTAGGGTATATCCTGGAGGCCGAATAATGGGGCTGCTTAAGAGCTATCTCAGATCGCGCGCGAAAGCGATAGTAGTATACATACTAATAGCCGGAGCATTCGCGGCTGCATATCTGCTGTTCGATATGCCTGTCATAGTAGTTACATACCCGCTGATCCTGAGCATTATGATCGGCGTAGCCGCATTAGCGATCGACTATATTGCTTATCGAAGGCGGCACATAATGCTTACCCACGAAGAAATGCCTGCTCCGGCCGATCGGCTGGAGGAGGACTATCAG
>JBGUVT010000147.1:0-4152 GCA_045220485.1 Anaerovoracaceae bacterium | reverse complement strand
GCAGTATACCTTACCGTCTATCATATCGATCGAGAAAGCATACTCATCTGTCTTATTGCTTCCCATGTCTACGCAGAAGCTGTTCGGGCACGCCTTTCCGCATCCGATCAGGGCAAATTTCACTCTGTCTCTGAGCCTCTCGTAGAACCAGTCATCAGCCGGCCCGTTATCTGTATACATCTGATCGAGTCTCTTCACCGCGTGGATATCGCAGCTTCTCATCAGCACGATTACAGGACGGGCATCATAGTCTGCCTCTTTGATCTCATCCTCTGTAAAATAGAACATAGTCTCTGAAAGAGGTATCAGGATCTCCTTAAAGGAGAAATCCGAACGTTCCTCCAGCTCTGCATCTTCGATGCGGCTGATGTAGTCGTAGCGGATCACATCGGTGTCTCTGAAGCGGCCCTCTCCGACTTTTAACACCGGCGCGAATATCCTGTACTTACTTTCAAGAGCTTCGAGGACTTTGTTGAACTCTTCAGTCTTGTAAACAAAACCCATCGTATCCCTCCGTTTCTGCATTAATCTACACATTATTACATCGACATATATAAAATTAGGGCACGTCATTTTATGAGCAATGTCCGTACCCAATTTGATTATATATGCATTATTTTTTGATTTCCGTAACCATGGTTACGCGCTGAGTTTGTATATAAAAAAACCATAATACCGCATCTGTTTCGACGAAAACTAATCCAGTATCCTTCCGTCTCTTGAAATAGTGACTACCTGCCATGGTATGAATTTGCCGCTGTTTCTGAGTGCGTTTTCTGCCGCTCTCTGAAGTCCGCCACAGCAAGGCACCTCCATGCGTACAATAGTCACACTCTTTATGTCGTTATTCCTGATAATGTCTGTAAGTTTCTCGCTGTAATCTATCGCATCAAGTTTAGGGCAGCCTATGACAGTGATCTTTCCCTTCATGAAGTCCTCATGCATGTTTGCGTAAGCATAGGCTGTGCAGTCGGCCGCAATCAGGAGTTTGGCTCCGTTATAAAACGGTGCCTCTGTAGGTAGGAGCTTGATCTGGCAAGGCCACTGACCGAGTCTGGAAACAGGCTTCATCATCTTCTTCTCCTCTTTCTTCGCCTGTGCTGCCTTGACTGCCGCCTCGTCATATGCCGGTGCTTCTCTCTCCTCGAAAGTGATTGCTCCTGTCGGGCAGTTCGGAAGGCAGTCGCCGAAGCCATCGCAGAAGTGTTCTCTCATAAGCTTCGCCTTGCCGTCAACTATATCTATGGCGCCTTCGTGGCAGGCCTCTGCGCACAGTCCGCAGCCGTTGCATTTCTCTTCATCTATATGGATTATCTTCCTGATCATCGCAGTATCCTCCGTATTATTTGTCTCTTGTTTATCCAATATCAGTATAGTAAAGTGTGTATTGTAAGTATGTGGTTATAACCACATTTTGAAAGATTCACGGAGTTTTTATGGATAAGGTCTTTCTAAAAAAAACCGCGATATTCCGCGGCATGAAGGATAGCGAGTTGGATGCGGCTTTATCGGCACTCAAATCATCAGAGAATGACTTCTCAAAAGACGAAGTCATTTTGTATGCCGGGAGCACAACAGATATGATGGGCCTGGTGCTTGAAGGCAGTGTTCGCATAGAAAGTAATGACATGTGGGGGAACAGGACCCTTCTGAGTCATGTAGGAAAAGGGCAGGTATTTGCAGAGACATATGCTATGGCCAAAGATGAGCCCATGCTGGTTGATGCAGTTGCGAACGAAAAATGCAGAGTATTGATGCTCCGAATAGAATCTTTAGGTATGTACAGTCAGGATCCATCCCTTTGGAGACTCAAGCTTGCCACCAACATGCTGGATGTGTTCATGCGCAAAAACCTTATGCTGGCGGGCAGAAGCTTTCACACTTCGCCGAAGAGTATCCGTGGCAGAGTAATGGCATATCTGAACAGCGTGTCGCTGCAGGAGGGTTCAGATGAATTCGATATTCCATTCGACCGGCAGCAGCTGGCAGATTATCTGAATGTAGAGCGCACTGCCTTATCCAAAGAACTGGGGAAGATGCAGAAAGACGGCTTGATCACAGCAAAGAAGAGACATTTCATCCTCTTATCACCTTTTTCTAAGCCTGGTTATGAGTCGTAATAAAAAGAAAAAAGCAAGGTGTTTTTGAGGAAAGCTTGAGGAATGGATGGGATGATGTCGCTGAACCTCCTCTCTTTACTAGGTTTCAGGCTCTGCACCAGACTTCGAGCCCCTGATCATCCACCAGAGACCTCCGAGAAATCGGAGGTTTTTCTTTTGTCGGAAGACATAATAAAAGCGGGCTACTATACATTACCCGCCTCTATAAACCGGTATTTATGTAATTCTTTATTCGAAAATATGTGCTGCAGAATTCCAGCTTACTTCTGAATGATCATCCCATGGTGACTCATCGGCAAATTCACCTAAGTATACAAGTTTGTCATCTAGAATGACGATCTCTATACCATGCTCCTCTTCCCAGTCACAATTCCCACTCAGCTGATATCCGATCCTTGAAGGATCCTTTGGGACACTTACTATCAAATTGCCTACATCAAAGCACTTAAGCATCTCCCGGGGTGGTGTGTTTTCATCTATCGGAACGGTCAGAACGATATCATTCAGCTCTGCCCCGCCGATATCATCAAGGAATTCAAGACAATATCGCTTTGCGGCACGGCAGATCTCGTCGATCAATTCATCCTGCATGGCATTCATCGCTTCGACACACTTTTCCGCATACTCGATCGGAGCGTCGTCATACAGGTCGACGTCGATCTCTGTATCCCACAGTTTGCAATACGCCTTGCCTTCAATGTACATATCGATTTTCCCAAGCGGCTTTACCTGCAGATCTCTGATCAGCCGATGTTCCTTGAGTCGGTATTTAGCCACTTCTTCCAGCTTTTTCTCATCGATCATCGGTTCAGGTTCTTCACTCTTCATAAATCTGTCAAATAATCCCATGGTTCTTTACCTCGCAAATCCCAATTTATCTGGTTCTTGAGTTTCCTTACCCCACAAATCGCTTGGGAGTCATTTCTTTAGCCAACTTCGATTGTCTCCTAATAGATACGCATCTTGCATCAGTCTACAGCGTCCTCATAGCGCAGAATACCGCGGTCTTCTTCTTGCAGCGGATCAGTACAACAAACTCATAGACCAACAGGCCTACATATCCGATCGCCGCCACAATAACGCCCTTCAGCTCACCTCTCATCAGGCTGGAATTGAAAGCTGTAGTGACATCGTACAGAGTGTGAACGGTAATCGGAACGAGAATTGCCAGCAGGTAATAGAAGACAGGCGATCCTTTCCCGCTCAGCTTGCTGATCCTGGCTCTTCCAAGGAACTCAGCCATGACCATATTAAAGGTCATGTGAGCCGGTACCGAGATCGTTCTTAAGACGATGGTAAGTATGGTTGCTTCTTCACCACTACCGTAGAAATATTCCTCTGCAATGGCAAATCCGATTCCTGCACAAGCGCCGATCAGTATGAATTCATAAACGTTTTTCACCTTATTACGGAATATGAACAGTACCACAAGGATCATCAGCAGCTTGGCAACCTCTTCCAAACCGCCCGCAAGTATCAGGTCTCTCCACAGAGCCTGAAAAAAGTTCAGCTCGCTCAGTTTAAGCGCATTAGGGTCATTTGCCAGAGACTTCATATGGCCCATGGAAACGGGGATCGTTATCGGGAAAGACACCATACCTATAGCGATAGGTATCAGTGCCTGCTGCCACCCGACGGGCTCTGGGATCTCTCTCTTGACCATTCTCCAATACAGGATCCCGAGAATGATAATGGTCATAATAACGGATATAACAGTCATAGCGTTCATGTCTAAGTTTCCTTTCTATCTATCTCGTCTCAATTTCTATATCGCACCCAAACACTTCATCAAACAGGATCGAAATGGATCCTTCGCAGCAAAATTCTCTGACGGAATAACCGAGATTAGGAGCTTTGTATGAATCGTCTGCTCCGGCGTCTTTTAATGCCTGCAACACACTTCTGAGATCTTCGTGCAATTCATCTGTAAAGATCCGATCTTTCCCTTCACGATGTTCCACATAATTGTATGATGGCAATATCTGCTTTGCCTGCAGTGCAAAACGGTTTAATCCTGAATTGCCATATGAAT
>JBGUVT010000146.1:0-5453 GCA_045220485.1 Anaerovoracaceae bacterium | reverse complement strand
CGAAACACCGCGCCCCAGCTCATTCATAATAAAATCGGCAAGTGCATCTGCATCTCCCGGTATAATGTCCAGCTCGACTATCTTGTCACTGAAACCGAACATAACAGCTTCGCCTACTCTCATGGATACGAATATGATTATTACAGCATACAAAGCTATCTGCAGACCGAATACAAATGCGTTCACAAGCACGATAATTGCGTTTATGGCAAAGGTAATATCATTTATGCCCAGATGAGGTAACCAACGGTACTTTATTACCTTAGCGAGCGAATCTGTGCCTCCTGACGAGAATCCTGCCTTAAACGTAAGGCCGTTGGATACTCCGAATACGACTCCGCAGAATACAGCTACCAGGAACAGATCATCGCTCTTTATAAGTACTACGTGATTCATATCAAGTATCAGCTGAACTGTAGGATACGACAGCGACATCAGTATGATCTTTCTGACTTCCTTGAACCCCAGGAATATCCAGACTATTATCAGTACCACCAGTGCGAGCACATAGTAGGTTAACGAATAATTCATTCCGGTCAACTTCTGAATAATCCTTGAAATACCGGTTATCCCGCCGAAAGTCAGACCATTTGGAAGCATTATTCCAATCGTTCCAAGAGATCCTATGACGACAGCAAGCAATGCCAGGCCTATTTCCTGTGATCTGACCTGGAATCTGGACTTGCCATGGAGTTCCGGATCCTTTGCATATATCTCGTTTACCCTTTTGTTTACTGCGGCCTCTTTCTCGAGTTTCTTATCGAGAGAACTGACTACCTTGTTTTGATCTGTATTGCTCATGATTTTTTCACCCGTATTTAAAATCAGCCTATGATCTCGGCAGGATATTCCCTGCCGAATCTGTCTACTACGATGGCAGCGAAGTTACCGCCAGATATGAAACTTATATTGTCTGATGATGCATCAAATATGTATTTGCAGTCAAAAGTCCCATTGTAGTCGGGATCTATCATTATATGATCGGCAAACTGCAGTCTGTCCGCCTTAAGCGCACTATCTATATGGACACGGTCCTTCATCTGTATCGATCCGGTATCGATATCAGGCATAAAGTCCTTCAGCCTGCATTTGTAGAGCGATCTGCCGTCCTCAAGAGTATCCCTGCCAAGCACTTCTATATCGGCTCTTCCACCGGAAAACTTTACCTCCTCGAGCCGTGTGAATCTGAAGTCTGCTCCTGCCTTGCGAAGTCTGCGTCTTGACATGGCTGCCGCCATCTCTTCGCTGTCACAGGCAATCCACCTTCTTTTCAGCATATGAGCAGCCTCCGGAAGGCTGCCGCTTCCGCAGAAGAAATCCCCTGCGAGATCCCCTTCTGAGGTTGATGCTTCTATTATGCGTTTCATCAGTTCAAGGGGCTTCTGTGTTGCGTATCCTGTACGCTCGGCTGATGTGCGGCCTACCATATCGATGCTCCATACATCTTTCATGTTGACAAGCGTGTACCAGCCACCCTCATCCTTGTATTCGGCTACTCCCCTGAATCTGTATGGCTTGCGGTCCCTGTTATATGACTTTTCTTTAGGTACGTTGATACGGTATTTTGAAGTCTTTGAATAAACGAGTATGGTATCATGCTTGCGTGCAAAGTGCCGCTTGCCGGAACCTCCGGATTTATACTGCCATATTATCTCGTTGACGAAGTTTTTCTCTCCAAGAAGCTCATCAAGCACCAGCTTGATGTAGTGAGACGAGTGCCAGTCAAGGTGGATCCACATCAGGCCGTCATTCGCCAGAAGATCCTTCATCATAAGGATCCGTACCGTCATGTTCTCAATGTAGTATTCAAGACTGCGGTCAAATTTATCATCATAAGCAAGGTGATGAACCTTATGGCTGGCGCCGCCGGCATCTTTCACACTGACAGACGCATTGAAACTTGAGCGGGTAAAGAACGGCGGATCTATGTAAATAAGACTGAAAGCACCCTCATAACCGCGTTCAAGCAACTGCCTCATGTACTCGAGATTGTCTCCGAGACACAGTTCGCTGGTTTCTGCTATGACGCTTTCTTCCGCAGTTGTAATAGAGCCATGCACATTTTCGTACATGGCTCTGCCTTTATTGATTCCCTCAAGTATCTGTTCTATTACTGTCATATTAATTGAGCACTTCCATATCGTCGAAGTCTACGCCTATCATCTCTTCGAGCTCTGCGCTTACACTGAGCACGAAGTCGATGCCCGACTCCTTGGAAATGATTTTGATCTTCTCTATGAAGCTTGGGAGTACTTCGAGAGCAAAGTCTCTGTGTCTCATAATGCCATCGAGGAAGATAGTCTCAATGTCATTGTCAGAACTCATTATGCCGAACAGGAAGCCGATGTACTCGTCTTCATTTGTGATGTGCGGGAAGTCCTCCATGCACACTACTCTGATCTTATAATCGAGATCATAGATCAGTCTTGAATTTTTATTTATAAACACGATGCTGCCTCTGGCTGTCTGGACAGTTTCATTTGCGAGTTCGATCATTCTCTTGGTCTTGCCGCTTCCTTTATGTCCAATCAAAAGCTTCACCATAGGTCAGTACCTCCTCTTTTTCTTTGTTGCAAACATTTTTTACATTTTACAACAGCAAAATTGCTTATTCAATGACTTGCCCCGCCTTTTTTTACAAGGCGGGGCATTTAATTACAAACAATCAGCTTTTCGCTTGTTACTACTTAGCTTCCTCTGCTTCTGCAGCTTTCTGTGCTCTGAGTTCCTTGACTACGTCATCGATTCTGTGAGCAACTTTGCGGAAATCATCTTCAAGATATCCTCTTGTTGTCATCGGAGCTGTTCCGATACGTACGCCGGATGTCTGGAACGGCGATCTCCTCTCATTAGGAACGCAGTTCTTGTTGAGTGTGATGCCTACCTCGTCGCATGCTGCCTGGAGCTCCTTACCCGAGAACGGCTCATCGAGGAGATCGAGCAGGAATACGTGGTTGTCTGTTCCGCCTGTAACGATCTTATAGCCCATCTTAATGAACTCGTCTGCGAGTGCTGCGCAGTTGAGTCTTACCTGACGCGCATATGTCTTGAATTCAGGCTTCAGAGCTTCTTCAGCGCATACAGCCTTACCTGCGATGATGTGGCAGAGAGGGCCGCCCTGTGCGTATGGGAATACTGCAGAGTCTACCTTCTTGGCGAGATCAACTCTTGCGAAAATCAGGCCGCCACGAGGTCCTCTCAGTGTCTTGTGGGTAGTTGTTGTAACGATATCAGCATATCCGAATGGTGATGGATGCTCGCCTGCAGCTACGAGACCTGCGATATGAGCCATATCTACCATGAAGTATGCTCCGACTTCCTTTGCGATCTCTGCGAATGCAGGGAAGTCGATGATTCTTGCGTAAGCGGATGCACCTGTCAGGATCAGCTTAGGCTTGAACTCGAGAGCTTTCTTTCTGACATCTTCCATATCGATGCGGCCGTTTTCGTCAACATCGTAAGAGATGACGTTATACAGCTTACCGCTGAAGTTTACGCCGGAACCATGTGTGAGGTGTCCGCCGTTATCGAGGCTCAGACCAAGGATGGTGTCGCCCGGCTCAAGCACTGCCTTATACGCAGCGAAGTTTGCCTGTGAACCTGAATGAGGCTGAACATTAACGTGATAGTCTGTGTTGAATACCTTTCTCCAGAGGTCGCAGCAGTACTCTTCGAGCTCGTCTACGATAATAGTTCCGCCATAGTATCTGCCCTTGTTTCCCGAATACCTTTCAATCGGCTTCTGTGGGTAGCCTTCTGCATACTTCCATGAGAGGCAGCTTCCGCAGGCAGCCATTACAGCCTCAGAGCAGTAGTTCTCAGATGCGATGAGCTCTACATTGTTCTTCTGTCTCAGATACTCCCTGTTTACGAGATCTGCGACTTTCTCTGAACTTTTGCTGATCTCCTCAACTATCATCTGATTATAGTTGCTGTTGTCATTACCGTTTCTGTCAAACATACGCCGATCCTTTCTCTCCTTTTGAGATAAAAAACAATAAGGTTAATATATATATTACAGTGATTTATGATCCTGCAAATACAAACTCCTCAATTCGCCGGCAAGATAAATCGAGCCGGTCACGAGTACACACCCGTATTTTCCGTCTTTCGAGATCTCATATGCTTCTGCTGCTGAATCACAGACTATGCATTCTTTGCCGCACTCCGCAAAAATCTCGCCCAAGCGCTCCGGCTCTTCTGCCCTTCCGTAATCGACAGCGGCCGTCGCGTATGTGCAGCCTCTCGTGTTTCCTGCCAATAATTGTATCATACGAGTGTAATTTTTGTCTTTCATACATCCAAAAATTACAAAAATTCTTTTGATTTTATGCTTACGCGCAAACACTGTAAGTGTTTCAGTAAGTGAATTTATGGCATCAGGGTTATGTGCTCCGTCTATGATGAAAAACGGTTCTTCGCTGCCTGCGGTCTCCTCATTAAGGACTTCGAAACGTCCCGGAAGATATGCGTTGGCAAGACCTATACTGACAGCTTCACCCGACACTTCTATGCCCGCTGCCCTGATTGCCTCTGCAGCCGTAGCCGCGTTCCTTATCTGATGCTCGCCCTTCATAGATAGCTCAACGCTTCTGTATCTGTCATATACATAGGATACATCGATGAATTCGCAGCCTTTTTCAGCAGCTGTTCTTTTCAAAATGTTTTTTACGTTGAGATCCGCTGTCTGAGATACTACAGGAACTCCGGCTTTTATGATCCCTGCCTTCTCCCGAGCTATCTTGAATATGGTATTTCCCAGCTCAGCAGTGTGATCGAGTCCCACCTGCGTTATAACTGATACCAGAGGTTTTTCAAGGGTGTTGGTCGAATCCAGCCTGCCTCCCAGTCCTGTTTCGAGAACCACATAATCAGGCTTCATCTCGGCAAAATACAGATAAGCAGCCGCTGTATATACCTCGAATACCGTCGCGTTCTCTTCTACTTTTTTCGCCTTATCCTTAAGTTCATCGAAACGGGTCTGCTCAATCATATGATGAGTTCCGTCCCATATCTGAACTCTCTCGCATTCGTTTTCGAGATGAGGAGACGTATAAAGGCCTACAGTGAAGCCGGCCTCCTCAAGTATGGAAGCCGTCATCACAGCAGTAGAGCCCTTTCCGTTTGTTCCCGCAATATGTATTGCTTTGAAGTCCGCTTCGGGATTACCGAGTGCGGACAGCATCGCATTCATTCTGTCCAGTCCGTCAAAGCTTGCCATTTTACTTCAGTGAGTCGAGACGTGCCATGACCGTTGCGAGCATCTCACGGTATTTTTCGCCTTTTGCCTTCTCTTCTTCAACAAGCTTCTGAGGTGCTTTGGCTACAAAGCCCTGATTGGCAAGCTTCTTCTCCACACGGGCTACTTCGCTTTCAAGTCTTGCCTTTTCCTTTGTGAGTCTTTCGATCTCAGCATCCCTGTCCACAAGATCGTCAAGCTTAACAGCGATCTC
>JBGUVT010000145.1:0-27843 GCA_045220485.1 Anaerovoracaceae bacterium | reverse complement strand
CTGATGTTCATGGATGTACAGATGCCGGAAATGAACGGTCTTGACGCAACCAGAACGATCCGGAAACTTGAGGACCCTTGGGCAGCCTCCATCCCGATCGTTGCGATGACTGCAGACGCATTCTCCGAAAACGTCATGGAATGTCTGGATGCAGGAATGAACGGGCATATTGCGAAGCCTGTCGATATTAAATTAGTTATAAAAGAGATCCGAAGAATCAAGGACGGAGGAGGACAATTATGAAAAAAACGATATGCATGCTTTTGACGGTATTGATGATCCTGGGACTGGCTGCGTGCGGCGCAGAGAAGCAGGAAGCAGCGACTGAGGAAGGCTTTAGCCCAGCTCTGGATACTTCCACCGAATGCAATATTACCGTTGCAGGCGGTTACGACAACTTTGAGGCGCTGGAAGCAGAATTTGACAGTTTTAACGAATATTATCCCAATGTTGAATTAACGTTTACCAAGGTCGATGACTATAACAATATGATAGGTATGGTCCTGGACGGAAACGATGCTCCCGACATCTATGTTAATTACTCCTGGATGTACGGCCGCGAGCAGTATAAGTCCTCTATTGATCATGCTGAAGATCTTGCCAATCCTGATCTGGGTCTTGACCTGGACTGCATCCGCAGCAATATTATTCTGAATACGGATGATGGTTCACTGCCGATGGTACCTGTTTTCGCAAACACATACGGCATGCTTGTGAACAACGATCTGTTTGAAAAAGAAGGCCTGAGCGTACCTAAGACAAATCAGGAACTGGTGGATGTATGCAATGCATTTCGTGAAAAAGGCTATGAAAACCCGTTGATGGGTTTCTCAAAGGAGGAGACGACTTCTGTTTTCACACTGACGGCGTATCCGTTCTTCTGTGAAACTGTGGCAAATGATGCAGAGGCTGTCAAAAAACTCAATACTCTTGATGGTTCAGCCGGCGAGTATATGAGGCCTACACTTGAGAAGATGGAGCAATTCCTGAATGATGGCTGTGTGAATCCTGATGCCTGTGCGGAGATTGAAGACAACTATGAAGCCGTGATCCTTCGCTTCTTTGAAGGCGACGTACCAATGATGACCTGCTCCGGAGACACTGTGTCCGGAACAAAGAAGAGGGAGAGCCGCTCCGAGGCGTTTATCGCCAATCCATTTACATACACATTTGTTCCGGTTCCTATGTCAGACGAGGGTGCTAACTTCCTTGACATGCCGAATCTGCAGTTCTCTGTCAACAAAGACAGTCAGAATCTGGACATGGCCAATGAATTCATGCGCTTCCTGGTCACACCACAGGAACTGAACAATATGGCCCAGAACAAAGGCCTTATGTCGCCGACTAAGGATCTGTCTTTTAACAGCGTGTATGCTGCTTTCGGGGAGATCCCGGAATCAAAGATCCTGTCGCCGGAAGTTATCGGACTGACGGATGATGCTGTCATACAGTTAAGGCAGGCGGTTTATGGTGTTTGCACAGGCGCAATGACCATAGATGAGGCCATTGCCGGATACGGCACCTTTACAAACTGACATAAAAAGAATGGATCAGGTTAAGAGAAAACATGCTGCAAGAGTAATTAATGGAGTCTGTACGGGAACAACTCGAAAAACGCATACTGCGCATATCTTTTGCGATGAGCTGCATCCTTTCAGCAGTGGAGGTCATTGCGGCAATCGCTCTCCGTTCGCATACAGTCTTTATGGACGCGGTTTTTGATTCCGCTGAACTGATTATGATGGGGCCGTTTCTGGTCCTGGTTCCTCTGCTTTACCGCCCGGTAAATGAGAGACATCCTTATGGATACGCCCAGGTCGAATCTCTTTTCCTCATAATAAAATACATGACACTGCTGTCGCTGATCATAGTGATGATCATAGAAAACCTGCGCGGCATCCTCAGCGGCGGACATCAGGTCAGCTCCGGCGCGATCGCAGTGTTCGAGATATGCCTCGCGGTTGCGAGTATCATAATGTATTTATTCATGCTGCATATGAGCAGAAAATACGAATCGCCTACCATCCATGCTGAGATATACATGTGGAAGACGGACATTATCGGCAGCTGCGGAGTCGCAGCTGCCTTTCTTGCGAATTTCTTTCTGGGGGATACGGTTCTCAGGCCAGTCACTCCGTATATGGATTCCGGGGTGGCCATAATCATGTCGCTCTTCCTCATTGCTGAGCCGGTAAAGGAACTCATAAGAGGATTCAGACAGATGATGCTGTTCTCGCCGCCTAAGGAAGTAATGGACAAAGTCCGCAGGGTTGTAAATAATGCTCTTGAGGATTTTCCATATGAAGCGGCTTTTATCGATGTGATACAGACAGGGCGAAAAACTTGGATAGAAGTATATCTGAATGGAACTGAAGACACTGAAATGATAGATATAAGCCATCTGAAGGAGCTGAAGAGAAGAGTAACCGTGGATCTTCAGGATGATTTTGATCAGCTGTACGTCGAATTCATACCGGATCTGCCGGAACTACAGCTTACTCCGGTCACGGGCAAGTGAAAAGAAGAGGCCGATAATACAGATGCATGCGAAAGTAATAAACGATACATGCATCATATGAAGTATGTCGGTGTGAGGGGATGATTCAAGTGTCCCTGTCCCGAGCACGACTGCAGTTATGGAGCTCAGCACTGCCATACCGGATGACTGCCCATAAGTGCGCATCGTAGCTATTATGGAATTAGCGACACCATAGTCTTTTTTATTGACGCAGCTGAGTATGGCGTTGGTGTTAGGGGATGAAAACAATGCGAAACCCATTCCGGTTACACACATTACGATCATAACATAAAGTACGGATGTGTTTTCACTTATGCGTGAGTATAACAGCAGTGTGAGCGCGCAGATCCCCATACCGGTACTTGCAAGCACTGATGGCCTGATACGGTCAGACAGACTGCCTGTTAAAGGTGACAGCAGAGCCTGCGCCGCGGGCATAGTGATGAGCATAAGGCCGGCTTTTCCTGACGGAATACCGAGTATAACCTGCAGATATATACTCATCTCATAGCTAATAGCAAAAGTTGCACCGTAATTCAGCAGAGCAGCAAGGCAGGAAAAAGTGAAAGTCCGGCTTTGTCTGAACATACTGACTCTTATGATAGATGCTTTTTCCATGCTCTCGCGTCTGGACTCAAATATGAAGAAGGCTGCGAGTATAACAATACCGGAGGCAAGCATGTAAGGCGCGGCATCAAAGCTTCCGAGACCGGTCATGCCAAACAGGCTGATAATTATAGCGGATATGTATAAAGCAATACCGGCAGTGTCCGTCCCGGATACATGCGAGGCCGGTGCATCTTTCGGAACAGCCCTGAAGGCCGCGAGGAAAGCTAAGGCAGAAATAACGGCCGATACGGCAAAGATTGACCTCCAACCGAAAGCGCTGTTCAGCAGACCACCCGCGACAGGTCCGGCTGTAAGACCTATATATGTAGCTGCAACAGAATAGCCGAGCATTTTACCCTGAACACTATGAGGAAAGGCGCTTATCAGTATCGCATTGTTGGTGGCGAATATCATTGCCGCGCATGTTCCCGACAGCGCACGGAGAATCATGAGAATCCCTATCGACGGGGCGAAGATGCTGATTGCTGATAATATGCCGAATCCGGCTATTCCGGTAAGAAATACCGTCCTCCTGCTGGTGACGTCTGATACCTTCCCCATTGGCAGACTCATTGCTGCTACCGCGATAGTGTATGAGCTGACTATCCAGCTTACATAAGCTGCGTTTACACCAAAATAACTCTCAAGCGACGGCACCGAAAGGTTAAGTGCGCTCGACATAAAAGTGGTCATGAAGGAAGTTATCATGGCCGCTGCGACTATTTGAGAGTTTCCGCCAGGAGTGGTTTTTTCTGCCATATAATAAATCAGCCGGTTTGCATATACTAAGCAACATTATGATTATATCATAAACAAACATCTCTAAAGGATGCTGCAGTATGTGGGGCTAAGGAGAATAACATATGAAACTATTATTTGCATCCGACTCATTCAAAGGTAGTCTGACAAGCGATAAAACCGTGGAACTGCTCAGCAGGGCTGCCGCAGAAGTATTCGGTGAGTGTGAATGCTCAGGAGTTCCGGTTGCCGACGGCGGCGAAGGTACCGTTGAAGCAGTGATTGCGGCTGAACATGGCGAACTGGTCACTGTGAAAGTTCACGGCCCGCTCATGGAAGAAACTGAAAGTTTTTATGGAATTATTGACGGAAATAAGGCTGTCATAGAGATGTCCGCAGCTTCAGGACTGCCAATGGTGCCTGAAGAACTGCGAAATCCGATGAACACTACCACTTTCGGTACCGGTGAACTGATCCTGGATGCTCTGAAACGTGGCTATCGTGACATCTCGATCGCAATCGGCGGTTCCGCTACCAATGACGGCGGCATGGGCTGTGCCAGAGCGCTCGGTGTAAAATTCCTGGATCATGACGGGAATGAACTCGAAGGTTTCGGACGCGATCTTGCCGGGGTATCGGCAATCGATATTTCCGGCCTGGATGAGCGTGTAAAAGGGTCGAAAATCACTGTGATGTGCGATGTAACCAATCCTCTCTGCGGAAAGGACGGAGCCACATGGACCTTCGGAAAACAGAAAGGGGCAACTCCTGAGATCCAGGAAGAGCTGGAAGCGGGCATGTGCAGCTACCGCGACGTCATCAGGGAAACATTCGGCATAGACTGCGATGGGATTCCGGGTACAGGCGCTGCAGGCGGGCTCGGTGCTGCTCTCAGGGTGTTTCTTGGTGGAGAGATGAAGTCCGGCATCGAGACTGTGCTGGAACTGGTAAGGTTTGACGAGCGTCTCGAAGGCGTTGACCTCGTCGTAACCGGAGAAGGACGTACCGACTGGCAGAGCTGCTTCGGCAAAGTCATGCAGGGCGTTGGTACGCATGCTAAAGCGAAAGGAATCCCCGTGCTGGGGCTTTCCGGTTCGATGGGTAAAAATGCGATGGATATCTGCAGCTGCGGTATATCCTCTCTTATGACGACGGTGAATGCACCGATGTCTCTCAGCGAAGCAATGGAACAGGCAGAAGAGCTTTACTATGAAGGAGCTCTCAGGATGTTCCGCTTTGTAAAAACAGGGATGGAAATACGATAATGACCGGAAAAAGACTGATCAAATTAATAATTGCTGCAGTCATTGGTGCAGTGCTTCTGAGCGCGTGCACGCAGGAAACCGGGCAGATAGAATCACTGTCACAGCTCAAAGAAAAGGGTACTGTGATCGCGATAGCCACCAACACGCCTGAAGCAGAGAAAGTATTGAAGGATTTCCCTGATGCGAAGGTTGAATCCTATACGGATATTTTTCCTGCTTATCAGGAGGTCGCTTCAGGTAAGATAGCTGCGGTTATCTATCAGCGTACCCAAATGGAGAAGGCTATTGAAAACGGTGTAAACGGTGTACGTCTGCTGGAGGAGACCTACAGCATAAACAAAGTTGCTATCGCACTTTCACGGAAATCCGGTATCCCTGATTTAAAGGGAAAGATCAACCGGTTCCTGCAGGAAATAAGGAACGACGGAACCTTTGACGATATGTATGACCGCTGGGTAGTCCGGAAGGATTATACGATGCCGGATATTCCTGAAGCTGAGAATCCGGAACGCACTATTACAGTGGCGACAACGGGAATGACGGAGCCTTTTACTTTCTATGCGGGAAACGAACTGGTTGGATTTGATATAGAGCTGGCAAAACGCTTTGCTGCATGGCTTGGCGCGGATCTTCAGTTTAAGGTATATGACTGGGGCGGTCTGCTGGCTGCAACACAGGCCGGAGATGCGGACTGCATAATGTCAAACCTGTACTATAGACCGAAATATGAGGAAACTACAGACTTCTCAGACCCGCTGTTCACGGCGGAAATCACTGCTATGGTAAGGGACAGGGGAGCATCAGCAAAAGGGGAGTCCTTCTGGCCGTCAATAAAGTCCAGCTTCAGAAGAACGTTCCTGGAAGAGAAACGATGGAAGCTTTTCGTATCCGGCATAGAAACCACTCTTATGATCACGATAATGGCGATCCTGCTTGGAACAATGCTAGGCTATGCGCTGTTCGTGGCTTGCCGTGGCGGCAACAGGATCGCAACCTCGGTCACGCGCTTCAGTGTATGGCTGGTTCAGGGAATGCCGATGGTTGTCCTGCTGATGCTTCTGTATTATGTGGTCTTCGGATCTGTGAAGATATCCGGCGTGATAGTATCGATAATAGGCTTTGCCCTTATATTCGGAGCATCTGTATATGAGAGAATGAAGGCGGGCGTAGCCGCTGTCGATATCGGACAGACTGAAGCGGCATATTCACTTGGCTATACCGAAAGGCAGGCGTTCTATAAGGTGGTGCTGCCGCAGGCCATGCCTTATATATTCCCTCCTTTCAAAGGCGATATAACGACTCTTCTGAAAGGGACTTCCGTTGTCGGCTTTATCGCGGTACAGGATCTGACCAAGATGGCCGATATAGTCCGAAGCCGCACCTATGAGGCGTTTTTCCCTCTTATAGCTGTTGCCATAATCTATTTCATACTGGAGATCCTGCTCAACTTTATTGTAGACAGGATAGAGCCGGTATTTTACCCGAAAAGGCGCGAGCCGGATGACATACTGAAGGGGGTGCAGCAGAAATGATAGAGCTTATTCACCTTGAGAAAAAGTATGAGAATTCGACGCCCCTGAAGGATGTAAACGTGGTGATAAACGAAGGCGATGTTATATCGGTCATCGGACCGTCCGGCACAGGCAAGTCCACGCTTTTACGCTGCATCAATATGCTGGAACGTCCTACGGGCGGGAAGATCCTGCTGGATGGAGTGGATATAACGGCACCGGGTTATGATGTGACAAAGGCCCGCCGCAGGATGGGAATGGTATTTCAGTCATTCAATCTTTTCGGACACCTTACAGTGATAGAAAATCTGATGGCGGCTCCTGTGGATATCCTGGGCAAAACGAAGCAGGAGGCATATGAAACGGGTGTGTATCTGCTGAAGCGTGTCGGCCTTGAGGGGCGTGAGTTCAGGTATCCCGATCAGCTTTCCGGCGGACAGAAACAGAGAGTAGCGATAGCGCGGACACTTGCAATGGATCCTGATATTATTCTGCTTGATGAGCCTACAAGTGCCCTTGATCCGGCCAATGTTGGAGAGGTACAGTCTGTAATCCGTGATCTCGCGGGCAGCGGAAAAACCATGATGATAGTGACCCACGAGATGAGCTTTGCCAGGGCCATCTGCAACCGTGTATTCTATATGGATGAGGGAGGCATATATGAGGATGGAACTCCGGAACAGATTTTTGACGATCCGAAGCGGGAGCGCACAAGGCGCTTCGTCCGTAAACTCAAAGTGCTTGAGCTTCTCTTCGAGGATGCGAAATTCGATTATATCAGCGCAGACAATGAGATCGATCTTTACTGCCTGAAGAACAATATCCCTGCCCGTACCAAGTACCGCATCAGGCTGACAATAGAAGAGACAGTGCAACAGCTTCTACTGCCGCAGGGAGATATATTCCCGGTCAGGGTTTTAGTCGAATACTCGGGAGAGGAAGAAAAAGCCATTGTCACGATTTCATACAATGGAACGGATTTCGATCCTGCAGAAGGAGACAACCGGCTTGCATATGATGTGCTGAAGAAAATGGTACAAAGTATCAGCTACACATATGATGAGAAAGCAGAACTTCCAAACACCATTACGGTGCTTATATAACGGTTTTTATATAATAGAATCGAAATTTTTAGGGCGTTCCTGCTGAAGGAATGCCTTTGACGTTTATAAATATATGGTATAATGAATAATTATAATTTAAACGTGTTTTAGGGAAGGGGGTATTGTTAATGTCTGCTAACGAAAAGAAAGTTAAAAAAGGCCTTAGTGTAATGACATCCGAGTATGAACTGGAAGGACGAATTCCTACCGGAAAAGCGATCATACTCGGCATGCAGCACGTTCTGGCCATGTTCGTAGGTAATCTTACACCAATTCTGGTCATCGGAGGAGCATGCTCACTCGGCGATGCAGGGCTGATGGTGCCTGTCATCCAGAACGCGATGCTGGTAGCGGGTCTTGTAACACTCGTGCAGCTGTGGACTATCGGACCTATAGGTGCGAGACTGCCGTGCGTTATGGGTACAAGCTCAGGCTTCATCGGAGTGATGAGTGGTGTTGCAGGATCGATGGGAGGCGGAGTAGTCGCATATGGTGCTATTCTCGGAGCCTGCTTCATCGGAGGTATATTCGAGATGATCCTCGGATTCATGCTCAAACCACTGCGTAAGTTCTTCCCAAGCGTAGTAACCGGTACGGTCGTAACTGCTATCGGACTGTCGCTCATCAGTGTTGGTATCAACTCATTTGGAGGAGGCAATAATAACAAGGACTTCGGATCGCCGACCAACCTGCTGATCGGTCTTGCTGTACTGATCTTCATCATCGTGCTCAAGCACTTCACAAAGGGCATCTGGTCCGCTGCTTCGATCCTGTTCGGAATCATCTTCGGATACATTCTCTGCGCTATCCTGGCAATGTTCCTTGACACTACATACGTAGTAGACGGGGAGACATATACATGCTCATGGGTACTGCAGTGGGCCAAGGTAGCATCCGCATCATGGGTATCGCTGCCTAAGATAATGCCGGTCAAGTTCGTATTCGATGTACGTGCTATCGTCCCGATCATGATCATGTTTATCGTAACAGCGGTAGAGACCATCGGTGACCTCTCGGGTATTACTGAGGGAGGCCTCGGACGTGAAGCTACTGATAAAGAACTTTCCGGCGGAGTTGCATGCGACGGTATCGGATCTACATTCGCTACCTTCTTCGGCGTACTGCCTAATACATCATTCAGCCAGAATGTAGGCCTTGTTGGAATGACCAAGATCGTTAATCTGTTTGCTCTTACAATGGGCGCGATCTTCCTGGTGCTCTGCGGTTTCTGCCCTAAGCTGGCGGCTATTGTACAGCTGATGCCTCAGTCAGTACTCGGCGGGGCTGCTGTAATGATGTTCGCATCGATCGTAGTAAGCGGTATCCAGCTGATCACAAAGGACGGTATCGGAAACCGTGAGGTAACGATCGTTGCAGTTTCGCTCGGACTTGGCTACGGCCTCGGCTCAACAGCCAACGTACTGGCACACATGCCTGCGTTCGTAGGATACATCTTCGGTGGTTCCGGAATCGTTCCGGCTGCAATCGTAGCTATCATTCTGAATATCGTACTTAAGAAAGATCCGGAAGAAAAAGAGGTTGAACCTCTTTGGGACTGATTCTTATTGATAATTATTTATGACTGTACAAATAAAAGAATATAAGGATTATACTATGGGACTGGCGCTGGTTGATCTGGCGCCGGTTCTGCTGTTCCTTTTGAGCGGGCTTGTCATGTGCAGCATGTACAAAAGCGTGCTGCTGCTTGCGGGAGTGATTGCCTGCTTTTCAGGAGGCTTGTGCAAAGCAATATGGAAGATGATTATTGTGATCAGCAGAAAGGACCATCCCGGTCTGACCCGCGCGTTTCATATACTTATGCCTGCCGGATTTGCTCTTATGATCCTCTCTGTACCTGTTGGAGGCAAGGCTGCGCTTGCCGGCCTGTGGCGATCGTTGACTATGATGCCCGCGGCGGCATTCTTTGCCGCAGGCTTTGCACTGATGTGCCTGATGGGATATCTTGGCTCGCATATGGACAACAGCGCCAGGTCGAACTGGATAGAAGAAATCGTCAATACTCTGGCACAGCTGGCTGTTCTTGCCGGCGTGATAGCTGTATATTTCGGAACCTGACAATATATAGGAGTAATAATTGAATATACTGGTTATACCGGATGTCCATCTGAAGGGGTGGATGTTTGACAGAGCAACGGAGCTTATGAATTACGGGATGGCAGATAAATCGGTTTGTCTGATGGATCTGCCGGATGAATGGGGTCATGGAAATGATCTGGATTTATATGCAGAGACATTTGATAAGGCGATGGAATACGCGAAACGGTTCCCTGAAACGCTATGGTGTTATGGGAATCATGACCTTTCATATGTCTGGCTGCAGCCTGAAAGCGGCTTTTCTACAGCTGCTATACCGACTGTGATCAGCAAGCTTACGGAACTCAGAAAAACCCTGCGCGATAACAGCCAGCTGGCATATATGCACAGAATAGATAACGTATTGTTCACTCACGGGGGACTTACAGACGCTTTTGTGAGGAGTTATGCTCCTGATATAGAGTACAGAGATACGGATGGGATTCTGGACCGGATCAATAATCTGGGCTTCATGGAGATATGGGACGATGCATCCCCTATATGGTTCAGACCACAGTATTATAATGAGGAAATGTACAGAGAGAACGATCTGCTCCAGGTCGTAGGGCATACTCCCGTGAAGGAGCTCGGCAGAACAGGAAATGTGCTTTCATGCGATCTCTTCTCGACCTACAGAGACGGAGAACCTATCGGAACAAAGGAATTCGTCCTGCTGGATACTGAAACCTGGGAATATCAGGGAATCAAATAGCATTTGCAATACTTTTGTTTGACGCGGGGCGCTTAGTCAGATATAGTCAAATAAAAAAGGAGGGCACGTTATGAAAATTGCAATGGCAAATGATCACGCCGGAACCCAGATGAAGGAAGAGATAAAGGCGTATCTCATCTCACAGGGTTATGAGGTGGAAGATTTCGGAACTTATGACAACGGATCCTGCGATCTGTCTGACTTTGTATATCCTGCTGCTCTGGCGGTTGCGAAGGGAGAATGTGACAAAGGCATCTTCTGCGATGGTGTTGGCTATGGAAGTGCCCTGATCGCTAATAAAATAAACGGCTGCTATGCCGCTGTCTGCCAGGATCCTGTGTGCGCTGCGCTTGCAAGAGAGCATACAGATTCCAATATCCTGTGCCTTGGAGCCAAGATAATCGGCGGCCTCATGTCAATGGAGATAGTCAAGACCTGGCTTACAACAGATCCGCTCATGGAAGAAAAATACCGCAGAAGAGTTCAGAAAGTCTGCGACATAAATGACAGGCACTGCGTTCCTGTGAAATAAGCGTTACAGCCGGAAATAACACACGAAAAAAGATACCTCGTATTGAGGTGTCTTTTTTAATTAACAATAATCATACATTTGGGAACAACGTTTATATAGTGGTATAATAGTATGAATTATAATGACGAGAACTGACTTTTATCATGTTTCAACGCCGGGAGGTCATTATGGAGAAACGCAAAAAAACATGGGCTTTGCTGCTGGTTCTGAGTATGATCATCTGCATGTTTACAGCGTGTGGACAGAGCGCACAACCAGCAGAAGAAGACAAATACACGATTGATAACATCAGAGATCAGGTTGTTGGACTCAACGAGCAGATGGAGCTCGAGAACGGCAAAAAGACGGTCGTAACAAACTTTGACAATGCAGCAACCACACCTGCACTCCAGCCTGTCATGGACGAGGTTAATGAAAAGTTGAATACGTATGGCTCGATAGGAAGAGGCTTTTCCCCAAAATCAGACTATTCGACAGATCTGTACAATAATACAAGGGATAAAGTTCTTGAGTTTGTCGGGGCAGATCCGGCTATGTATACCGTCTTTTATGTCAATAATACTACCGACGGTCTGAACAAGCTTGCATCCGCTCTTATCGAAGATAAAAGCGATGTAATACTTACAACGCGTATAGAGCATCATTCCAATGATCTGCCATGGCGTGAAAGCGGCACGGTCATCTACGCGGAAGTGGACGATCAGGGGCGTGTGATGTACGACGAGATCGAGAAGCAACTGAAAAACAACAAGGTCAAATACGTTTCCGTAACCGCGGCTTCAAATGTAACAGGCTATGTCACGGATGTTCACAGAGTCGCGAAGCTGGCGCATAAGTACGGTGCAAAGATCATCGTAGACGGAGCCCAGATCGTAGCGCACAGAAAGTTTTCGATGATGGGGGAAAGCGAAGATGAGAATATCGACTTCTTCGTTTTCTCCGCACATAAAATGTATGCGCCATATGGCGGCGGTGCGGTAGTCGGCCTGACTGACGAGCTGATGTCGCATATGCCTAAATTCTACGGCGGCGGTACTATCCATATCGTCGGAGATGAATGGGTAGAATATGCAGAGGCGCCAAAAAGCTACGAAGCGGGTTCACCGAACTATCCGGGCGTTGTAGCAATGGGAAAGGCGATAGACATTCTGGAGGAGATCGGCTTTGACAAGATCGAGGAGCATGAGAAAGCGCTTAATCAGCGGCTGGTCGACGGACTGCTTAAGATCGACAATGCTATAGTGTACGGAGACGCGGAAGATCTGAGCGACCGCGTAGGTGTCATTACATTCAACTTCAGCGATGTCAATTCTTACCTTGTGGCTGAGCAACTTTCCAAGAATTACGGAATCGCTACAAGGCGCGGTGCGTTCTGTGCGAATCCATATGTATGGAGGCTGTACGGTCTGTCTGACGAAGAGGTCAGAAACTTTGCTGAATGCTCAGATGTAAA
Organism: Anaerovoracaceae bacterium; assembly: GCA_045220485.1. GTDB lineage: Bacteria > Bacillota > Clostridia > Peptostreptococcales > Anaerovoracaceae > Crickella. The sequence goes on along the minus strand of JBGUVT010000145.1, from coordinate 15,308 downwards.
TACTCCGGGCATGATCCGCGTAAGTTTCGGAATCTATAATACAGAGGAAGAAGTTGACTATCTGCTTAAAGTACTGCCTAAGGCAATCAAACAGGCCAAGAAAGAAAACAAAGAGAACTTCAACCTGGCGGAACCGAAGTACTGATACAAATAAAATATGATCTGGTAAAAAAGTGATATCAAAGGTGAATATACGTATGAAAGATAAAAAAGTGAAAGACAAAAAAGCTAAGAACAGAAAAGCACCAAAAAACAAATACTGGGAAAAATTTGCCAGTGCATCGATAGGGCGTAAGCTGCTTACGGTGATCGGATGCCTTTTCGTACTTGGCGTTGTGACGGTCCTTATGACTGTGATCATAACATCTGTAAAGGTTGGAAGCATCAATCAGGAAAGCCTGTATTCTAACATAGAGCGCTCATCCATTCTCTATGACATAGCCGGCACTGAGATAGACACCCTGCATTACACTGAGGACAGGACGATAGTACCTATAAGTGAAATGCCGGATGATCTTAAAAATGCCTTTATTGCCATAGAAGACAAGACTTTCTACAAGCATCACGGGTTTAACTTCCGAAGGATGTTCGGTGCTGTGCTGTCAAAGCTCATAGGAAGATCCTCAGCCATCAGCGGAACATCCACCATCACGCAGCAGCTTGCCAGGAACGCATATCTGGCTGAAATTAAGAGCCGGCGCAGTATAAGCAGAAAACTGTCAGAGATGTATATTGCGTGGAGACTCGAACATAAGCTGACCAAGGATCAGATACTGGAGGCATATCTTAATACGATCTACCTTGGATATGGAAACTATGGTGTGAGCGCAGCCGCCAGAACGTATTTTTCCAAGGATGTCAGTGAGCTGACACTTGCAGAATGCGCAGCTCTGGCAGCTCTGCCGCAGGCCCCGGACAGCTATGCTCTTATTACAGAAGATCCGGAAGGCAATGAAGAGATCACAAATATTAACTATTACTCTCTCGATTCGATCATAGATAAGGAAGAAACAGAAGACGAGTACAGCTATGCCGACAGTACGGATACCGAGGCAGAGGAAACCGGTGGCACGGGCTACTACGCAAATGACATATCAAAAGACAGACGTGATCTGGTTCTGGAACTGATGGCAGATCAGGGATACATATCGTCATCTGATGCCACAGGCGCACAGGTAGATATTATAGATATACTTGCTCCGAGCTTTGAAAACAAAGAATCCGCATACACTTACTTCAGTGATTATGTGGCAGGGGTTGTTATTGCTGATCTTATGGAAAAATATAAGATGAGTGAGGAAGATGCGCAGCGCATGGTATATACGGGCGGACTGCATATATACACCACTCTGAGAAGTGACCTGCAGAATGCCATCTATGAAGAATTCCAGAATGATTACAATTTCCCGACAGCAATCGACGGCAGCAAGGTGCAGGCCAGCATGGTCGTTACAGAGGTCGGTACGGGATACATAAGCGGATTTGTAGGCGGGCGCGATGCTGAGGGATCAAATCTCTTCAACAGAGCCATAAGCCCGAGACAGCCGGGATCATCGATAAAACCGCTCGCAGTTTACGGCGCGGCTCTTCAGAAGAGCTACGATTACGCAGCTAAGCATCAGACGTTCCAGTATACCGACTACGGCTTTGACAATCAGGGCATAAAAGGCTGGGGAGATTACATCACTGCAAGCTCGGTCGTTGTTGATGAGCCACTGAAGATAAACGGCAAGGAATGGCCGCAGAATTTCTCAAAAACATATTCGGGCAGAAACTCATTGAGAACAGCTCTGCAGCAGTCGATCAACACCTGTGCTGTCAAGATACTGTGGCAGGTGGGACTTGACTATTCCGTTGAAATGCTCGAAAAGTACGGACTCACTACGCTTGAGACCGATACCAGTGCTGCCGCCAACGATGTGAACCCTGCCGCACTCGCGCTGGGCGCCATGACATATGGAGTTACCCCTCTTGAAATGTCGCTCGCATACGCAGCTTTCCCGAACGAAGGAAATATTAATACGGCAGTCTGCTATACAAAAGTTGCTGACGGAAACGACAAGGAGCTTCTTAAGGGTGAATCCAAGTCGAGCAAGGTGCTAGATGAAGGCGTTGCCTGGATAATGACAGACCTGCTCAAGTCCGTTGTTTCAAGGGGAATCGCCGGCAATGCCGCAATTTCAGGCGTCGAAGTCGGAGGCAAGACGGGAACGACAAACGATACCTTCGATGTATGGTTTGACGGATTCACTCCTAAGTATTCAGCAGCTCTCTGGATAGGTACTGATCTGAACGTAGAGATGATTGGTTCATCAGCACAGGCAGCAGCTCTCTGGAGCAAGATAATGAGGCAGGTCAGTGACATCAGAGACGGTGAATATCCGGAGATGCCTTCAGACGTAGTAAAGAAAAACGGTGAGTATTATACCGTCGGTACCGATAAGAACCCTGGACAGTATCGTGGAGAATCCTCAAACAAATCCAAAAAGGATAAGGATGAAAAAGACGAGAAAGATGAGGATGATAACGGAGGAACAAACAATGATAACGCCGTAACTCCTGCTCCGTCAGGAGGAGACGGCAACGGAGGTTCAGGCGGCAGCGGAGGCTCAGGCGGCAGCGGAGGCTCAGGCAGCAGCGGAGGTTCAGGCGGCAGCGGAGGCTCAGGCGGCAGCGGAGGCTCAGGCGGCAGCGGAGATATCAGCGGCGGTGGAGATGCCGGTGGCGGCGGAGATGCCGGTGGCGGTGGAGATACCGGTGGCGGCGGTGACACATCGACTGATGGCAACAGTTAGTTGACAGACAATTTCAGGACATACATTTTAATCCATTTCTAATTTTATTCTAATTGTGTATAAAGGATGTTTTCATTTTGCCGGTTTATCATTAAACCATCAAAGGAAAGGTCAGAAAAGGACCGGAAAAAAACATAATGAATAAGGAGGCAGAAATGGATAATTATCAGAAAGTGGAACAGCTCGTCAATAAGGCAGGATGTAGCTATGAGGATGCTAAGGCAGCTCTTGAAGGCTGTGAATGGGACATGCTTGATGCCGTCATCAGCCTTGAAAGAGAAGGAAAAATAAGCAAGGAAACAGCAGAACAGAAGACAGAAGAGCCAATAGAGATCATCCCTGAAGTTTCCTCAGACAAGGTTTCCGGAAACAATAGCCAGCAGATCACATATGTATATGCTGAAGGCCAGGACGGAAATAACGGCGGTACTGAGAACACTGGTAACTCAAAAAAGGAACCTAAGAAGATTCGCAAGCTGTGGAACCGCATCAAGAGCATACTGATGAACAACAGAATGCTGATCTTTAAAAGCAACGGTCAGCAGATCGTAGATCTTCCGATCCTGATCCCTGTCATAGCGCTTATCGCTTTCTTCTGGGCAACATTGATACTGGCCGGAGTTGCAATGGTATTCGGATGCCGTTTCCACTTTGAAGGGGAGGACCTCGGAAAGGCCACCATCAACAATACAATGGACAAGGCTACTGATTATGCCGAGAAAGTCAGGAGTGACTTTTCAAAAAATAAATGACGAACAGAATACTGATAATTGAAGACGAGGAAAAGATAGCGCGTTTCATAGAACTGGAACTCATTCATGAGGGCTATGAAGTTGAGAAATGCGGAGACGGAAGAACAGGGCTGGAGCTGGCTGAAAGCGGAAGCTTCAGCCTTGTTCTGCTTGATATCATGCTTCCTGGACTTAACGGTCTGGAAGTGCTCAGAAGGCTTAGAAAGAACTCCGACGTGCCGGTTATAATGCTTACTGCCAGAGACGCTGTGATGGATAAGGTAGCGGGACTGGATCAGGGTGCAGATGACTATATAACCAAGCCTTTTGCCATTGAGGAGCTGCTGGCCAGGATCAGACTGGTGCTGCGCCGCAGGGCGTATCATGAACAGGCGTCTTCTCCGGAAGTCCCTGATGATCTGCTCAGATGCGGTGAGCTGACACTGTCAGAAAGCCACCATGAGGTAAAGTACGCCGGAAACGAAATCGAGCTGACCGGCAGAGAGTTTGATCTGCTCAATACTCTGCTTATCAATAAGAATATTGTGCTGTCCCGGGACCGCCTTCTTGGCAGCGTCTGGGGTTATGACTACATGGGTGAGACCAATGTGGTCGATGTATATATCAGATATCTGCGGAGCAAGATCGATGAAGTGTTTGGCATAAACCTGATCCAGACTGTTCGCGGAGTAGGTTACGTTATCAGAGACGAGAATGAGTAAGGGAAGGAAAAACAGAGAAAAGCCTGTCAGTACCGGATCAATAGCATTCAGAATAGGGCTTGGCTCGGGTCTTAATCTGATGCTGATTTTCATTGTGCTCGATTTTGTGCTGCTTGGTATCCTTCTGCTTCCGGCTTTAAAAGACGGCCCGGGAACTGTGGAGATCACCGTCGATACTCTTAATGTGCTGCTCAAAGAGTGGAAATTCGATGTTATACTGAGACTCGAAGGTCTGCTGATAGTGCTCTGGGTGCTGTTTGAAACCCTTAAGGTTCGTAAAAAGCTACGCCCGCTCCAGGAATTTGCTGACGCAGCTCTGAAACTGAGCGAGCTGGATAGTGAAGCAGAACAACGCTATCAGAAACTCGAAAATGCCATTGACATGCTTAGCCCTGCAGATGATGACCAGAAGCTTTCTACCGGCGATGCCGAGCTTGCAGGCCTTGAGACGGCAGTCAATAAACTGATGTCCCGTATGAGGGATTCATACAGACAACAGGCACGATTCGTTTCGGATGCCTCGCATGAGCTCCGGACACCGATAGCCGTTATCAAAGGATATGCTGATCTGCTTGACCGGTGGGGTAAAACAGATGAAAAGATCCTTGAGGAATCCATACAGGCTATAAAGGATGAAAGTGAAAACATGCAGCATCTTGTTGAACAGCTGCTTTTCCTGGCACGTGGTGACAGCGGCCGGACTCCTCTTAACATATCTGACTTCGACATGTCGGATATGATGAAAGAGGTCTGGGAAGAATCCTCTATGATAGATAAAGATCACGACTACAGGTTTGAGAGCGGAGGAGAGATCCCAGCGCGGGGAGATATTTCTCTCATCAAGCAGGCGGCCAGGATACTTATAGAGAACGCCTCCAAGTATACACCGGAAGGCGGGGAGATAATGCTGAAAAGCCTTGCCGTTGAGGGGCATCCTGCCTTTTCTGTTCAGGACAGCGGCATAGGAATCAGTCAAAGCGATATACCTCACATCTTTGACCGTTTTTACCGGGCGGACGACTCGCGTTCAAAACAGACCGGCGGAAGCGGCCTGGGTCTGGCCATAGCGAAGTGGATCGTAGAACGCCATGGAGGCCGTTTTGAGGTCATTTCACGGAAAGATATAGGAACAAGGATAACAGTTATACTTCCGTAAGAAGTCTGACGGATGTATCATGCGAGAAAAGGGGGATCCGGCAATGTATCATGAAATAGAAGGACAGCTCAGCATAGAACCTATTATTTTTGATGATGACGAGCTGATCGCACGCGGTCATCATTATCCATATGCGGAGATAGAGTCCCTGGAGATAACCAGCTCGCAGCTCTTTTCACCATACGGCATACTGACGCTGAGGACACAGGGAAAGGATATCCCGATTCCTTTTGCCCGCTCAAGAAAGGCAAAGCTGGAGCTGGCGCTGAGAGACTTCAAGAAGCTTCGCGAAAGCGGCGGGCAGGATTCTGCGAATGCCCCGCAAGGCGGACAGGTGAGCGGATACCCGGCAGCTGCTGATCCTTATGAAGAGCTGAAGAAGCTTAAGGAACTGCTGGATCTGGACATCGTAACAAAAGAAGAATTTGAAGCCAAGAAGAAAAAACTGCTGGACCTGTAAAGATCCAGCAGTTTTTAAATATCTTTTATAATGGAGTTATTCCGGAATTACAGAACGTGCTTTCCGTACATAGCATCCTGCTCTTTTCTGAGCTTGTAGATCAGAGTGTTCTTGTCGAGCTCAACCATGTCGTATGTGATGAGGTCGCCCTTCTTGCAGTCAACCTTCATAACAGCGTTCTTGTTGATCAGGCCGAATGGTACATAACCCTTCTCTGTTGCCTCTGCCTCTGTGCAGATCGATCCGAGTGTTGTGTATCCGCCGATTCCGTCGAGGTTCTGACCAGCCTTGAGGTCGATCTTAGCTCTTGTGATGCACTCAGCAACGAGTCCGTCCTTAGCTACGCATGTCTTCTCTCCGTCGATAACAGCCTTAGCAACTGTGAGCGGTGTCTCGAGGTTGCAGAGGTGATATGGTCTGTAGAGTGTCCAGAGTGGTCCAGGACCCATGCTGTGGTACTGCAGCTGATAAGCGATCTCAGCGTTATCTGTGGAAACTGTTACGAATACGCCAGGAGCGATTCCGTTTACATACTCAACTACGCCGTGCTTGTCAAGGATTCCGCCGTCTTTCTTCAGCTTGAAGATCTCGTTGAGCTGCTTAACGCCCTCTGTTCCAGGAGCTGTTGCAGGGCCGTGTCCGCCGATTACGTCAGGAACGAGGCCTGTGTAGTTGCACATGGCAGTCATCTCTACCATTGTCTTTGTGCCGTCCTTGAAGGCGCAGAGCATTCTCGGACTCATCTTGCGGCGTGTAGCCTCTTCAAGAACTGTGTCAGGGTTGCACTCATAGTCGATCTTGTTGTTCTTGCCCTTGCCCATAACTTCTACGTTGAGACCCATGGCCTTTGCGAAGCAGTAGAGCTCCATTACAGCGCCCGGCTCGTCACCAGCGGAACCTGTGTAGATTACACCGTGATCCTTAGCAAACTTGTCGAGGTAAGGTCCGATAACAACGTCTGTCTCAACGTTGAGCATTACTACGTGCTTGCCGTTTGTCATAGCGTCTGTAGCAACCTTAGCGCCTACATCAGGAACTCCTGTGCAGTCGATAACGGCGTCGACGCCATCTGCTGCGGAAACGAAAGCCGCATCACCGCATGCTACGTACTTGCCGGCTGCGATTCCTGCGTTTGCTTCTTCGAGAGACTTTGCAACAACGATCTCATCGTCAGTAACCTCTGCATATTTGAAAGCCTGTACTGCGAGAGAGACGTTGATATCGGATACGATCGCAGGTGTCATTCCCTTCATGAGAACCATCTGTGTAACCATTCCGCGGCCCATCTGTCCGGCTCCCACGATACCGACCTTGATGATCTTTCCTTCTTTTTCCCTCTGTTCCAGTTTCCAGTTCATGTTAAGCATAATAGGTTATTCCTCCTTGGTGGTCATATGCTTTTATTTATAATGTTTTCAGCAGATAATCAGAAGATCTGAATGACAGTTCCCTCAGCAACATCTGCCTCGGTGATAACCTCGCCGTCCAGATTGATGCAGCCCGGACGATAAGGTTCTGTATCTGCAGTAAACGCAAGAGTGCAGTGTCCCAGTGTTGCGAGAGTGTGAATTGCCTCGTCGCCTACAGCTGTGACCTTGTAAGTCTTCTCACCGATCTTCATGGTATCGCCAGGGGCAGGTGCCTCTGTCAGATCTCCCTTTGTATGCAGGAGAGCAAGCTCCGCCAGTTCTGCCGGTGCATTGTCGTCAAACAGAACGACGAATCTCATCTCCATCTCCGGATCGAGGAATGCAAATGCCATATCTCCGATTCCCGTAACGGTAACATCATATTTCATGTGAGACCTCCTTTTAACCATTTGCGTATAAACATCTCTTGACACTGAGTATTATATGTCCTGAATTACCCGACTTCAAGCTTATTGTTCAGAACATTTGAGTGAAACATGATTCTTGTTCATAGCTGCTTAATCAGATGATTTATCAAAATAACGCAATGATTATTGTTTGCAGTTAACTGGAAATCGTTGCATTTGATAAAGGGCTTCTGTATAATATACACGCAATTAAAACAATTGCGTGTATATATTTGTAACAATTATGCAACATGCTTGAAAATGGTGTCTTAAGATGAAAAAAATCGTAGATGATGAGCGGCTGATCTACAAGGTCTGCAGCCTGTACTATCAGGATAATATGAACCAGCAGGAGGTAGGAGATTATCTGGGTGTGTCCAGATCCTCCGTACTGCGCATGCTTCAGAAAGGCCGTGAGCTGGGCATCGTTACAATTGAACTGCACAACCCGCGCTTTTATGACTATGGCGAAATGGAAAAAACTCTTGAAAGGGCATATGGGCTCAAGGATGTCCTGATAGTCGAAAACAGCGTGCTTGACTCCAGAACAGAAGCCGCATCATATATGTTCGGAACGGCATCAGACTACCTGCAAAGCTTTTTTAAAGAGGGTGACAGGATAGGTGTTGCGATGGGCAACACGCTGAACAACGTAGTCAGCACCAACAAAACCTATGAAAAGCACAAAGATCTCCGTTTTGTAGCTCTGGAGGGAAGTATCAGCCGCAACACCAAAGGCGGCACGGACGTGCAGGGAAATGAACTTGCAAGAAAATTTGCAGAAAAGTTCGGCGGAACCTATACCCAGTTCCTTTCACCGGCAGTGTTCTCCGAAAGCAGCGTCCTGGATTTTTTCATGAAGGAAAAGGCAGTTAATTATATCCTTGACGAATTCAGGCATCTCAATGTGGTCCTCGTAGGAATAGGCGTACCGGACGGAAATGAGCATACTCTGGCTAAAGCCGGATATATGACATCTGATGAGCGCGAAATGCTGGTAGATCGCGGAGCTGTAGGAGATATGTGCCTGCAGTTCTACGACCGTGACGGCAATACGGATCAATTCAGTTTCTATAATGACCGCGTGGCTGCAATGCGCCTTAAGGACATACGCAGGATACCAAGCAAGATCGGCATAGCCGGCAGCGCGAGAAAAGCGGAAGCTGTGATCGGTGCGATACGCGGCGGTTATCTGAATATCCTTATTACAGATACGGAATGCGCCAGAAAGCTCATCGAACTGGCAAAGCTGCAGTAGCCTGTACAGGCAGAAATCATAAAATACAAAAAGTAACTAAAATCGGCGGAATGTCCATACCGGACTTCCGCCGTTTTGTATTTCTGCTATGATTCTGCAGACTTATGCCCGTGTACCGAACACCCTGTAGTAATGTTCGAGGCAGTCGTTCATTCCCTTCTGAAGGGCAGCTCTGACCTTGAAGTAGTCTGAAGCATCCGCTTCTTCAAGAGACTTCATTGCTGCGAGGTAGATATCTGTGTAGATGTTGATCTTGCAGATGCCTTCCTTTGCGCAGCGGCTGAGGTTGTCGTCCCCGGAACCGGATCCGCCGTGAAGTACGAGAGGCACGCTGGTTGCCTGACGGATCTCAGCAAGTGAATCAAAGCTTATCTCAGGAATCGCCTTAGCCTTATAAACACCGTGAGCGGTACCGATCGAGATAGCAAGTGAGTCGCATCCGGACTGTTCAGCAAATGCAGAAGCTTCCTCTGCAGTCGTATAGAGAGCCTCCTGATCGTTTTCATCGAAGTTGCTGGCAACATGGCCGATCTCAGCCTCAACCGTGACTCCGCGGGCGTGTGCGTACTCAACTACCTTGCGCGTAGTTTCAACGTTCTCTTCAAAGCTCTTCATGGAAGCATCTATCATGACGGAAGTAAATCCGAGATCGATGGCTCTTTTGCATGTCTCAAAGCTCTGACCGTGGTCGAGATGCAGAACTACAGGGACGCTTGCTTCAGCAGCATACTTTCTGCCTACCAGTGCAGCGTCCTCAAGGCTGATGCTGCTGCCAAGATGGCTCTCAGCGACGGCTGCGATCAGAGGGAGTCCGAGCTTCTCTGCCAGCTGTATCTGATTCTTTATGCTCTCCATGTCAATAACATTTGCAGACGGGATCGCGTAATGGCCTTCCTGTGCCTTCTTCAGCAAAATTTTCGAATTAACAAGCATTTCTATATCCTCCCTGTAATTTGTTTATTCACCCATTACGATGACTCTGCATCTTCTGCCGCGTTCTCTTGTTCTGTCAAAGTCTACGAAGTAAACGTAACCGGTTGTACCGACTGCGAGTTTTCCGTCTTCGACTTCCAGTGTAGCACTGTTGCCGAGAAGAGTAGCCTTTATGTGTGCATCGCAGTTGAGAAGGGCTGTCTTATCGCCGCCCGGCAGGTAAACCTCAGCATCAGGCCATGAAGCTACGTCGGCATAATGCTCAGGACCCGGGTACATGTAAGGCCCGGCGGGTGGGATCTCAGTCTGATCCGGAATGATTTTGCAGAGTGCATCGTTCAGATCCATCTGCAGAAATTCTGTTCCGTCTTCAGTAAGGTCGTGAACGAATTCTTCAAAGAATACCGAACATGTTGTATGAGGGGAAATGATAGTTACGATTCCGCTCCGGATACCGCTGTTTGCGATGGCCTGCTTTACTTCCGGTGTTATATTTATAAAAGTAGGAGTTCCTCCGTGAGATCTCAGGTCGATCTGTTCTTTGTAAACCTTCATTATCTTCCTTCTCTTTCCTTATATGCTTTTACAATAGCCTCTGCCATTTCCTGTACGCGTACAGCCGGTGATGGAGCGTTAAGGATACCGGAGGTCGCACCGGTTCCGTCAGCGCCGAGTCTTACTACATTATAGCAATCATCAGCTGTAACAACGCCGGATGCGATCATGACCAGCACGTCCGGGTTTACCTTGTGGAGTGCAGCTACCGTTTCTGTTACGTATGAATCGTCGGCAGTCTTTCCTGTTCCGATCAGATCTGTAGGTTCAGCAAGCACGATGTCTGCATCGAGGCAGGCAGCAGCGGCAGCTTCCTTTGTGCTGTCAGCGCATACTATAGTGATCATCTCAAGCTCTTTTGCGCGCTCAATACAGGCACTCAGCTCTGCAACAGTCTTAGGGTTCTCAGCGTGATTGAGGAAAACCGCGTCTGCTCCGGCTTCCTTAAGTGATTCGGGAAGAACGTGTCCCATTCCGCGGCCGGGTGTAAGCGGATCGAGAGACTGCGCGCAGACGATAATGTGGCTGGTGTTCTGCCGGATCAGCCTGATGTCAGCATAAGGACATGTGAAATAAATCTGAAGGCCTGTCTCAGCAGCAGTCCTGTCAGCAGCCATGGCGAGTTCCAGACTCTTCTGCCCATAGAGATAGGATTTTGGATTAACGATCAGGAATGGACGTTCAGCTTTTACCATGGAGCGGTTCCTCTCTTTTTTTATATTTTCAAAATATATAGTAAGCTCATTTTACGAACTCATCTTAGTTAATATTTCAACATATATCAAGAACAATTGCGTAAAATTTTCTTACGTTGAAATTCTCATAAGGAATGCGACAACAGCGAATTTGCTTTGAAATGTGCAATTGATCCTGCGGAACTATAATGGGATGAGATTGTTTTATGCAAATGTATAGATGATTTGCGTTAATATTAACATTAGAACAAAATGCGCTGACAATTATAAAAATGTATTAAATCGGGCATTTGGTCAGAACATAGTCCTTGATAATAATAGTAATTGAAGATACAATGCTAACATTAGGAAAATAGGACTTAGCGGGAGAATTGATCAATGAAGCTTAGCGGGATATCCGTTCTGATTCTAATAATATTCGGTTTGCTTGTTTTGCAGTCGATTGGCGGAGTCCTGCAGATCCAGAACTATCGAAAAGCAGTGCGCAGGGTCCACCAGCTGGGGAACGTCGGCATGGGGCAGAGGCGCGGTAAGTTTTTTGATGGTCATGTTGCCATTATTGCCTGTGACAGCGATGGGATCATCACCGGCGCTGAGGTGCTCGATGGATCCGGCGTGTGGTCACGTTTTCATCCTGTAAGCTCATTTCTGGGGCGGCCTTTGGTAGGCAGCAGCATTTTCGAGCTGCTCAAACTGACGGAAGATCTGGATAAAAAAGAGTGGAAGCGCTGGCAGGGATACATCCGTGCGCTGGAAGCTCTGGAGGTAAGGCTTACTGACAGAGAGCTGACAAGAGAGCAGGAAGCTTTCATGGAAACAAAAAGAGGCAAAAAGGGAAAGAAACTCAGGTAAATACAGATATGAACCACCGGGATGGCAGCTGTGGCAGAATTGCCGGAACCGGTGTTACATATATAAAAAAGCTGGATCCATGCTAAATGGAGACAAAAATAATTCGAATGGAGGAACTATATGGAACTTATAACCAAACTGGCAGAGGGCTTTATGTCACTGTTCACTGCCGGCGGCGAGACCTTCATGGGTTGGGTGTCAGGAATCATCCCTATGGTTGTATGCCTGATGACATTTGTCAACTCTATCATCAAGCTGATCGGTACTGAAAAGGTAGAAAACTTTGCCAAAAAGATTACCAGGTTTGCTGTCCTCAGATATACACTGCTCCCTCTCATAGCAGTTTTCTTCCTCGGAAATCCGATGTGCTACACATTCGGACGGTTCCTGGAAGAAAAGTATAAACCTGCTTACTATGATGCAGCAGTAAGCTTTGTACATCCGGTTACAGGGCTCTTCCCACATGCAAACGCCGGTGAGCTGTTCGTATACCTCGGTATCGCTACAGGTCTGCAGGAAGCAGGCCTCAGCACAGGAGGCCTTGCAGTCCGTTATTTCATTGTCGGACTCATAGTCATTCTTATCAGAGGGCTGCTTACAGAGAGAATCTATGCATTTATGACAAGAAATAAATAGTGAGAGGAGAAAAATCATGTATAAGACAATTAAAATCAGTGCTGGAGAAGGCGGCTGGGGCGGCCCTCTTACAATTACACCAACCGAAAAGTGCCATACAGTTCTTAGCGTAACCGGCGACGGAATCCACCCTGTAGCAGCAAAGATCGCTGAGCTCACAGGCGGTGAAGCGGTAGACGGCTGGAGGACAACCATTCCTGATGACGAGATCATGGTTGCAGTAGTAGACTGCGGCGGAACAGTAAGATGCGGCGTTTATCCTAAGAAGGGAATCAATACAGTAAACCTTATGCCGGTAGGAAAGGCTGGCCCTCTGGCAAATTTCATCACAGAAGATAACTATGTCTCCGCTGTACGCGAAAAGAACATCGAGGCAATAGACGATGATCTTCTCACTGAGAATATCCAGTAGTGAGGGGAGGAAAGATAATGTATAAAAAGGTTAAAATCAGCCATGGAGACGGCGGCTGGGGCGGCCCTCTCATAATTACACCAACCGAAAAGTGCCATACAGTTCTCAGCGTAACCGGCGGAGGGATCCACCCTGTAGCAGCAAAGATCGCTGAGCTCACAGGCGGTGAAGCGGTAGACGGCTGGAAAACAACCCTTCCTGATGACGAGATCATGGTTGCAGTAGTAGACTGCGGCGGAACAGCAAGATGCGGCGTTTATCCTAAGAAGGGAATCAATACAGTAAACCTTATGCCAGCAGGAAAGGCCGGCCCTCTGGCGATGTTTATCACAGAAGATATCTATGTCTCCGCTGTACGCGAAAAGAACATCGAGGTAATAGACGATGCTCCGACGGAGACCGCAGCAACAGCAGCTGCAGCACCGGCAGCCACAGCAGCTGCTGTGGAAAAGGGACCTAAGACAAAGGCTGAGGCTAAGGCTGAAATCGCAGCAGCTAATGAAGGAAAGAAGCAGGGCTTCGTAGTTCGTCTCGGTAAGGGCGTCGGCTACGTAGTAGGCCAGTTCTTCCAGGCAGGCCGTGAGACCATCGACATGGTCATCAAGAACATCCTGCCGTTCATGGCATTCACAAGTACAATTCTCGGTATCATCAGTGCGAGCGGACTTGGTAACGTAATCGCTAACACGATCGCTCCTCTGTGCGGAACACTTCCGGGCATGCTGGTAATCTGTATCATCTGCTCGCTGCCGTTCCTGTCACCGATCCTCGGACCTGGAGCTGTAATCGCTCAGATCGTAGGAACACTCCTCGGCGCACAGTTCGCTACAGGTGCTATCCCTGCAAGATATGCACTTCCGGCTCTGTTCGCTATCGACGGTCAGGTCGGAGCTGACTTCGTACCGGTAGGTCTTTCACTCGGAGAAGCTGAGCCTGAGACAATCGAGTACGGCGTTCCTGCAGTTCTGTTCTCACGTATCATTACAGGACCTGTAGCAGTTCTGATCGCATTTGCTTTCAGTATCGGTCTGTATTAATACAATACCGGTGCAACATATCTTGCCGAGACACCTGCAGATGTTGTAAAATTACTCTGTAGGGAGTCACTGTAACTCAGGATAAGTAGTCAAGGAGAATTACTATGGTATCAAAAGAATTCACAATCAATAATGAACTGGGAATGCACATGCGTCCGGCAAGCCTTCTGTCCCAGATGGCAGCTAAGTACCAGAGCAATATTACAGTTAAGCACAATGGTAAGGACTTCAACGCTAAGAGCGTTATGCTTCTGATGACCGCACTGATCAAATGCGGCTCAGAGATCGAGGTCGTATGCGACGGTCCGGATGAAGAAGCAGCTCTCGCTGAAATCACTGCTTTCATCGATTCGGGAATGGGAGACTGATCAATAAGTAAATCTTCTCTGCTCCCCTGCAGTTTTTGCAGGGGAGCATTTATTAACGGAGGAATAAAAATGTACAAAGGAATTGCAGCATCGCGCGGAATTGGAATCGGAAGCATCTGCCGCATAATTGAGCAGGATCTTTCTTTTGAGACAAAAATGGTCTCGGATGTAGAAGCAGAGAAAGCCCGCTTTCAGAAAGCAATAGATGATTTCGTAGAAGAAACATATGCAATGGCCGAAGATGTTAAGAAAAACATCGGCGAAAAAGAATCAGAGATCCTTCTGGGCCATGCAGTCATGATCTCAGACCCGTCAATGTCAGGAGAAATGTTCAGCATGATAGATGCCGGACAGTGCGCAGAAGCTGCTCTCACAGGTGTCTGCGACATGTTCTACGGCATATTCTCCACAATGGATGATGAGATGATGAAGCAGAGAGCTTCAGACATCGCAGACGTCAAGGTAAGCGTTCTCAAGAAGCTGCTTGGTATTAAGGACATAGAGATCGGAAAGGTCCCGGCAGGCACCGTGCTCGTGTGCAAGGATCTTACACCGTCCATGACATCACAGATAGTAAAAGAGAATGTTGTCGGAATCATTACCGAGGTCGGAGGCCCTACTTCTCACTCCGCCATTCTTGCCAGAGCACTTGAGATCCCGGCCGTATTATCGGTTCCTGGAATCGTGGATCTGGTCGAAGACAAGGATGCCGCCATCGTCGACGGTACTGCGGGTGACGTATTCATCAATCCGGAAGGAGATGTTCTCGCAAAATACGTCGTCAAGCGTGAAGAGTTCATCAAAAAGAGAGAAGAACTGAAGAAATTCATCGGCAAGGAAACTCTGACTGCTGATGGAGATAAACTTGAGATTTTCTGCAAC
>JBGUVT010000144.1:0-2971 GCA_045220485.1 Anaerovoracaceae bacterium | reverse complement strand
ATCTTTTTCATTCTGAGCTGTATTAACCGCTGCCTTCTTTTCTTCATAGACTGCCGCTGCTTCACTTGCTTCCGTCTCAGCTGCAGCTGTTTCCTGCTGCTTTTCCGCAAGTTTGTTCTGGGCAGTGGAAAGAGCAGCGTTTGCTTCATCAAGAGCAGCAATCTTATCGGACTGGATGCTCTCTGCGTTCTGAAGAGCGTTTTCTTTTGCAGTCATTTCGCTCTGCAGAGAGACAAGCTCATCCTGCTTGGTTTCGAGCGCCGCATTCGCTGCATTAAGCTCGTTAGTACTGTTTGTAATAGCCGTATTTGCCTCAGTTATCGCAGTGTTGGCTTCAGTGATATCTTCCTCTGCCTTCGCAACAGCCGCATCCGCTGAATTGAGTGCGTCTTTAAGGTCTTCCGGGACTTCTCCGATTACTGCCTCATAGTCTGTGACCAGATTAGTGTAAGCACTTACCGAAATGCCGTCCTGTCCGCTCCCATAACTGCGGTTGTAGCCAAACATATGGCTGTATTTCTCGATTGTTTTAGTCTTATAGAAACTTCCATCATACTCTTGCGAATATTGATTAACATATCCGAATCCGGTGGAAATCATCTTTGTTCCATTGTTTCTATCGGTAAGAGTCTTATAGTGACCGGTCTGAATCGCATCATAATCAGTTAAACCACAGGCTTTTCTAATCTCTGTCTTCTGATCTGCAGTTAAATGTGCCTCATCCAGATTATTTGCAATTATATAATCATAGATCTTTTTCTCTTTTGTATACCACCCATCAAACGGATCATAACTCTTGAATACCGGATCTGAATAACCTGCACTGTTAAATCTGGTTGCATTATTTGTTGCCAGATTCTCCAGGGCAAGGAATGCACTTGTATGCGATATACCGCTTATTGACTTCTGGTAATTGGCATTGATCTCACCCATGGCCATCATTACACTGGAGACCTTTAACGCCGTCAGGCTCTCTTTTGCCCTGTATTCATTACCCTTACCAATAAGTGTAAGTGCGTACTTGAAGTTGTCCCAGTTTGTAGCGTCACCTTCCTGACCGATATGTGTACTGCCGATTATCTGATCATATGTCTTACTTGAAGATGAAGAAGATACCGTGCCATCGTTCAGGATTTTGCTCCGGTCCGCAGATGTCACCTGGTTGCTCAGCATCCTGGCAGCTACAGCGGCGCTTTCCTTTACTGTTGTGGACTGGCCTTCCTTCTCTGAAAGCCATAAGAAAAACTCTTTTGCGTTCAGTTTCTCTTCGGCAGATGTCTGGAAATCAGCAATAGCTGCTTCTGCTGCCGCCTTATCTGCCAGAGCCTTCACTTTTGCCGCATTTGCAGTTGCAAGAGCCGCCTCTGCATTTTGCTTGTCCGCTGTGGCCTGATTCAGGTTTGCCTGTGCGGCGTCCACATTTGCCTGTGCGGCGTCTATTTCCGCTTCCTTGTCTGTAACAGCCTGTGAAGCATTGTTGTAGTCTGTCTGGGCAGTATCTACTGCCGTATCAGCTGCTTCCTTTTCCGCTTGGGCAGTATCTGCGGCTGCCTGTGCGGCGGTTACGGCTTCTTCGAACGGTTTCTCTGCTGCCTTTGCGTTGGCCACCTTGTTGTCAGCGGCTTCCTTTGCTGCTGCTGCAGCTGCTGCCGCAGACTGAGCTGTTGCAAGTGCTTCAGTTTTTTCCTGTACTTTTGCTTCCGCTTCTTCGACCGCGGCTCTTGCCGCCTGAAGATCATTAGAAGCGTTCGCTACATCCGGGTCAACATCAGCAATTGTTGCGACCAGACTGTCATAGTCCGCCTGTGCTTTATCAAGTGCTTCTTTCGCTTCTCCCTTTGCTTCTTCCTTGGCATTCTTTGTCTGAAGCGCACTGTCATATTCAGACTCCGCCTGTTCCTTTTCAGAAACCTTTTCCTGATAAATCGACTCTGCGCTACTATATGCTGCCTGAGCTGACTCCAGTTCTGTTTCTGCCTGAAGCAAAGCTTCCTCTGCTTCAGTAACTGCATTTTGCGCCTCCAGATATTTCTCCTCGATCTGAGGATCGTTCTGAAGGTACTCGTCGTACGCATTCTGTGCCTGCTCGAGATTTGCGTTTGCCTCAGCCAATCTCTCCTCAGCAGCTTTAACATCATCTGCCGGATTTGATGAACCTGCGGCATATGCAAATACAGGTGCAACGTCCAGCATGAGCACCAAACTCAATACAATAGTTATAAGTTTTTTCATTTCCCCCTCCTGGTTGCAAGATTTTAACCCCGCATTCTTCCAAATAATATAATAAATATCTCTTAGGCGAAGTTCCTGACAGTTGACTACATTGCGTCCTGATATGTGCTGATCAGGATCTGCTTGTCAGGAGTAACCAGATAATCGCTATAAACACCTGACCCTGATTCTACCTGCTTAATATAGTACCCTGTTACATTTGAATCTTTAAAAGTGCTTTTCACCCTATAAGAAGACTTTTTCTTTTTGCTGCCATTCAGATTCATTTGTCTTTTTACACTTTTATTATAGGAATCTCCTACTCTTTTAGTGTAATAAACCTTTTTCTTTTTGATCACATACATGTCAGCCGAGTCAAGTTTTTTATTCCCTTTTCCATTTGTATTTATTCTATATAAAGATGGACTTGCTATACCTGTACCTCCGGTAAGGTAGTATAAGTACCCTTTACATAGCTTCATTCCACCTATTCCGACAAACGGATAAGCATCATTTTTCACAAGTCTCTGATTCGATCCGGTTTCCAGATCTATCTTATATATGCCATTACCGGCAGCACAGTAAACATACTTATCGCTTTTTATTACTTCATTATATACAGTCATCTTTTTTGTTTTGGACGCTGCAAACGCTGAAACTGTATTTGACAGTATAAGTGCGGCTATAAGAGCAAAGATAACTGCAAACTTTGTTTTTTTCTTCATATGTTTCCTTCCCTATATAATTTATTACCGTCTAT
>JBGUVT010000143.1:0-11957 GCA_045220485.1 Anaerovoracaceae bacterium | reverse complement strand
ACGATCAGTCCTCTCTGGCCTCTTCCGATAGGTGCTACCAGATCCATTACTCTCGTCGAAAGGTCAATGCTCGAATTCTCGAGCACTATCTTTTCATCCGGGAAAATTGGGGTGAGGTTATCGAAATGCGGTCTTCTCTTTGCCGTCATCGGGTCGAATCCGTTGACCGTCTTTACAAACAGAAGCGCTCCGAACTTCTCAGTTCCCCTCGGCTTTCTCGCTATGCCGAATATCTTGTCGCCGGTCCTCAGACCAAAGCGCCTGATCTGCGTCGGCGATACATAAATGTCCTTGCTGGAAGTCAGGAAGTTGTCAAATCTGAGAAAGCCAAAGCCGTCATCTGCCAGCTCCAGGATGCCTTCGACATCATACTTGCCGTCATCCGCCGCCTCAGCCGTGTTCTCAACGGCTTCTTCCTTCACAGCTTCCACAGCCGACGCCTCGACTGCCGCATCAATGGCAGCCGCCTCTGATACAGCCTCAACTGCCGGCTCATTAACAGCAGCAGGGGATGCCTCTTCCACTTTTTTATCAGCCGCTTCGACAGCTTCCATCATTTCTTTTGTATCTTTTGTTTCTTTCATAGTTTTCTTTCCGGTTTTCTTTCCGCAATTTAGGAGTTTTTGAAAAATTGATAAAAATTTCGCTCTTACAGCTTAAATATTTATCAATTTTACCGATTTCAATCGTTTTTTCTGAATAATAACGTCAATTTACTTGACAATAACGTAGAGTTTGGAGATTATCGTCAATTTCAGAGCTTAAAACAGTCAAATAGTCTTGCTTTCATTTCAAATTTGATAAATATATGGCGGAAACCGTTCATTTATTTATCAAATATTTCAAAAGTCCTCTTCGGCGAGGCGGCTCAATTATAGCTGCAGCTACACTAGCGGCGGAGCCGCACAATACAGCAGGATCATGCGCTGAAGCGAACGCTGCGCAGGAGCCGCTAGGAATGCCGGAGAGAGACCGCCGGTGAGCGGATGGAACGAGTCTCGCAAGCGAAGCGTCAGAGCCGTTCCCCGCGAAGCAAGGTCGAACGACATGGCATTCCCGGCAACGGAGCACAGAGAGCAGAGGCGTATGATCCTGCTACAGTTCTTCGTTTGCTCCGACCGTTGTCAGTATTGTCTCCTTCGACTTATCCACCTGGCTGACCTCAAGCTTATCCACATCCTGCGGATCGATGCTCTCGTTCAGTGCCAGCAGAGTAGGTGACAGATATACCGTCGACAGCTGCTTGCCGTCCATACTGATGATCGACCTCTCCGTAAAGTTGTCGCCTCTAATGTAGTACCTGTCTCCGATCTTCACCAGATCCTTGATCTTGATGTTCTTGTGGCCCATCTTCATGTTGACCGGCTCGTAAGGCTCCTTGCCGCCGTAAGCGTACTGTTTGCCGTAAAGCATGTCATAAGCCAGAGCCTCCTGATCGCTCAGGTATGTCGCGTCGTCTTCCGGATCGTTCGACTGCTGATAGTCGAATATGATGCCCTCGTGTCCGAGTCCGGCATCCGTCAGCAGCATCGCTCCGCCCTCATATGAATGGATGTCACGATCCTCCTTAGGGAGTCCGATGTTGTCCCAGATCACGTAACGCGTTGTGTAAAGATCTTTCTGTTTGTAGTTCTCTTCCTTCACGTCGAGGGCAGGGATGTGGTCACCGTAGATTATCATGACTGTCGGCTCTCCGCTCAGCTCAATCTCCTCGATGAGCTCGCCTATGAAGGTATCCATCTCATGGCACTCGTTGAGGTAGTACTCGTATTTCCACTTCGTCTCTTCGTCTTCGGCCGTGACTTCGGTGTACGGTTTCTTGAAGACTCTCTGCGTAGGATATGAACCGTGACCCTCGACTGAAATGACGTGCAGGAAGTCTCTCTCCTCGGTCGATTTCATGATATCCATGATCTCGCCGGTGAGGACCTTGTCCTTGCACCAGTTCGTAGGTGTGAATGACACGTTGTTCATGTACTCTACGGAAGTAAACGTGTTGAATCCGAGGTTCGCATAAACCTCATTTCTGTTGTAGAAGAGTGCTCTGTGATCGTGAAGTGCCGCAGTATTGTAACCGTGTGAGCGGGTCACGTAAGCCATGCTCTCAAGCACGTTCTTGCGCAGCTTGCCCTTGTACGGGTACTCGCCCGGTCCGAAGAACTTGGCGCTTATGCCCGTGAGGACCTCAAATTCAGTGTTGGCCGTTCCTGCGCCGCATGCCGGTACTACGAAACTGCCCGATGTGTAATTATCGTAAAGCTCATTGAATACAGGCGTAGGATCCTTTGAAACTTCAATGTTTGCGTAGTCCTGCGCTACTGTAAAGGACTCCATCTGGAGCACTATTATATTCGGATGGTCAGTGCTGTCCTCTTTCTCCTCGAGCAGGGTGTCTGTTCCCTTTTGGGTCTTATTCTCGAGAATACCTGCTATCAGCTCATCAGAGTAGCCCTTCGGCCTTGAAATGCCTGCGCTCACTGATGTTGAGATGAAGCAGTACGGCATTCCGAAATCCCTGTACGCGTAGTTGAGGTTTCCGAAGAACGAGCTTATGGCACCCGTATTCTGAAGGCCTACAGTTGCTCCCGCCGCTGCGGCAGCTGAAATGAGTATCACCGCCAGGCTCTTTTTATAGCTGATGTTCTTCCACTTCTCACTTCTGATGAATATCAGCACGAAAGCCGCAGCTCCGAGTCCCAGCGCAATAAGGAAGAGCGTTATCTGGAGCTTTGAGAAGTAGGTGGTAGCAATGGTGAGTCCATCAGCAAAATTGGTGAGGTCATAAAGGGTGAACGGTGTCATCCTGTTCATGAGGATAACGCCGTTGGCGGTTCCGAGCGCGAGCCAGACTACCGAGACCATAAGCCATACGAACCTGCGTCTTTTGAAAAGCAGGGCCAGGGTTATGGTCGCAAAGATAATAAGAGTGTTGTAGAGGAATATCACCGGATGAGTGAACGCCCAGAGGAAGCCCTCAACAGGGCTCGTTGTGAGTCTCGCAAACTCCTCTATGTAGAGATAGATCGCGAGCGCGCTGAGCGCCATGAGTCCGATGTACTTAGCCTCGTGGCGGTTTGCGTCAAAATACTTTGGCTCTCTCCGCGGAAAAATCTTTAGAAATACTTTGCTGATGACCTGACCGACCTTCACAAAGAAAGCGGCGATCACGGCAAAGACCTTGCGAATCTTATCCTGCAAAATTATGCCTCCTGCAAACTGTCGGCGAGTCTCGCAAACTCTTCGAGCGTAAGGCTCTCAGCTCTGCGGCCCGGGTCAATGCCCGCGCTTTCGAGCACATCCGACAGAGTTTTTTTATCATATCCGCCCAGAGAAGTGAGAGCGTTCAGCAGAGTCTTGCGTCTCATGGCAAAGCCCGCTTTCACGCAGCGCATAAGCATCTCCTCGCTTTTCACCTCTACTCCCGGCTTATCTCTGAGATCAAGTCTGAGCACAACGGAATCCACACCCGGAACAGGGTAGAAGCATTCCCTCGGCACGTCAATGATCTCAGTTACCTCGGAGTAGTAGTGGACCGGATATGTTATTGCTCCCGAAGCTCTGGTGCCCGGCTCGGCGGCGATCCTGTCGCCTACCTCTTTCTGCATCATCACGGTAATGCTCTTTGCGCCGGTATCCGCTTCGAGCAGCTTCATTATTATTGGTGTAGTTATGTAATATGGGAGATTTCCGATTATGCGTAGCTCGCTGAGTCCGTGCTCCTTCATGTTCCGCGTGGTTATCTCCTTGATGTCCTGCTGAAGGATGTCTCCGTGAATCAGCTCCACATTATCCATCCCGAAAGTCTTTATTCTGAGACCTTCTATCATGTCCGGATCCAGATCGACGGCAATGACTCTGCCCGCACATTCAGCGAGAGGAAGGGTCAGTGCTCCTGTGCCCGGTCCTATCTCGAGCACAAGAGTGTCTTCCGTCACACCGCTCTCATCAATGATGGTCTGTATCACCTCTTCATCGATCAGGAAGTTCTGCCCAAGACTCTTATGCGGTCTGACTCCGGCAAGGCTCTTAGGCTTTTTTGCCTGTACTCTGTGGGATTTCCTTTTAGCCATCAGAGCCTCCGTTCTTATCCGATTTGTCAGATTTTTCGGTCTTGTCAGCTTTGTCAGCGTTCTCTTCCGGCTCTTCCTCGTCGAATGTAAAGAGTATCTCGCCCGGATTCAGAAGGTTGAGCTGCTTTTTAGCCTGCTCACGGATGTACTCCTGACTGTTGGTGACCTTGAGCTCCTCCTTCAGCTCGTCCCTCTGCTGTTCGAGAGCGATCTGCTGTTTTTTTTAGAGCGCGGTTCTCTGCCTTGAGCCTTACGATATCCTTTCCGCACATTGTAGCGAGCATGGCAAAGACGGCGATGATAGCTACCAGCGTAAGCGCTTTTCTTCTGCGTCTTCTGGTGGAGCTCTTCCTGCGCCTCTCTTCGATGCGCTGCTTCATCTCCTCGTCATCCCACTGGACATCCTGTATATCATATTGTGTGTTACGTTTACTTGCCAATTTCTGACCTCCATGCGCCGCTATGGACTATGGATTTATATATTTTCTCGGGTTCTGTGATGAACCGTTTACTCTTACTTCGAAGTGACAGTGGCTTCCGAAGCTGTGCCCGGTGTTACCTACATTAGCTATATGCTGTCCCTGATATACCAGGTCTCCGATATTTACAAACACTGCACTGCAGTGGGAGTATCTAGTGATGACTCCGTTTCCGTGATCTATCTCTACACACAGACCATGGCCGGACCAGTAGTTTGCCTTGATGATCTTGCCTCCGTCGGAAGCGTGAATAGGCGTTCCTGTCGGCGCGGCGAGATCCATACCTTCATGCATGCGGCCCCATCTGCCGCCCCATTCTGACGTTACTACATAATGATCAAGCGGCACTATGAAGGTTCCGGTCGCAGCTGTCTTTGGTCTCTCAGCTGTTCCGACAAGGATAATCTTGTCTTTCTTCTTCTTGATGATTTCCGGCTCGGCTGTTTCCTTTCTGTCCGTAACCGTTCCGCCTACCTTCGTTATGGTTCCTTCGAAGATCTGTATTCCGTTCTGACCTTCCTGCTTCAGGAAAGAGTCTCCCTTGTAGTACTCGTCGGTCTCCTTTTTGATGGTCTTGTACTCAATGACTTCCTTGAGTTTTCCTGTTTCTACCATCTTGACGCTGACCGGATCAACATGGTTTCTTATGCAGACCCTGTCGCCCTGTTCGATCTGTGTGACCGGTTCTTTGTTTTCTTCATCGTATATCTCGAAGACCTCGACTCCGAACTCTGCAGCCAGGCTCTCAACGGTTTCGCCTTCCTCGACGATGTGATATGTGTTCATTTCACCGCCGTTGGTCATCTGCTTCTGCGCGGCAGCATTGCTCTGTACGCTTCCGAGAAGCACATTGACCGGCTTTATGGAGAGGTCATTGCTGAAATCTGCGGAAACAAGCTCCATTCCTCTGTCAGGAGTCGAAAGGTCCGCCTTTGTCTGGAGCAGCAACTCGTCAGCATCATTCTGATCCTTAACAATAGCTACCACCTTGTCCCCGTCGTACACTGCGTAAGCCTCAGTCTCGATATCTGTCATATAGATGAGCTTGTTGACAACCGTGTCAGAATCATCCGTACTCTTGCCTCTGCCGTCTACAGGGTTGAACGTGATATTCTGGTTTGCAACGAACTTAACGTCTGCTACCGCGGTGCTGTTATTCGTCATCTGTTTACCGGCAATATCGAGAACGTCTGTGACCTCCTCCTGCTCATTTACATATCCGAGGACCTTGCCGTTATACGCGTATTCGTAGACTGTAAAGAAGTCGAATACAACTAAGATAGTGGCTGCCACAAGGAATATGAGGAGAACGGCTATACCGATTGTGCGCTTGGAATTCCTGTATGTTGAAACTATCCTGTGTGCGCCCCTTATAACATCCATGCCGATTTTGCTGAATGTTCCGTCAATGCCGTCCTGGACCTTGTCGTGGGCATTCATCACGGAAGCGAAAGGTATCTTTCTCTCCCTGAGGAACTTCTCTTTGTTCTTCTCTTTGGATTCCTCTCTCTTCCGGAGCTTTTCAAGATCAGCTGCCCGCTGTGGTTCTTTCTTCTTTTCTTCTTTTTCCTGCCCGGCTTTTTCCTCTGCGGACTGCTCAGACTTTTCCTCTGATCCGCCCTCTGCATCCGCCGCTTTCTCTTCTGCCGCAGATTCTTCAGGAGCTTCTTCTGATCCCTCAGAATTCTCTTCTGCAGATTCCGTACCCAGATTGTCCGGAGTGAGGTTGTTGTCCTTAAGGAATCTGGCGTATGCCAAAGCAGCCGCTCTTATCTGAGTGTCATCGAGCATGGGCTGAGAAGTTTCTTCTGTTTCTGTTTCTGTATTTAAAGTTTTTTCTTCTGTTTCGTTAACTGTCATCTACGCCTTTTCTTTATCCGTGTGCCATTTGTATGCTTCTGCAGCGCGTTCCCTGCAGCAGCTGCACACCATACCTTCATCCGTGTAACCGGTGTCCCTGCATATGCTGCATCTGTACTTCCTTGTCAGATAGTCGCTTGGGAACCCGTTTTCGGTCAGTAATTGTTTTCTGTTTTCTTCTATTTCTATTCTTTCGGCCCTCAGTCTCTGCCTTGCGTCAAGGTTATCGGCACCGGGTCTGAGCGAAAGCATCTTTGAGTTTACATTGCTTTCCGCTTCGAACAGTTCTCTCATTCCCGGTATCTTTCTGAGGACTTCTGTTATGCGCGCCTCGCGCTCCTTTTCGTCTTCATTCCTGATGAACTCGAAGTAGTCCGCCAGCACCTTGCGGCTCACCGGACTGCCTTCTTCGGCTGCTGCCGCATCTGCAGATCCGTTCTGATTGCTGTCTTTCGGGAGTCTGGTGTTGACTCCGCCCTTTTCAAGACGGCGGTTCTCAATCACCTTGTTTACGTATTTGAGATTCGGTTCCCTGATACCTGCAGCCGCTGAGCATGCGTCGAGCACCTCTGCAAGCGAGCAGTTCATGGTATCGAACCATCTGTCCATGATCTCGCGGTCGATCGGAGCAGGCAGCCTGTTGAAGCCGAGGGCTCTGAACACCTGTCTGTAGCAGTCGTTCCTGCGGCTGTGCTTATCGAGCAGCCTTTTGGCTTCTTCGACTGTGCGGCAGCCCTCCTCAGTCCATCTCAGTGCAACCTTGAAGATATAATCTATGCTGTACTTCTCCAGATCAGCACAATAGTCGATCGCAAAGTCAAAGATCTCAGGCTCTATGCCGTAAACTTTTATTGCATCCTCTATCTTGGATATCTCCTGTCTCGAGATCGTCCTTCCTGTGGTGACCTGATACTTTTCATAGAGCTCGCGCAGTCTTCTGTCGACGAGCTTATCATTTATGACCTCATCGAAATCCATGTCGTCAATAGAAACATAGATCGGAAGATCCTCTTCTGCCGGTCTTTCTGAGGATGCCGCCGCCACAGCCAGCTGCGGCTCGCTCAGCTTGCCGTAAAGCTCTTCTATCTTGGACAGGAAAATGATGTGATTCACTTCCTCATTATTGCTGTCTTTCTCGCGCATTATGCGCACCAGACCTCTGGATTCCCAGTAGATCCAGGCTTCCGCGATCTCTTCAACGCTCAGATTCAGCTGCTTCGCGAGCTCGCTCCTGTTTGGCGTAAGCTCATACTGGGCATACATCAGGCCGAAAAGGAACACCTTAACATAGTCTCCCGGTGCGTCCGGAAGGTATTCACTTATAAACAGGTTCTCGACCTTGGTTCTGTGAAGGAAGATGTCCTTTCCTTTGTCTATCGACAGTCTGACCTTTGTCATAGCCTTTACTCTCTCGCCATGTTGCCGAATTTTACGTACCTTGGGATCCAGGTCAGATTCGCAATGCCGACCGGACCGTTTCTGTGCTTGGCTATATTGACCGCGCAGGTGAGTCCTGTGCTGTCGTCAATATTTGCTCGTTCCTCTTCGGAGCTGTAATAGTCATCTCTCTTGAGGAAGATGACTACGTCGGCGTCCTGCTCGATAGCACCCGAGTCTCTAAGGTCAGACAGCTTCGGCATGTGGTCGCCTCCGCGCTGTTCCGGACCTCTGGAGAGCTGTGACAGCAGTATGACTGCGCAATCGAGCTCCTTCGCCATTATCTTTATCGATCTTGTGATGGCAGCGATCTCTTTCTCACGCTGCTCTATCCTGTAGCCGCCCATGCTCATCAGCTGCAGATAGTCGATCACGACCAGATCGAGATCGCCTTTCTCCTGCTTGAAGCGGCGGCATTTGTTCTTCATTTCGACAGGTGTTATCACCGACGATTCGTCAATGACCATGTCGTATCCGTAGAAGCTGTCCTGTGCGGCGGAAAGGTCCTCCCATTCCTCCATCGAGATCTCTCCCTTGTGGATATTCTCAAGAGGAACGCTCGACGTCATGGAAAGAAGTCTCTCTCCAAGCTGTGTATTGGCCATCTCAAGGCTGAATACCATTACCTTCTTGCCCACAGAAGCTGCGTGTTCAGCTACGTTGAGAGCCCACGCGGTCTTTCCGACACCCGGTCTTGCGGCCAGGATAATAAGGTCGGTCTTCTGAAAGCCGCCAAGGATCTTGTCGACATCTCTGAATCCTGTAGGAATGCCTCTGTCGTTGCCGTGCTTCTCCAGCTCCTGAAGCTGCTTGATGTTCTCAAAGAGCACATCGTTTATATCTACATAACTGCTCCGCTGAGTCTTGTGAGCTATCTCAAGTATGCGCTGCTCGGCATTGTCGAGGATATCCTCCGGCGGCAGTTCGGACGAATACGCCGCATCCCTTATAGCTTCTGATTCGGCTATAAGCTGTCTCATCTTGGACTTGTCCGAGACGGTCTCGGCGTAATAACGGGCATTCGAAGGAACGATGGCCTCATCCATCAGCCTGCTCAGATATGTGATACCGCCCACCATGTCGGCGGTCTTTCTCTGCTTCAGTGCCGAATACACCGTTGTGATATCGATGCCGGTGCCTTTCTGGTCCATCTCGACCATGGTCCTGTATATCTCCTGGTGTTCCTTGAGGTAGAAGTCCTCAGGCCTCAGCATTGCATTGACGTCGGCCCTGGCATCCTGGTTTTTGAGCATGGATCCCAGCACCGCTTTCTCGGCATCTATGTCTACCGGCGGAAGCAGTACGTCTTTTCTTTCCTCGTCCATTTCTATTTTCCGCCTTCGATCTTAATGACCACTTTGGCTTTTACATCCTGGAACAGCTTGATTTCAATGGTTTCAATGCCTGTTTCCTTGATAGGCTTGTCGAGAACGATCTTTCTCTTGTCAACTTCTTCGCCGGTCTGCTCACTGATCGCTGCAGCGATTTCCTTGGAAGTGATCGCGCCGAAGAGTCTGCCGTTCTCGCCCACCTTTGTCTTTACGACAACGATCTTGTCCTGAAGTCTGTTGGCGAGATCAAGAGCAGCTGCTTTATCAGCTTCATATTTTTCCTTAGCTTTGGCTTTTTCTCTTTCGATGGCCTTCTTGTTGGCAGGAGTAGCCTCTACTGCGAGACCTCCCGGTATCAGCTTATTGCGCGCGTAACCGTCGCTCACCTTTACCACGTCACCAGCCTTGCCTGTTCCCTTGACATCCTGTTTCAAAATGACTTCCATTTATATTCCCTCCGTCTTTCCGGATCATCTGATCAGTTCTATTTCCTGAGTCTTGCTCATTGTGCGTTTGCGCTCTTCCTCTTCCTTGAGGAAAGCATCCCTGACGCCCTTCTTGATTCTGGCCAGTGTCTCTGCCAGCGGTTCGTCAGTCTGGACAGCAGCTGATGTGAAATGTCCGCCTCCGCCGAGTTTCTCCATCAGCGCCTGCACGTTTATTTCGCCCAGAGACCTTGCGCTTACTACGGTCTGGCCTCTTGAGTTGCGCCCGAGTACGAACGATGCCTTTGTACCTTTGACTGTCATCAGCTCGTCAGCGACCTGCGCGTTGATCACCTGAATGTTGTTGGTGGTACCCTCTGTTATGGCATACACGACTCCGTCAGGAGCAAATTCCGCGCCGATTATCGCATTTGCCTTTGCAAGGAAGTCCTCCTGTCTTACCTGGAAGAACTTCTTCACTTCGGTGGAATCAGCACCGCCGCGCTTAAGCCACGAAGCAGCCTCGAAAGTCCTCACTCCGGTCCTTCCGGAGAAGTTGTTGGAGTCTACCATGATTCCCGCGAGCATTGCTTCAGCCTCGAGCTTGCTGATGAAACGCTTCTGGGAGAAGTGCTGCATCAGCTCAGCAATGAGCTCGCTCGCCGATGACGCGTAGCTCTCCACATAGGCGACCGCCGAGTTCACGTAGGAATCCGTCGTCAGCCTGTGATGGTCAATGATGACCCTCGTTTTGCACGCGTCTACCAGCTCAGGGCATTCCACCAGCATCGGTCTGTTGGTGTCCACTATGATGAGCAGCGACATGTCTGTCACCATCCTGAGCGCCTTTTCGGACTTGATAATGTTATATATCCCGGTGTCCGCAACCTTGTCGTAGATGGTATCCAGCGCTTCGTTGTGCTTCTCCATCACGATGTATGAGTCCTTGCCGAGGAAACTGCAGATGGAGCTTGCTCCGAGCGCCGATCCGAACGCGTCCATATCAGGCCACTTGTGACCCATAACGAACACCTTGTCGGCATCTTTTATAAGAGCCTTCATTGCGTGAGCAATGACTCTCGGCTTGCTGCGGTTGTTTTTCTCGAGCGACTGCAGAACTCCTCCATAGTAGCGTGTACCGTCGTCTGTCTTTACAACAGCCTGGTCACCTCCGCGTCCCAGTGCGAGCTCCAGAGCCGCTTCCGCAAGTTCTGTCGACTCGATCAGAGACTCAGTAGAGATTCCTATACCTAAGCTGATGGACGCCGGGAAGTCTATCCTGGACTCGAGGTTCCTCACCTCATCGAGTATGCTGAAATTCTCCTCGATCATGCGGTCCAGCTGTCCTCTTGTGGTGTACATGACATATCTGTCTTCCCCGGTACTGATAACCGGAGACTGGAAAGAATCTCCCCATTTACGCAGCAGACCGTCTATCTGAGCCGGGATCAGTCTTCTGAGATCCTCCGGAGAGCTTGCAATCAGCTCATCGTAGTTATCGATGTTGATGTACACGATGGCCGCACGTTCGCTCTCGAGCTTGCTCTTGAAAGACTCTCTTGCAGTCGCTTCGTCAAAGAACACGACTATATCTTCGTCTTCCTTCGCGTCCTCATTGATCCAGAGCTTGAAGAGCTTTCCGTTACGCTCAAGGACCTTTTCTTCCTTGTTAGCCTGCATGAGCTGGTCTCGCTTGAAACCGGTCATTGTGAAGAAGTTTGTCCCTACGATGTCTTCGTAGACGAATACGTTCTTCATGAGCGGATTTGCACCGGATATTTTGCCATCGGGGTCAACCGCACAGGCCGGTATAGGAAGCGTCCTGATGTATTGAATGTCCATGACTTCTCCTCTCTACTTGAAGGCATCCCTCAGAGCATCGATAAGCCTGTTGAGCTCATCGAGGCTGTAATACTCGAGCTCTATCTTTCCCTTGCTGTCATCTCCGGTGATGTTAACCTTTGTTCCCAGCAGAGTCATGAGCTCTCTTTCAACAGCCGTGATCTCGGCGGCTTTCGCCTTATCTGCCACAGCAGTCTTTTTGCGTTTCTTGCGCTCAGGTCTGAGTTCGTCCTTGACCTTTTCGGCAAGCCTTTCGGTAGCTCTTACAGAAAGGTCATTGCGTATGATCTTTTCCGCAATCTCTTTCTGTCTTGCCTTGTCAGGGATGTTTATGATAGTTCTTCCGTGAGCTGCGGACATTTGTCCGCTAGACACGTACTGTTGTATCTCTTCCGGTAGTTTGAGCAGCCTGATGCTGTTCGTGATATATGTGCGGCTTCTTCCGAGTGAGGCGGATACCTGCTCCTGCGTGAAACCGTATTTTTCAGTCATCGACTTGAGTCCGAGAGCCTC
>JBGUVT010000142.1:0-2122 GCA_045220485.1 Anaerovoracaceae bacterium | reverse complement strand
GCTACAAGGCGAGGGAAGCTGTTGCCTATGATATGTTCCCGTTTACGGAGAATGTCGAGACTGTAGTTTTGATGACAAAGCAGAGTTAATGACACGCTTATAACGGTGTATAAAGGATTTTCGTGTTGCGGAGCAGTCGATGCCCCGGAACGCGGAAATCCTTTTTAATCTGTTTTTAATGAAATAAGCCTTATATTTTTATCTTTCCGCAGTAAAGTGTTCTTATCAAAAGAAAACAAAAGTCAAGTCCGAATTTGTGTGTAAATTCCTTTAGGTACTTTGATAACAATAAATAGTTCTAACAGACAGAGCGAAGTAGTTAGCCCGTAGTCCGTTGCCGGGGCTGTGGGGCTTGTGGATAACCGGTGCGGTTATGGAGCTGTGGGCAAGCTGTGGGAAAGGTGTGGTCAGCTCAGCTGTCCACGGCTTTTCCACGGATTGTCCATAGCGTAATGCCGGTTATCCATAAATCCACAGCCCTTGTATCAGGCAGTTGCCGGTCTTCTGGTCATCAGGCTGCGTACAGATCAGTCTGCTCTCTGGCAATCTCTTTAAGCCGGTCCGACTTAGCCAGGACTTCCTGATACGCTGGATTATAGAACAGTCTTCCCTTTCCCTGCAGCTTCTCGTGATGCTCAATCAGCACCGTTCCCATAAGGCGTACAACTGACTCACCATTGGGGAAGACTCCGATTGCATTTGAACGCCTTTTGAGTTCTCTGTTGATGCGTTCAATGTAATTTGTTGTCCGGATCATTTTGCGTATGGATTCAGGAAGGCAGAAAACTGTTACAGCAGCCTCAAAGCCGTTATCCAGACATTCCATTGCATTTGGAGCTACATCTGTATAGTCCTGCAGGATTGAATCACGTTTCTTTCTTGCTTCTTTTATATCACTGCACTGGAACATGGCATATAGCTCGACGCGCAGGCCGGCCTGATATTTCTTGGGGGCTTTATCGACTATGTTCCTTATGAAATGGAACTGGCATCGCTGCCATGGAACTTGTGGGAAGACCCTCCTGATCCCGTGAAGAATTCCTTCATGTGCATCTGAAGTGATCACCTTCAGTCCCTTCAAGCCTCTGGCCTGGAGGTGCATAAGGAAGTCATACCAGTTATCCTTGTTTTCGCAGTCATACAGCTCAAAGCCCAGGATCTCCCGCTTACCGTTTTCATTTATGCCAAGCGCAATCATCAGAGCTTTGGAAATGACCCTGTGGTTCTCTCTGACTTTAAAGTAGGTTGCGTCTACAATAAGGAACGGGTAATTGCCTTCCAGAGGCCGTTCCCTGAATTCTTTGACTGCTTTGTCGAGGTCTTTACAGAGTTCGGAGACGGATGACTTGGAGATACTTTTCCCACAGAGCTGCTCTACAACCAGAGAAACTCTTCTTGTTGACACACCATTGACCACCATCTCCGCCATCGCCGCAATGAGTGCAGCTTCGCTCCGGCAGTAGTTGTCAAAGATCATGCTTTTGAATGGCTCACACCGGTGCCGGGGTACAGTGAGTGTTATTGTACCGATCCTTGTAGTTAGGACTCGTTCTCTGGATCCATTACGGCAGTCTGTGCGTTCTTCTGTCCGTTCATAGGGTTCTGCTTTAAGCTGTTCCTTTGACTCCGCCTTAAGGACAGCGTTCAGGCTTTCCTGAAGAAGCTTTTTAAAAGCATCACCACTATTTTCTTGAAGAAGTGATAGTATTTCTTCCTGATTCAATGTAATATTAAGTTGAGCCATGGTTCATCCTCCTTGGTATTATGTTGGATTTGGTCGTTTAACATTATACCTAAAGTTTGAGCCATTGGCTCTATTTAATTTACACCAGTATACGGGCGCGGCCGCTTATGCAGTTGCACACAGACAAGTTTGAAAAAATGACTGCCAACTCGAGAAGTCCGCTAGGATCAAAGGCAGCAAACACGCCTTGGAATCAAGAATTTGCTGCCTCCGCTATTGACCCGATGAAGCCTATCAGGAGCAAAGGCAGCAAACGCGCTTTGGAATCAAGAATTTGCTGCCTCCGCCATTGACCCGATGAAACTCGCCAAGATCAAAGGCAGCAAACACGCCTTGGAATCAAGAATTTGCTGCCTCCGCTATTGACCCGATGAAGCC
>JBGUVT010000141.1:0-3606 GCA_045220485.1 Anaerovoracaceae bacterium | reverse complement strand
CGCCGCGGGCTACAAGGCTATAATCGCAATGAGCGGCACGGTGGATATATATTCGCCTAAAGTGCTGAGGGCGACCGCGGGAATGATCTTCGAGATCCCGGTAATATACGTTTCAGGCGAGGAAAGACTCAGAGATATCCTCAGAAGATCCGGCAGACGCATTGCCGTCACTGCAGTTGACGGAGGCGTGCCGTACTACGAGGAGGATCTCAGCAAAGGCATAGCCCTTATAATAGGCAATGAGGGAAGCGGTGTATCCGACGCCATGATAGAAATGGCAGATGTGAAGGTGACGCTTCCTATGAGAGGCAGGATCGAATCTCTAAATGCAGCTGTCGCAGCGGCCATACTTATGTATGAAGCCGTTCGCGGCAGATAACAAGAATTATCAATGCGAGGTAAGAAATGGAAAAGAACAGAGCCGATGTAATCATTTGCGGAACCAATTATGTGCTTTCCAGCGACAAGAGCGAAGAACGCATCAAGGATATCGCTAAAATGGTAGATGAGGAGCTCAGAGCAGTAAGCAAGGCGCTCAATGTCAATCCTAATTACAAGGCTGCGGTACTGACAGCACTTAATATCGCAGAGAAGCTCATGGATAACACGGACATGACGCTCAAGCTCCAGACAGAGAATTATCAGCTTGATAACGACGTTAAGCACTACATCCAGCTGTGGGAGCAGTCCAAGAAGCAGGTCACAGATCTTAAGGACAAGATGTCTTCTGAAGTTGACAGACAGACACAGAACACCGAAGATCAGAAGAAGCTTCAGGATAAGCTCGTAGAGATGGAGAATGCTTATTTTGACCTCCAGATGGAGAACGTCAATCTGAGGAACGAGCTGAAATCCATCAAGAGACTGAACAGCGAAGATGAATTCTAAGATACTGACACTCCTCGAATTCAATAAAATACTTGACCTCCTGCGCAATCAGGCGGGTTCGGGACTGGCTAAGGATAGAATAGCGCAGCTCGAGCCGATGACCAATATGCGCATGGCAAAGGATGCACTAACGGAAACTACTGAAGCGGTTTCCGTTATTGTTCATAAGGGAAGCATTCCGGTAGGGGAGATCGGAGACATCAGCAGCATTGTATCCATGGCAAGAAGAGGCAGATGCCTCAGCATGAGAGAGCTGCTGCAGGTGCGTGCGAGCATCGCTTCCTCGCGCCAGGTAAAGGCATTCCTTAAGGAGGACATGCCTGAAGGGCTTAAAGTCATATCCGAGATCGCGGGCCTTCTTGACCCTGAGGTAAGGCTGGAGAAGGATATTTACGATGCCATAATCAGTGAGGACGAGATGTCGGACAACGCGTCCCCTGTGCTGAAGTCCATAAGGCGAGACATGAGAAACAAGAATGACCTCATTAAGTCGCGCCTGCAGAAGATGGTCAGCTCGTCATCCGCTAAGTCACATCTTCAGGACGCCATTGTAACGATGCGTAACGGAAGGTATGTTATACCGGTCAAGAGAGAGTATATAAGCCTCTTCCCGGGAATGGTGCACGACCAGTCCTCAACGGGAGCGACTCTTTTCGTGGAGCCGCAGGCTGTAGTCACTCTCAACAACGAGTTAAGACAGCTGGAACTGGACGAGCAGGCAGAGATCACAAGGATTCTTGAGCTCTTCAGCAGCAGAGTCGGTGAACATTTCCAGAGCCTGCTGAACGACCAGCGGCTGATGGCCGAGCTCGATTTCATCAACGCCAAGGGAAAGCTCTCGGTGATGATGGACGGTGCCGAGCCGCAGCTCAACGGAGACAACATAATTGATATAAAGACGGGACGCCATCCGCTCATACCTGCGGATAAGGTAGTGCCTACAAACATAGAGCTTGGGCGCGACTGGACGACTCTCCTTATAACCGGTCCTAACACGGGCGGCAAAACGGTAACTCTCAAGACGATCGGTCTGCTGTGCCTTATGGCCCAGAGCGGTCTGCATGTTCCTGCAGATGAGCGTACCAGCCTGCCGGTGCTGCAGGAGATCTTCGCCGACATAGGCGACGAGCAGAGTATAGAGCAGAGCCTCAGCACCTTCTCATCGCACATGAAGAACATCATTGAGATTTTCAGAAACGCGGGAGAGGGAAGTCTGGTGCTCCTCGACGAGCTCGGAGCAGGCACGGATCCTCTTGAAGGAGCTGCGCTCGGAATAGCAGAGCTTGAGAGACTGAAGGAAGCCGGAGCTCTTGTGGCGGCAACAACACATTATACGGAACTTAAAAAATACGCGCTTTCGACTCCGGGAGTCGAGAATGCTTCAATGGAATTCAATGTTGAGACCCTTTCGCCGACTTATAAGCTCAGAGTCGGACTTCCGGGCAAATCCAACGCTTTTGAGATTTCCGAGAAGCTCGGCCTTGATAAATCGATTATCGAGCGGGCGGCGGAGCTCATGGGCGAGGAGCAGCTGGAATTTGAAGAGGCCGTGAGCAGAGTCGAAGCTGACCAGGCGGCGGCTGAGGCCAGACTTGCAGAGGCCGGCAGAGAAAGGGAAGCTGCGCAGGAGGCCATGAGCGAAGCCGAAAAGGAACTCGCTAAGGCCAGAGCAGAAGCGGCAAAGATCGTTGAAGATGCCCGAAGGAAAGCCGGCGTTATGCTCAGAGATGCTCAGGGAACCATTGATGAGATCGCAAGCGAGCTCAGAGATATTCAGCACAGAAAGAAGAACGCAGGGTTCAACGAAGGACACATAGCGGGGGGAGCAGCAGAGAGCCGCAGAAAGCTCAGACAGGCTGAATCCGCGCTCAAACCTGCGGATGCTCCTAAAGTGGAGACAATACAGACCGGCAAGATGCCTGACCCTGAAGACCTTAAGGTCGGAATGAAGGTCAAATACACCAGGCTCGATCAGACGGGTGATGTGGAGAGCCTTCCGGATTCAAGAGGCAACTTCCGCATCAGACTGGGATCTATACGCATGACTGTAAACGTCAAGGATGTAGTGATTGCTGAGTCCGAGCCGCAGGGCAACAAGGAAAAGAAAAAGGCCAAATACGGCAATATGTCGTTCGGCAAAACCAAGAACGTGAGCACTGAGATCAACCTCATCGGAATGAACCTCGATGATGCCACTGACAGGATGAACAAGTATATTGACGACGCTTTCCTGGCAGGGCTCAAGACCGTCAACATAATACACGGCAGAGGTTCCGGAATTCTCAGAAAAGGCCTCAGAGCTGAGCTCAGACGCAACAAGCATGTTGAGTCATACAAGTCGGCGCCGTACGATCAGGGCGGAGAAGGTAATACCATAGTTACCCTTGTCGACCGCACATAAACCCATAAAACAGCTGAAGGAAGAGATAAAATGTATATAGTAAGCAGATGTCTCCTGGGATTTGACTGCAAATACAATGGAGGCAATAACAAAAATGATGATGTCATAGAGTTCTGCAGAACTCATGATTATGTTACAATATGCCCTGAGACAGCCGCAGGACTGTCCGTGCCGCGCGAACCTGCCGAGATCGTTCCGATAGATGATGAGTACTTCAAAGTGCTTGATAAGTCCGGAAATGACCTTACAAAGGCATTTGATGAAGGCGCGGAACTCTCGCTCAACTCGGTGCTCGTGGAACACGGGTCGAGAAAGCA
>JBGUVT010000140.1:0-8113 GCA_045220485.1 Anaerovoracaceae bacterium | reverse complement strand
AAAGATATGGAGACCGGAAAACAGGCAGTCAGTGACAAGGACACAGCGGAGGGCGAAAAGCTATACTAGGTTCCGATGGGCGGTTCCAACGAGATAGGAATGCTCGGCTACGTGGAGTGCGCGATGGAGCTCGACAAACAGGCCAGGGAACTTGGCATCGGTGATGCATCGGTTTATGTCACAGTCGGAAGCATGGGTACATACCTCGGAATGCTGATCGGCCTGAAGGAGTGCGGATCAGCCCTTAAGCTTGTAGGCATCAATGTGCTGCCATATGCCGAAGATGCCACAGATGAGGAAGAGAATGAAACGGCTCTCCGCGAAGCTCTCTGCGATTACTATAAAAAAGCATGTGAGGCCTTTGCCGGATACAGCAGCAACTGGGGTATCACAGCCGATGATTTCAATATCGTGACTCATTACATCCACGGAGCATACAACAATGCTGTAGATGAGGTGCGCGAAGTCATGTACTATCTTGCCCGCAAGGAAGCGATAATTATAGATCCGTGCTATACAGGCAAGACCTTTGAGGCGGTTGTTGACGGAGCGAGAAACGGAAGCATAAAGAAGGGCTCTGATGTTATATTCATGCATACCGGAGGACTCCCGGGCATCTATACGAAGCATCACAGAGTTGAACTAGAGCGTGAGCTCATGCCATACATGCATACAGACGAATTCTAGAGGTGGGCCAGTTGGCTGATAAAGAAACAAAACAGGAAATAGTAAAAAAGGACGTAAAGAAGATAAAAAAGAGAAAACGTTCTTATATGTTAACACTGCAGACGATAACCGCGGCACTGCTTGTACTGCTGATCCTGGTGGGGATCCTTAAGCTGGTGTTTTACATTGGAGGAATCTCCCGTATAAAACTGAGCGATGAAGGACTGACACACTCGGACCGTTTTGAGAACTGCGTGGTGGTACATGGTATCGATGTCTCAGAGCATCAGGATGAAATAAAGTGGAAGAAGGTAAAGTCGAGCGGAGCCGATTTTGTATTCATCCGTGCAGGTTACAGAAGCGCCGAGACCGGAGAACTCAATGAAGATGCAGACTTCAGGAAAAACATCAAAAAGGCCGGTAAGGCAGGCATCATGTGCGGAGCGTATTTCTTCTCGCAGGCACTCAACGAAGCCGAAGCTGTAGAAGAAGCGGAATATCTTCTGAAGCTTGTAAAGCGCTATGACATAGAAATGCCGCTTGTAATCGATTACGAACTGTACAACGGCGGCAGACTTCAGCAGAAGGTAGAAGCAGGAGAGATGCCTGCGTCATCGATGTATCATGATGTAGTGCTCGCATTCTGCCGCAGAGTTGAGAAAGAGGGATACGAGTCGGCGGTCTATGCAAATTATGACATGCTGACCAATTATATGGACTCGACGCTTCTTGACGATGAGGCAGTCATCTGGGCTGCCCAGTATGGCGGAGCCTGCGATGTAAAGGGCAATTTCCGCTACTGGCAGTGTGCCGAGGATGCAGCCGTAGGAGGTATCGGCGGGAACGTGGATCATGACATCTGGTACATAGAGCCGAACAGAGTATACAGCACATTAGCTGAAGGGAAAAAGAACGCCGTATCAGTAGGGGACTGCAAAATCGAGTTTGATGCCGACAGTTATAAGCTGAAAAATCACAAGGCAGAGCCGGAAGTAACCGTGACATATGACGGGAAAAAACTCCGCCGGGGAAGGCATTATATACTGTCGTTCGTAAAGAATACCGAGTCCGGTACAGGCTATGCCATAGTACGCGGTGAGGGAAAGTATAAGGACTGGGTCGCAGTACCGTTCACGATAAATTAAAAAGATCGGAGAAAGACATGAAATTCGTCAGCTGGAATGTCAACGGCTTCAGAGCCGTTCTGAAAAAAGGATTCGAGGATATATTCAATGATCTTGATGCGGACTTTTTCTGCCTTCAGGAAACCAAGATGCAGGAAGGTCAGGCTGATTTCCATCCGGAAGACTACTATGAATACTACAACTGCGCCGTGAAGAAAGGTTACTCGGGCACCGCGATATTCGTGAAGAAATCAGTGGGCGAACCGCTTTCTGTCGCTTACGGAATCAAGGGAGAGCATGATGATGAGGGAAGAGTGATCACTCTTGAATACCCGGAATTTTACCTCATATGCTGTTATGTTCCAAATGCACAGGACGGACTCGCGCGTATAGATTACAGATGCGAGTTTGAGGATGCGATGAGGGCATATATGAGTGAACTCGACAAGATAAAGCCTGTCATTTATTGCGGAGACCTTAATGTGGCGCATAACGAGATAGATCTTAAGAATCCGGGTCCAAACAGGGGCAATGCCGGATTTTCAGATGAAGAGCGCGGTAAAATGAGTGAGCTCCTCGGAGCAGGCTTTACAGACACATTCCGCTATCTGTATCCGGATACCGTTACATACTCATGGTGGTCATACCGCATGAAAGCCAGAGAACGGAACGCAGGGTGGCGCATAGACTATTTCATCATATCAAATCGACTGAGGGACAAGCTGGAAGACGCAGTAATACACACGGACATATACGGCAGCGACCATTGCCCGGTATCTGTGACAATGGGATTTTAGGGTTCACAGTAAATACATGAAGAGGAAAGAGGTGCCGGAATGCATAAGTTTGTGACACATGACGGGCACAAAATATCGATAGATCTGGATCCCGGAAACGAAGAGCTGATCAGTCTGCTCAGAGATACCATACCGAGGCTGTCTTATGATGAGATCCTTGACGGAGAGCTCGAAAGAAGACTGGGAAAAGCCGGTATAGGATCAGTTAAACTGTCCTCAGGTGATGATGTCAGACAGCTGATATTCAGCCTGGCAATGTTCAACACCATATCAAAACCACCGGGGTTCTGATCACTCTGTTTTACCGGATTTTTATTTTTCAATTATCTTATTTTTTGCTTGTATTCTATTTGCCTATGTCATATAATACCCGTTGCGAATTAATGCATTAATAATGAAAGTGGGGTATAAATAATGGCAAACATTAAATCCGCAAAGAAAAGAATCAAGGTTATCGACAAAAAGACAGCTCGCAACATCAGAGTAAAGAACCACATCAAGGAAGCTGAGAAGGCATTCCTCGCAGCGGTTGAGTCCGGTGATGCAGAAGAGGCTAAGAAGGCATTCCAGCACGCTGAAAAGAAGCTGATGCAGGCAGTAGCAAAAGGTACGTTCCACAAGAACACCGTAGCTCGTAAGATTTCCAGATTCGAGAAGAAGCTCAACGCGCTCAGCGCAAAGTAATTCTCACCCGTCCCCACACAGCGTATAAGTTAAATGCGCCTTCAGCCGGAGTGTCTCCCGGCTGTTTTTTTACGCCCAAATCAGGGGAACCCCTCGAAAAAGCCCCGTGTTTTCTTTATAATTAAATGGATAATGTTCTAAAAGGAATAAGGAAAAATGAGTTATCTGGACAATATTAGAAATTTCAGCATAATAGCCCACATCGACCACGGCAAATCCACCCTTGCTGACCGTCTTATAGAAAAGACGGGACTCGTCGAAGCCCGCGACATGAAGGAGCAGTATCTCGATAACATGGATATTGAGCGTGAACGCGGAATAACGATCAAACTGCAGACGACACGACTGCAGTACAAGGCGAAGGATGGTCAGGACTATATTCTCAACCTGATCGACACCCCGGGACATGTGGACTTCAATTACGAAGTGTCGCGTTCGCTTGCTGCATGCGACGGCGCGGTGCTTGTTGTGGATGCGACTCAGGGTGTAGAGGCACAGACTCTGGGGAATGTGTATCTTGCTCTCGATGAGGATCTTGAGATTCTGCCTGTGCTCAACAAGATGGATCTTGATTCCGCACGTCCTGATGATGCAAGAGCCGAGATAGAAGACATAATTGGACTCGATGCGTCTGAAGCTCCGGAGATCTCCGCTAAGACGGGTATGGGTATCGATGAAATGCTTGAGAAGCTGATCGAAGTGATACCTCCTCCGCAGGGCGACCCGGACGGAAAGCTAAAGGCACTGATTTTTGACTCTTACTATGACAGTTATAAAGGTGTTATTATCTACACCCGCATCTTTGACGGAAGAGTCAAAAGGGGCGACACTATACGCATGATGAACACCGGCAAAAACTACGAGGTCACAGAGGTAGGTTACTGCATACCGGGTACTGTGCCTGCAGATGAGCTCAAGGCCGGTGAGGTAGGCTACATATGCGGAAGCATAAAGCAGGTAGCTGATGCGCGTGTCGGTGATACGATCACTCTTGCGAATGATCCGGCAAATGCACCGCTGAAGGGTTATAAAAAGGCGCAGTCGATGGTTTACTGCGGCATATTCCCTGCAGAAGGAGAGAAGTATGAGAACGTAAAGGACGCTCTGGAAAAACTTCAGGTGAATGACGCAGCGTTCAATTTTGAACCTGAAAATTCAGCAGCTCTGGGTTATGGATACAGATGCGGTTTTCTGGGCCTCCTTCATATGGATGTTATTACTGAGAGACTTGCCAGAGAGTTTGATCTCGACGTGATCACGACTCTCCCGTCAGTAGTATATAAAGTAGTAATGAAGGACGGAGAGGTCCTCGATATCCAGAATCCGTCGAACCTACCGGCTCCGGCACTCATTGCTCATATCGAGGAGCCTATTGTAAAGGCCGACATCATGACTCCTAATGAATATGTAGGAAGTATCATGACCCTTTGTCAGAACCGCCGCGGAAATATGGTCCACATGGAATACCTGACAAAGACCAGAGTGCAGCTTCACTATGAGATGCCGCTGAATGAGGTAATATACGATTTCTTTGACGCGCTGAAATCACGCACCAGAGGTTATGCATCGCTGGACTATGAGTTCCTCAGATACCAGCCGGCTAAGCTCGTCAAACTGGATATACTCCTCAACCGCGAGCCGATAGACGCGCTTTCGACCATTGTGCCTGAAGAGGAAGCTATGGCGAAGGGAAGAGGCATCTGCGAGAAACTCAAGGAGATAATACCTCGTCATCAGTTCGAAGTGCCGATCCAGGCTGCTATCGGTCAGAAAATCATCGCACGCGAAACGGTGAGAGCTTACCGCAAGGACGTTCTTGCCAAGTGCTATGGCGGAGATATAACAAGAAAGAAGAAACTTCTCGAGAAACAGAAGGCAGGAAAGAAGAGAATGAGGCAGTTTGGTTCCGTGACGGTACCTCAGGAAGCTTTCACTGAAGTCCTCAAACTCGATGACGGCAGATAATATGGACAAAAAAAGAGGCATTTACATCCATATGCCTTTCTGCGTGCAGAAATGCAGATACTGCGCGTTCCTTTCATTCAATGCGGAAGGTTCGCCCAGAAAGGAATACACCGATGGTCTCGAAAAGGAGATAAAGCTCAGGGCGGCCCTTGAAAAGGAAAACGGAACGGATAAGCCGATAGATACCATATACATCGGAGGAGGGACACCTTCCGTTATGGATATCTCGTCCATGTCAGAGATGGTAAGGACCCTGAGGCGCTCGTTCGTGGTGGATCCCGGTGCTGAGTTTACTCTTGAGGCAAACCCGGCAACACTGGGGCGTAAGGACGGCGTGATGCTTGCAAAGCTCCAGGCTTATAAGTTTATGGGAGTAAACCGTCTTTCAATGGGTGTGCAGTCGATGGACAACGACAGACTGCATTATCTGGGACGCATACATACAGCAGAGAATGTAGCCCGGGACATGGATATCATCCGAAGGAAGGGCTTTGACAATGTCAATCTTGATCTGATGTTTTCTATACCTGGTGAGAGCGGCGATAACGCGCTTGACGATCTCGACAAAATAATCGCTTTCAGCCCGGAACATATCTCATGCTACAGTCTTCAGATAGAAGAAGGAACACCTTTCGGCAAAATGGCTGAGGAGGGTGAGCTCATTGAGGTATCCGATGAAGAGGACCGGGAAACTTACCACAGGATATGCCGCAGGCTCAGGGAAGCCGGCTATGAGCATTACGAGATCAGCAACTTTGCCAGGAAGGGCGATGATCCTGATGCTCCGAGTCCTTACAGATCGAAGCACAACAGTCTCTACTGGAACATGGACGA
Source organism: Anaerovoracaceae bacterium (assembly GCA_045220485.1). Classification (GTDB taxonomy): domain Bacteria; phylum Bacillota; class Clostridia; order Peptostreptococcales; family Anaerovoracaceae; genus Crickella. The sequence continues at coordinate 2,043 of JBGUVT010000140.1, read as the reverse complement.
ATATATCGGCCTGGGTCTGGGCGCGAGCGGATTCATAAATGGTGTCAGATATAAGAACACTTCGGATCTTAATGAATACCTTTCAGCTCTCGGCGAGGGAAGGCTCCCGGTAGCAGAAGAACACAAAAACACTGCTTTAGATAATATCAGCGAGTCCGTATTTACCGGGCTCAGAAGGCGGGAAGGCATCAGCTATAAAGATGCTGTACTCGCATATATGGAAGCAGATGACGCGGTGAAAAAGAATCCTGCAGCATCAGATGACTACAAAGCCTGTTTCTGGGAGATATTTGCTGAAGCAAAAGAGGAAGCCTTCGGATATGCAGAAAGGGGACTCCTGATTATCGATAATGAAGGCCTTAAGCTTACGGAGCAGGGCATCGATATAAGCAATTCAATAATGTCGCTTTTTGTATAGAAAGGATAGCAGCATGGAAAAATACATAATGGCGCTTGACCAGGGCACAACGAGCTCAAGGACCATAATCTATGACAAGGCCGGCAATATCAAATCCGTCGTACAGAGAGAATTCACGCAGATATTCCCTCATGAAGGTTGGGTAGAGCATGATGCAATGGAGATATGGGCATCCCAGATGGGTACCGCCCAGGAGGCACTGCTGAAAGCCGGACTTACATACAAAAACATCGCCGCAATCGGTATCACCAACCAGAGAGAGACGACTGTTGTATGGGACAGGAAGACGGGCATCCCTGTGTATAACGCTATCGTCTGGCAGTGCCGCAGAACAGCTGATTACGCTGCTAAACTGAAACCTCACGAAGAGATGATCAAGCAGAAGACCGGGCTGCTTGCTGACCCTTATTTCAGCGGCACCAAGCTTGCGTGGATACTCGAAAACGTTCCGGGCGTCAGAGCAAGAGCAGAGAAGGGTGAGCTCCTTTTCGGAACCATAGAATGCTGGCTTATATGGAAGCTGACAGGCGGCAGGGTTCACGTATCTGACTATTCCAACGCATGCAGAACGATGCTTTTTGATATAAATACTCTCAAATGGGATGAAGAGCTCTGCAGTCTTCTGAATATACCGATGTGCATGCTGCCAGAGCCTGTAGAATGCTCGGCTTGCTTCGGAGATACTATAGATGAGATCTTCGGTGGCCCTATACCTATCACCGGAGCCGCAGGAGACCAGCAGGCTGCTCTCTTCGGAGAAGCATGCTTCAACGAAGGTGATGTAAAGAGCACATACGGCACCGGAAACTTCCTGCTTCTTAATACCGGAGACAAGCCGGTATATTCAAAGAACGGTCTTCTGACAACTATTGCATGGGGCCTGGACGGAAACGTCACATACGCGCTTGAGGGTTCGGTGTTTGTATGCGGTGCAGCGATACAATGGCTCAGAGACCAGCTCAGATTCTTCCGTGATGCATCTGAGTCTGAGGACATTGCAAAACAGGTCCCTGACGCAGGCGGAGTATTCGTGGTTCCTGCATTTGTGGGACTGGGTGCCCCATACTGGGATCCTGAGGCAAGAGGAGCCATGTTCGGTATAACAAGAGGTACCACACGTGAACATATCGTAAGGGCTACCCTGCAGTCGCTTGTTTACCAGAATGAGGACCTCCTTTCAGCGATGAAAGCTGACACCGGTAAAGAAATAACTGCGCTGAAGGTCGACGGCGGTGCTGCTATGAATAACCTGCTGATGCAGTTCCAGGCTGATATTTCGGATGTGGACATCGTCAGATATGCTTCGATAGAGTCCACCTCTCTCGGAGCGGCATATCTTGCAGGTCTTGCAGTCGGTTATTACGACAGTCTTGCGGACATTGTAGCAAGCAAGGAAATCGCAAAGACATTCAAACCTTCTCTGGGAGAAAAGGAAAGAAGAGAAAAGCTGGATGGCTGGCACAGAGCAGTAAAAGCGACGATCGCTTTTAGCGAGGCATAGAAAAACAATAAAAAGATTCCCGGTTGTGCCGGGAATCTTTTCTATGTGTGCCGGGCATGGCGCAGTTCTAACGGGTGAAAGTCCCGTCACGGGTATTTACCGCCAAGTGTAGCGAACCACAAGC
>JBGUVT010000139.1:0-26070 GCA_045220485.1 Anaerovoracaceae bacterium | reverse complement strand
TGACAATATTACACCTAAAAGAATGTCTCTTCTGACAGAAAACACGCTTAAGGCAATTGATTACCAGGATGTCAGGCGGAAAAGACTGGATAACTACAATATGCTAAGCAGACTTCTGCCTGATGAAAATGTGTTCAATCGCGTTTTGCCGGATTGTCCGTTTGCATATCCGTATTACTGTAAAGACGGGGTCAGGCTTCGCAGATATCTGGCAGAAAAAAGCATTTTTGTACCGACTAACTGGAGCTATCTCTGCGAAATGCCTGAAGCTGATGATACTGCACGTGACTGGTCGTGCAACATACTGCCTTTACCGGTTGATCAGCGTTACAGTGAAAAAGAGATGCAAATGATCGCTGATGCAATCAAATCGTTTTAGGAGTTGAAAAATGCTTATATCAATAGTTATCCCTTGCTACTATTCTGAAAAAACTATACAAAAAGAAGCAGAGCTTATTTTAGAAGAGTTCAGTCATAACAAGGGATATGAGTGCGAGATCATCCTTGTCAATGATGGCTCAACTGATAATACTTTTGATGTGATCAAAGAATTGGCCCGTGAACACAGTAATATAAAAGGTATCAATCTTATGAAGAACTTCGGCCAGCATAATGCTTTGATGGCCGGGCTGCGGTTCACAAGCGGGCAATACGTGATGGGGATGGACGACGATATGCAGACGCACCCGTCGCAGATGTTCAAGCTTATACATAAAATAGAAGAAGGATATGATCTGGTTTACGGAATATATCCTGAAAAAAAGAATTCAGCGATAAAGAACCTGACAAGCAGGATCAACAAAACGACATCGCGCATTATGCTCGGAAGACCAAAGAATGTTGAGTCAAGCAACTTCTGGATAATTACCAAAGCCCTGCGTGATGAAGTGATCACCTTCGAAACGTATAATCCATATATTGATGCCATATTCTACAGGGCAACTAAAAATATAGGGATGGTGCCTGTTGAGCATTTTAAGAGGGATTACGGCCAGTCCGGATACACATTCAAAAAGCTTCTCAGGCTTTGGATGGCATACTGGAATTTTTCAGCAATACCTCTGCGCATAAGCTTGTTTGTGGGTATTTTTGCTGCTGTGATTGGGGCGGTTCTCACGATCATTCTGATAGTAAACAAGATCCTTTCACCGGATATACCAATGGGCTGGTCATCAATGATGTGCATACTTATGATGCTGTTCGGGATACTGCTTATGATGATGGGAGTCTTTGGCGAGTATGTAGGGAAGACACTTCTGATGCTGAATAAAACTCCACAGTTTATAGTCAGGGACGAAGTAGGAATAAAAACATCCAGGACTGCTCAAAAAACGGACTTCGCGGAGATGGGGACTCACGCAGGCCATAGTGGTGATGCCGGCATAAAAATGAGAAGGCCTTGACATCCGGGCATATTTGTAAATGATAATAATGTACGGCAGAACAGGATATTATTCCTGCTAATTGCCGTTTTTTATTTGAAAAACAGGCATTCGATGTTAAGATGACAAAAGAACAAGTGCAGACTAAGACCAGTGAAGGAATAAGTCTATGAAAAACGGAGTATATGAAGATAAGCATGCATATATGAAAGACAGTAATGAAAACGTCAGCAGTGGAGGCACATCCGCATGGGTATTCTGGCTGGTTTCGATTGCTGTCAATCTGGCGATCCTGTTTGCCGTTATGCACTTTGCGCCGATGTACTATGAGACAAATGACGACTACTCGATAGCCTGTAAGATAGCTGAAGGCTATCCGTATGTCGGCTTCGTCAATTACTATCTGTGCCGTGTGCTTATAGTGCTGCAGAAGCTGTTTACCGGTGTGAACATATTCATGCTTTCGCAGATAGTAATGTCGTGCATAGCGTTTACTGCTGTGTATAGGGTGCTCATCGAAAGAAGCAGGGAGGTTACCGAGTGGCTGCTCGCGGCAGTGGTGATAGCATTCTTTTCCTTCGACCACTACAGTGCCATACAGTTCACAAAGACTTCGGCTCTGCTGATGGCTTCCGGACTGCTTTATGTCGCTGATGCTTATACGAGGCGTAAAAACATTTTGGCGTATATTGGCGGTTTTCTGTTGTACTTCATCGGTGTGTCATACAGGCAGATGGGTATGTTCCCGGCGCTTTCATACGTGTGTCTGTTCATGCTCGTATGGTGGATACTTAACGGAAAAGAGTACTTCAAAGGCAAAAAGCCGGTACTGGAGATAGGTCTGATTCTGGTGATAGTCGCGCTGCTCGTAGTGCCGTATCCTTTCGACATGCAGTCAGATCGCATGAACGCATCCACTCCTGAGCTCGCTCTGGCGAGAGAGTATCAGGCGCAGCGTATAAAGATCACGGATTATCCTCTGGTCGATAACTATGAGAAATTCAAGGATGAGTATGATGCAGCAGGCATCAGCGAGAACGACATTCTGACCATTGACAGGTTTGTGCTCGACTATGACGGGGCCGCATCGCTTGAGAATTTAAAGACCATCAACAAAATCAACGCACCGGCTCTTTCGACGTATATGACGGTGGAGAAGGCCGTTAAGAAGTTTGTAAGAAAGACACTTAAAGCTTTGAGGGAACGCAGCTTTACCGGCATGCATATCATTGCACTTGCGTTTATATGCGTATTCATGCTGCTGGCTGTCAGACCTAAAAGCTGGATATACATACCGCTGATAGGCGCACTCACGATCGCCCTCTACATAACCATTTACTACATGCAGAGGACCAACTACCGGGCGTTCTATGTGGCCGACGTAAGTGCGACACTCTGGCTGCTCTACGTTATTATGGCTGAAGGAAAAGAGCCTGAGAGGAAAGCGTGGCGTAAATGGTCAGGACGCCTGCTCTGCATACTTGCGGCCGCAGCGTTGCTGACGCTATTCCCTAAAGCCGTAAAGATAGAAGAAGCGAAAGCGGCTCATAATATAGATACGGTTGCGAGCGAAGAAGTTACGGCTTATCTTGAGAGCCATCCTGACAAGTTCTATATTATGCCTACGCCAATACAGAAATGGCCTGCAACATATCTCAATCCGCTGGCTCCCGCAAAGATGCAGGACAACTGCACCAACACCGGCGGCTGGGAAGCAATGACTCCGTCAAGACTTGACTTCCTTGCGGAGCACGGCATGAGCAACCCGGTAAAGGACCTCATAGACAGTCCGGATGCGCTAATGTTCGGAAAGTACAAAAAGGACATGCTGCTTGAGTACTACAACAAATGGTACGGAAGCGAGGATAAAACGATAGCTTTCGAGCAGGTTGATGAGGTCGGGGATATACCAATTTACAAAGTTGTCTCGGTTGACTAGCAACTTTGATAATTGATATAATACATTTGTTTAACATTTGTTAATATTTACAGAACAATCGTTATTACTAAAAAAGAAAGAGAAGGAATCAAACATGCGTAAAAGAATTCTTGCGATCCTTATGGCATTTGCTCTCTTCATAGTTATGGCTCCTGTCGATATGTTAGCATTTGCGACAGATGAAGAAGCTGCTGAGGACACAAAAGTTGAAATGCAGTCAGAAGAAGCAGCAGAGGAAGCTGCACCTGCTGAAGAAGCGACAGAAGAAACTGCACCTGCAGAGGAAGCAGCAGAGGAGGCTGCACCTGCAGAGGAAGCGACAGAAGAAGCTGCACCGACTGAAGAGACAGCAGAAGAAGCTGCACCTGCAGAGGAAGCGACAGAAGAAGCTGCACCTGCTGAAGAAGAAGTGCTTACACAGGCAGCTACAGCTGTCATCAACCCGGTAGTAGGTACAGTTACAGCAAATTCCGTACATCTGACATGGTCAGAAACACTTGAGTCCGGAGAGACTATTACTATCAAATATGCAGGCAATGAGATTCCTAACGTTACAGGCAATTCCTATAACGTTACAGGTCTTACTGCAGGAACTGCCTATACATTTGAGTTCTTCGTAGGAAGCAACAAGGTCGGCGAAGCCAGAGCAACTACTCTCCCTGGTCCGGTCCCTAATTTCAGAAAGGTATCCAGCTACAAGACAGTAGTACTTAAATGGGACGCAGTACCGAATGCGGCCACATACGAGATCAAGGTAAATGGCGCAGTATACGGCACAACAAATAAAACTACACTGACACACAATGTCGGTTCAGAAAAGGATATCATCAACCTTTTCAACACAGGTTCCGGCGAAAAATATTCCGGCAACATTGACGGCAAGGACCGTTTCACTTATGTGATCACTGCAAAGGATGCAGGCGGAAATGTCCTGGCAACATCAACAACAACCGGAGATATTGTAAAGACTCTGTACTACAAGCTCACTTTCAAGGGAGGCGCTAAGCTTACCAGCCACTCAGGCGGCAAGAAGACAATCAAGGTCAAGAAGGGCGCAGTAGTTTATGCAAGAGGCTTCTCAAATGGTAAGTACATCTTTGACTACCAGTGTGCAGATGGCAAGGTCAGAACTTTCTACACAATGAAGATCAGAGTCAAGGCTAAACTTTCACCGCATATCACTGCAATCAAGAAAAAGAGAGGCCAGAACACACAGCCTCCTTACACAATTGAAGAGGCAGAGCAGTACGTAAATGACCGCGGAATCAAAAAGGCAACTACTAACTATATGATCTGGGTCAACCTGTTCTCGCAGAAAGAATATATCTTCAAGAAAGTAGGCGGCAGCTGGAAAATTTTGAACGGCGTCGACAATAAGCCAATGGCGGCACTTCAGGTATCCACGGGAAGAGCAACCATGCCTACAGCTACAGGATCCACAAAGATCAACCGTAAGCTCAAGAGCCAGCACGGTACACCGCTGTGGAATGTCACCAAGTACTTCTCGATACACGGCGTTCAGAAGAGCTGGCCGACACCTGGCTGGCCTGAATCAGGCGCTTGCGCAAGAAACCTGATGCCTAACGCAAAGTGGATTTACAAGAATATTCCTAAGTACACAAGAGTATTCGTACACTAATCATTAAGTAAGATAATAACGCAAAGAAGCGTCTCCAGCGCGGGACGCTTCTTTGATGTATAGGACAGACACAGCGAACGGCAGATACTGATGAACGGACTGAAAAAACTGTTTGTAAATTCGAATAATATAATGCGCGACAGCTACATCTGGAACACGATGTCGGCGTTTCTTTTCGCGCTCCAGTCCGCAATAGTCCTTCTGGTGATCACCAGAACCAACGGGCTCGAGGACGCCGGCGTGTTCTCGATAGCATATGCAGTCGGAAGCCTTATGTACTACGTCGGGGAATACGGGGTAAGAAAGTATCAGGTGAGCGATGTAAACGAGGAGCTCAGCTTTACGGACTATCACTCGCACAGGGTAGTTGCCTGCGTCATAACTGTTATAGCGAGCGTGATCTACACCGTATTCTGCTATAAATGGCGCGGCTATTCGGGATATAAGGCATACATAGTGTTCATGGTCTGCATGGTAAAGGTTGTAGAGGCGTATTCAGAAGTATACTTCGGAAGATACCAGCAGGTAGGGAGACTTGATGTTTCGGCAAAGACCAACCTTTACAGGACCTTCATCGGCATGGTGGCCTTCATGATCGCACTCGCAATCACCCATGACATGGCGCTTTCGATGACGGTCTGGCTTGTCGCGGTGATCATTGCCTTCCTGACTTCCAGCCTTGCGGTCATGAAAGACTTCGCAGAGCTCGAATTCAGGTTCAGCTGGGGAAGAATAATGAAAATCTTCATCGACTGCTTCCCGCTGTTCGCAGGCTATTTCATGCTCCTGTATGTGAGCAACGCTCCGAAGTATGCTATCGATGCCTGCATGACCGATACCGATCAGGCCTGCTATAACTTCATATTTATGCCTGTATTCGCAATCGGACTCTTCGCCAATTTTATCTTCAACCCTATCCTGGTGGATCTGGCTCACAAATGGGAAGATTCAGAGATCAGGGGATTCACGAAGATAGTAGTCAGACAGATTTTTGTTATAATGGCAATCACTCTTCTGGCGATAGCCGTGGCTCTCACGATAGGCTGCCCGGTGCTGGGAATCATGTACCATGCGGATCTTTCGCCTTACAAAATCGACCTGGCAATACTCATGATAGGAGGCGGCATGCTGGCTCTGGTCAACTTCTTTGCCGTAGTCATCACTGTCATGAGATTCCAGAAGCATCTGACCGCAGGATATATAGTGCTTGCAGTACTTGCCGGGTTAACAGCAAACAGAGCTGTTTCAGCGTATGGCATAAGAGGCGCCTGTGTTCTGTATACCGTGCTGCTGGCAATACTGTCGTTCGTATTTGCGATCATGACATTCTATTTTATAAAGAAAGCGCCGTCCCATGCTGAGGACAGCGCTGCTTAGAAGCTGTTATGTATCTGGTCAGAAAGATTTTTACTGTCTGACTTTGTAAATATCCACGTCTTTGTTGGAGAAGACCTTTTCATAATCTGCCGAACTCAGATCAGGAGTTGGGTAGATTTTTTGTGTCACCATGACGTAATCAACTCCGAGCCCGCGGGCGTCTTCTCCGCGCGCGTCGTTTTCAGGATCGTATAACCTGTCTGTGTTCTTTATCATCTCACGGCGCTCTTCGGCTTCAACATCGGTAAAGGTGTAGCCCGATCCCTCAAGATAGAAATTCCTTACGGCGTATGCTGCATACAGGAAGTGGCAGTGATGCCATCTGTTTACGATGGAATAATCCTTGCCGCCCATGGACTTATACATCTGAGTTGCAAACAGAGCATCCTCAGGGGTATTCTGCTTGATCCACTTTGTTGCTTCGTATTCTTCTGCTGACATTGTTTTGTACTTGTTGTATTTCGAGGCAGGGTCCGCATGCTTCATCACCGATGGCAATGTGTCTCTGAAGCACATCGCGAGTGTTGCTGTCGTCAGAATGAGCACGGCAAAGAACCATACCTTTGAGAGCACAAGAAGCGCAGAAATAAACTTGCTTGTGATCTCCTCCCTGTCCTCAAAGAACCAGAACACTATCAGAGGTGCGAATATGAGAGTTGCAACCCCGAAATATACCTGGCTGTGGCCGGAGTACCTCAGCAGCATCATCGCTACGAATCCCACGAATGCCGATGCATAGACTGTTACCTTAGCGAAGTCGTATTCCTTGTCTCCCTTGATTACAAGGATGAGCTCGCGGATATATCCAATCGCGAACGGCAGCGCGTAGATCGTGAAGAAGACGACCAGGAAGAGTGCCAGAATGATCACAAGTCTCAGTGTGGAAGGGACTCCCATTCCTTTGAGGATTTTTGTCACATCGGATTTCCAGAAGCATACCCCGACGATTTTTCCGAAGGAGAAGATCGAATCACCTCCGACACCATTGGAGCCGTTCAGTGCAAGCAGGAACTGATATACAAAGAAAAATCCTGCTGACGGTAAAAGTGTCGGCATAAGAGCTTCCTTTAAGGAGACTCTTCTGAGTATGATGCCGAGAAGCAATGTGCCTATAAGACCGCCTGCAAGCACCAGCCCGAGAGGAGCCTTGATGCCTGTGAGCAGCATTGTCAGAACGGTCAGCAAAACAACAGAGCGGATCTTCTTAGTGCTCTCTGCCTGCCGGAAATATACATTCAGAACGATGACAGCCGCAATTATGCAGGCTGCCGAGAATCCCGCATAGTTCTCGTTGATGAAAAGCATCCTGAACATGTATGAGGTGGAAAGGCTCCTGCCTATGAAAACATTTGACAGAAGGAATGAGAGAGCATAAACGCCGGCTCTTTCCTGCCTCCTGCAGAAGCACTTGAACATCGCATACATGGAAATGCCCATGAGAGCAGTGGTCAGGTATGGCGTGCACGACATGACCAGGAAGTCCGGTGCCATGCCGAAGAGCATGACAGGAACTGCCAGTAATATCTGCGAGAATATATGGTAGTGGACTATTCTGCCCGCTACGAGCGGATCGACCAGAGGATATCCGTGAGAGAGGGAGCCGATGAGGCTCATCTGATATGCCTTATCCAGGCTTACGTGGATGTTCTGCGCGAATTCTGGTGACATGTACTGGAACTGCGTAAACATGAATACATAAGCCATGAGCAATGCCATGAACAGATAGAATGCCGCAGGAATATCAGTAAGCGATACCTTCCGGATAAGCATAGTCCCGCGTCTGCCGCCTGCTGCAAGGCAGATATACAGAGCGGAAAGTACCGGACCCAGAGCATACAGCATGATCCTCGGACCGGTCGCCTGGGTGATGAAATACTCCAGAACGACAAGTGACCAGCCGGTAAAGAAAGATACCAGCAGATCTGCCGACGCGTGACCGGAACTGAATCCGGCCAGACGGACAATAAGCATACCCGGAAGCAGCACATAGAACGCGATGAATGCGAAAAACAGAAGCAGTCCCGGGATGCTTGCGTGATAAACAAAAAGCGAAACAAGTACCACCGCGAGCATCGCAATGGTACTTATGATTCTAACTGTATTTGAGAGACCTCTGGAAGATTTCAAATATGGCCTCCTACTGCTTCTTGGTCAGAACTGTGTAAATCACATCATCTGAATCGGTATCGATCATCATCAGGTTGCCGCCGTTGCTGTACGCAAGGTCGAAGCTGAAGATGTCGTTATTCATATGGAGATGATCACCCATGTCTTCCCATGTGCCGTTGAGCGGTTCTTCAGTGATCTCGCCTTCCCATGTACCGTCTTCCTTGACGGTTATATCGATGCTGCCGTAGAGATAATGTGCCTGATCGGAAGTGGCTTCCCATTCACCGTAGAAGTCGGAAACATCCTTCTTTACTGTTTCTACCGATGCACCGTCACCTTCCTCGTCGAAAGCAATGCCATTCCCTTCTTCTCTCTCTTCAAGCTCGAAATCATCGGATTCTGTCAGATCGTTAGGATCGACCTGATCTTCGACAACGATATTTGTGTTATCTTTGTTGTGTTTTACTACGATCCATGCACACAGAGCTGCTATAAGAGCGAGTGCTATGAGAAGTATCAGAATGTGTTTTTTCTTCATTATTATTGCCTCTTCTTTACTAACCGGCGCGGCATTGCGTCTGAGCGATGCTGTATGCGCCGTATCAATTGAAAATATAAGTGTAATTAAGTATAATATATTGAATGTTTTTTGTAAATTCAAGGGAGTTAGTATAATATGAAAATCCTCGTTACCGGCGCAGCCGGATTCATCGGAAGCAATTTCGTTTTTCACATGCTTGAAGCACATCCTGACTATGATATCGTAGGTCTCGATGCACTTACTTATGCAGGCAATCTGGAGACACTCGCTCCGGTAATAGATGATCCTCATTTCAAATTCGTTAAAGCAGATATTACAGATGCGGAAGCAATCGATAAACTGTTCGCGGAGGAGAAGTTCGACGTTGTAGTCAACTTTGCCGCTGAGTCGCATGTTGACAGATCGATTGAAGATCCGGGTCTGTTTCTGCGTACCAACATTCTCGGCACACAGGTGCTGATGGATGCATCGCTCAGGTATGGAGTGAAGAGATTCCATCAGGTCGGTACTGACGAGGTATACGGCGATCTGCCGCTCGACAGGCCTGATCTTTTCTTCGTAGAGACGATGCCGCTGACAGCATCGAGCCCATACTCCGCATCGAAGGCTTCGGCAGACCTGCTTGCTATGGCATATCACAGAACTTTCGGACTGCCGGTAACCATCAGCAGATGCTCCAACAATTACGGACCTTACCAGTTCCCTGAGAAGCTGATCCCGCTCATGATCGCGAATGCAACAGCTGACAAGCCGCTTCCGGTCTATGGCGAAGGACTCAATGTAAGAGACTGGCTCTACGTAGAGGACCACTGCAGGGCTATCGACCTTGTCATCCACAACGGCAGAGTAGGCGAGGTATACAACATCGGCGGACACAACGAGAAGGCAAACATCGAAGTCGTAAAGATCATCCTCAAGCAGCTCGGCAAGCCTGAGAGCCTGATCACATACGTGACTGACCGCAAGGGACACGATCAGAGATACGCGATCGACCCTACCAAGATCCACGACGAACTCGGCTGGCTGCCTGAGACAAAGTTCGAGGACGGCATCAAAAAGACTATCCAGTGGTATCTGGATAACGAGGACTGGTGGCAGAACATCGTAAGCGGCGAATATCAGCAGTATTACGAAAAGATGTATGGAAACAGATAAATCTGCGCTATTTGCATAAACTCCGTCCGCTAGCGCTCCGTCGTCGTGAGTCTCTGTTCGTCCGGCTTTGCCGGCTGGAGAGCTGTGTCGACGCGCTCCGCTTGCGACCGGTCAGCTCTTAGCCAGCCGCCTGCAGCCTCCTCACGAGACTCATAGCGACTCCTACGCGGCGCGTCCTTCGCTTATGCAAATATCGCTTATTGAACCATTAATACAAGGAGATTAGAGAAATGATCAGCTTCAACGTTCCTCCGTATATCGGTAAAGAACAGGATTACATTATGGACGCCATCAATGCGCATAAGATCTGCGGCGATGGACAGTTCACCAAGAAATGTAACGCATGGATCGAAGAGAAGATGGGTGCGCATAAGGCGCTGCTCACCACATCGGGTTCGACCGCGCTTGATATGGCGGCGATACTGACAGATGTGGGCCCTGATGACGAGGTAATTCTTCCTTCGTTCACCTTCGTTTCGACTGCGAACGCTTTTGTGCTGAGGGGCGCGAAGCTGGTGTTTGTAGATATCAGACCTGATACGCAGAATATTGACGAAAAGCTGATAGAAGAAGCGATCACGGATAAGACAAAGGTCATTGCTCCTGTCCACTATGCCGGAGTCGGCTGCGAGATGGATACCATTATGGACATCGCGAAGAGACATAATCTGCTTGTGGTCGAGGATGCTGCTCAGGGCGTCAACGCGTTCTACAAGGGAAGAGGCCTTGGAAGCATAGGCGACTATGGCTGCTACAGTTTCCACGAGACCAAAAACTACAGCATGGGAGAAGGCGGAGCGCTGCTTATCAGGGATGAGGACAAGACTGACAGAGCCGAGATCATCAGAGAGAAAGGTACTGACAGAAGCAAGTTCCTTAGAGGCGCCATCGATAAATACACATGGGTAGACATGGGATCATCATATCTGCCGAGCGAAATGAACGCTGCATATCTGCTTGCTCAGCTCGAAGAGGCGGACATGATCAATGAGAACAGACTTGCAAGCTGGAATGCTTATTATGAGCTGCTCAGCCCGCTGGCGGCTGACGGGCGCATCGAACTCCCGGTGATCCCGGAAGAGTGTGCGCATAACGCTCACATGTTCTACATCAAAACAAAAGACATAGAGGAAAGAACAGCTCTCTCGTCATTCCTCAAGGAGAACGGAATACTTGCCGTGTTCCACTATGTACCTCTTCACAGTGCACCTGCAGGAAAGAGATTCGGCAGATTCTGCGGAGAAGACAGGTACACGACCGATACTTTCGAGCGCCTGCTGAGGCTGCCGATGTATTACGGGCTGAAGCCTGAGGAAGTCGAGTATATAACAGATAAGATCAAAGAGTTCTACGCTAAATAGGAGTCTTTAATGGCCGGAAAAGCACCTCAGCCATGGATAGGGCTGGTCACTAAAAACATAAAAGAAAAAAACGGCTGCATGATAGTGAGCGGTCTTTGCCTTACAAGGTATAAAAATGCCAAAGGCCCTCTCGACACGCGGGAGCTTCGCATCATCACGCAGAATGATGAGGATGCCATAAAGATCAGCTTCGGAAGAAGATATGGTCTGCCGGGGCCGGGATCCTTCCGCATGAACACCTACAGGATGGAGATCGATCTCAGCATAGCTGCCGGTTTCGATATTCAGAATAAGCTCATAGCGCTTTATAAGGACCAGTACGAAGGTTTCGTTGCGTATGAAGTATCAGACAGACGAGTCGGGCAGAACAGAAACGGCCCGCTGTTTGTACATGACGGCATTACATTTTATCTGAGACAGAACAAATACAACAGGGCTGTACTGACGGTACGCGATACAAACAGATATGACAGTCCTGAGGAGCAGGCAAGACTCCGCAAGGCTGCGAAGAACGCTAAAAAGCTGAAAGATCTCGACATCATCTTCATGTATGAGAAGCACTGCGCCAAATACGAAGAGAGCGCGTCGGTGCTTTACGAGAAGCTGATCGACATGGGCTATGACAATGCGTACTTTGTTGTTGACACGTCAATACCGACGGTCAGGGATCTGCCTGAGAAGTACAGAAGAAATCTCATTGAGAAGGACAGCGATAAGCATCTTGAGTATTTCTTCGCGAGCGAAAAGTTCATCTCGACTGAGACACTGGAGCATGCACTGCAGCTCCGCGTAGCCAACAAGGCCGCGATGGACAAGATCACGAAAGAGCCGCTGTCGTACGTTTTTCTGCAGCACGGGCCGACTTACATGATCTCGCTTAACAAGGAGAACAGGAGCGGCTTCCTGAAAAAGCCGTGGATGAAGCTCCATAAGACAGTAGTGTCATCTGAGCTGGAGGCGCAGCACTTCATCGAACTCGGCGGCATGGAGAGAGACGATCTCTATATAACAGGCATGGCCAAGTTTGACAGAGCGTTCAGGCACGAAGGTGCTGATCGTGTGGTCATCATGCCTACATGGCGCAGATGGGAGCTCAACCAGGCAAGGGAAGACATCACGCAGACTAATTACTACAAAATGATGCGCCTGATGTATGACTCCGTACCGGCAGACCTTAAGGACAAGGTCATCATTCTGCCGCACCCGCTGATGGCAGAGAGGTTCGCAGACATCGCTGAAACCGGAGCTGCTGAGGACGCGGAGATGTGCAGACGGATCGTGGTTCCTGACAGCTATGAGGGCGTGCTCAGGGATACGGAGGTGCTTATTACAGATTACTCGTCGATATCCTATGACGCGTTCTACCGCGGGGCAAAAGTCATATTCTACTGGGCGGAGAAGGATGAATGCATGACGCATTACGGCGAAGGCACAAAGCTCATGCTGAATCTGGATAACGTATTTGGCCCTGTAGCGATGAATGGCGAAGATATAACCGCGGCAGTAAAAGAAAACTACGGAGTTCCGCAGAGGCAGGACTACCTTGAGAAATACAGAAAGATTATTGAGTTCCACGACGGTAAGAATACGGAACGCATAATCGAGCATCTGAAAAAGGATGGAGTTATCTGAAGAACTGTCAAATGTTTGGAAAAGCAGGCATTAAAAGAATAACAGCAATACTGCTCACCGTGATGATGGCTTTTTCCGTGCCCGGATTTGCGGAAGCTGAGGATGCCGTACAGGAAAACAGCGGTTATTCAGATGAGTATACTGTTGAAAATGCTCCGGAAGCAGACATGACGGATGCTTCTGCCGAAGATACGAACGGGGATCCGGCTGAACCGGCTCCGTCGGATCTGAATGCGGAAGACAATACTGAAGCTGAAGGCGCAGCAGACGCTGCTGATAATATAGCTGATAATGCAGACTCTATTCAGTTAGAAGCTGCAGAAGCTGCACCTGCAGAACAAACACCTGCTCCTGCAGAAGAAGTGCTGTCGGAGATAAGGGTCAATGCGGCAGGCGAGGACGGCTCGCTAACCGTTGTGTGGTCAGCGGTCGCAGGTGCAGAGTATTATATTGTGCGCCTCGACAACAATGCTGCCGGAACAAAAGTGACAGTTTCCGGAGACACAGTGCTCAGAACGGTCATAAAAGCTTCCACAGGTTCTGCACACAGCGTCACGGTAGAGGCATACCGCAGCAGGACCGAAGCTGAAGGCGGGGACCTCATTATCGGCAAAGGGAAGATAGATAATGTCAGTCCGTCAGCCCGCAGCAGGATCACAAGGAATACCGCATCGGCTTCGAACCTTGGGATCAACCTGAGAAAAATGCTCGACGAACCCCGCGACGGGTATTCTGTTGTGCAGGGCGGATGCACGGACGGAACTTATGCGTACAGCCTGCTGGTATCATCGGGCAACCAGAAGGGAAGGATCCTGAAGAGCCGTGTCGGAACAGGCACGGTCATCGCGAAATCAAAAGTCATCAACATCTGCCACGGCAATGGGATGACTCTGAACACCAAGGAAAGGAAGCTCGTCATAGTAGGCAGGGAAAGCCGCAGAAACCAGCTTACCATCGTCAACGCGGATAATCTTGCCGATGTTTCCTATGTAAATGTAAACTACAGCAACTCCGGTTACTGGAACAACACGGCGGGAAACGGCCTTTCGTGCATCTCATACATACCGAAGTATGACTGCTATGTAGCCCTGCAGAGAAAGACTCATGAGCTGCTCGTGCTGGATAAGTACTTCAGAGTTATCGGACAGGTGGGTACCACCATTACTGCAAAATATCCGGGTGTATACCAGGCAATGGATGCGGACGAAAGGTACGTATATCTGTTACTGAGTTATCACAGCAGCAGACAGCCGTACAATATTATTCTTGTACTTGACTGGAACAGCGAGAATCTTCTCGAAGTCGTAAACGGCAACAGGAGCTACATAAATAAGAGGTGGCTATGCAATAATAACGGCAGCGGCGAACCGGACACCGTTATACGCATCAATACTCAATACGAAGCCGAGAATATCTATCATATAGATCAGGGAAACGGCACTTCCAGATTCTATTTGTCCGAATACTATAACAACCCTAAGTACAAAACGGTCAAAAAGACCAAGACCGTGAAGGTCAAGTGGAAAAAGGTTAAGAAAAAAGTAAAGGTCAAATGGAAGAAAGTAAAGAAGAACGGAAAGTGGAAGTGGAAGTATAAGTATAAATGGAAAAAGGTCTGGAAATACAAGAAGAAAAAGAAGACGGTCAAAGTCAAAAAACTTCAGTATTTCAGAAGAACCAATTATGTATATGACCTGGGATCGTTCTAAGGGTCATTGGCTGCAGTAAAATGTTAGGAACAAATTATTACCTTACCAGAATATTAGAAGCACTTGTTATCAGCATCGTAGTCGCGTTCGTGACTGCCCCTCTTAGTATACGCATAGCGCATAAACTGGGAGTAATCGACAGGCCTAAGGATGCCAGACGTGTTCATAAGAAACCAATACCGCGTTTCGGCGGAATGTCGATCTTCCTTGGCTCCATGGCCGCCATGCTGATACCTGCCGGCATGAACGACAGGATCAAGATCGCTATGATAGGCGGTCTGCTGATGTATCTGCTCGGAATAGCCGATGACATAAAGAACCTGAAACCGGCATTTAAATTCCTGGGACAGTTTCTGATCGCAAGTATTGTGTACGCTCTCGGCATAAGGATCACATTCATAAGCAACTACTTCGGGGCGAGCGTAACTGATTCGCACGCGAATGTTATACTGAGTGCCGGAGTTGCATATTTTATAACTGTGCTTTGGATCGTAGGTATCACAAACGCTGTGAATCTTATGGACGGACTGGACGGACTTGCTGCCGGCTCGGTAGCAATTATGTCGCTCTGCCTTGCATACATAGCTTACATACACGGAGTCAGACTCGGATCCATGCCGGTCTGCATAGCGCTTGTAGCGGTAGCTGGCGGGTGTATCGGATTCCTGCCGTACAACTTCTCGCCGGCCAGGACCTTTATGGGAGACGGTGGAGCTTTGTATCTGGGATACATGATAGCAGTGCTCTCCGTGATCTCACCGCTCAAGAGGGCGACTGTAGTCGGAGCTTTGATTCCTATGCTGACACTGGCAGTGCCTATCTTTGATACGGCATTTGCGATGCTGAGGCGTATGCTCAGGCATGAATCCATCATGAAGGCTGACAAAGGTCATCTGCACCATCACCTGATGGCGGCGGGATTCGGCCAGAGGCGTTCAGTGCTCATAATGTACGGTATCGTGGGCATCATGGGAGAGGTTGCGATACTTATAAGCAGAGAGCTTTATAAGGATGCAATCCCGCTTTTCCTGATAGCGCTCCTGTATCTCGGCATTATCATAGTGCCTAAGAGATCCAAGAAGGGCATCAAGAGGATAATAACTCAGGATACGAGCGATCTTGAAAAAGAATACTTTACTGAGTATCTCAATTACGAGCGCGAGAGGCGTAAAGCGCTGCGCGAGGCGGCAAAAGCCGCAGCTGAGGCTCAGCTGGAAAATGAAGATAAAGGATTGGAAGATAAACTTGAGTAATACAGAAACAAAAGCTAAAAGAGAAAAAAAGGTGCCGCGGGATAAACACGGGAGGGTGATGAAAAGAAGAGCCTTTCCGCGCAAGCCGGTGTACATAATCGCGATACTGCTTATGGCTGTCGCAGCCATAGTTTTCCTTGGCATGATGATCCTTGCCGATCTGCTGCCTTCTGATCTTACGATCATCGTTTCGCTGGTCGTGGTTGTGCTGCTCATGCTGACATGTTTCATGCTTTCGAGCAGATTCAGGTGGAAAAGGATAGTAGGCATAGTAATAGGCCTTATATTCGTTCTTGTTCTGGCGTCAGTCACAGGTTTCATGAAGAGCACATATGCAACGATGAACCAGATAAGCGCTGCGGGCATCAGTGCTGAGGGACCTCATGCAAAGAGCGTGGATGTCACGGGCGAGGCGTTCAACATTTACATAACGGGCATAGACCAGTGGGAAGAAGAGAAAGGCTACGACCTTGAGCGAAGCGACGTCAACATGATAGTGACGGTCAATCCGCTCACAAAGAAAGTCCTGCTTACATCCATACCGCGCGATTCGTACGTTAAGCTCCATACCGCGCAGGCGATGGATAAGCTGACGCACACCGGCGTCTACGGCGTGGATGAGACTCTCAATACTGTTGAGGACTGGCTGGGCATTGACCTGAATTATTATGTAAAGATGAACTTCACCGCAGTGAGAGACATCATTAACGCGATGGGCGGAATACATGTGTATTCGCCTGTTGAATTCGACAGCAGCCTGAGACCTTATCACTATAAAAAGGGATGGAATGACCTCGGAGGAAGGCAGGCGCTGTTCTTCGCGCGTGAGAGACACGCTTTTGAAGGCCAGGATGCCATCAGAGTCGAGAACCAGCAGAGGGTCATGAAGGCGATCATCAAAAAGATGACTTCGTCCACCACACTGCTGACGAGTTACGATGATGTAATGGCCGCTGCCGGCAAGAATCTGTCGACCAACATGTCTTCAAAAGACATGACGGAGCTGGTCAAGATGCAGATCACGGATCTCGCAGAGTGGGACATCCAGTCGCAGAAGATCACGGGAGAGTACGGAGAAGACTATGTAGCTTCGCTCTCGCAGAAGAATAAATACTCCGTTTACTACACCGATGCTGCATCGGTCAAAAAATGTGTCGAGAGCATTGAGGCCATCCAGAATCCTTCGGCCAAAGAGATGGAAGAAGCTCTGAAAAGCACGAGCAAGAGCTTTGTGATCAACTATCTGAACATGGTCGCAAATAAAATAAAAGAAGGTAAAGAGGATACAGATAATTAAGTGAAACGTATTTTCAGTAGAAACTCAATCAGGGCCATAGTTTTTCTATGTATAGCGGTCCTGCTTATAGCGGGCTGCAGTAAAGTCTTTGGCTTTGCAGACCCGGACCGCACAAATACCGTATTGGATCAGTTCTATGAACTTGAGGACAATACGGTTGATTGCGTCTTTTTCGGATCGAGCGTTGCGCAGAGAGCCTACGTAACGCCGGTCGCATATCACGATTACGGAGTGCCTGCATACACACTTGCAACAGGCACTCAGCCTTTTGTGCTGACAAAATATCTGATGAAGGAAGCTCTGAAGACCCAGACACCGAAGCTCTTCGTAGTTGAACTCAAGGGCGTAAACAAGAGCGCTGACTGGGTAGGGGATATTCACATCAGGAGAGTCGTAGACAACATGAAACCGTCTATGAACAGGTTCCAGGCGATCAGGGCAGCCGTCACATTTGTGCCGAAAGGCGCCAATGACGTCGACTCAACGGGTCTCTCATATTATTTTCCTATCATTAAGTACCATTCAAGATGGAATCCTTCAAAGAAAATCAAAAAATATGAAGACGTGGATTACTATACCGGATGGTCACCTAATGCAGGACTTACTTTCAAAGTGAAGAAACTCAATCCTATCCCGTATGATGATCATACTCTTCAGATAGACCCTCCTACAGAGAAGGTGCTTGTGGACCTTCTGGATTACTGCGATACGCTTACGGATACGAAAGTGCTGTTCGTAATGCCGCCATATCAGGCAAGCGCTGAAGGCATGGGCAAGATGAATTACGCAAAAAATATAGTGGAGTCGAGAGGATACGAAGTGCTCAACATGCTTCCTGCCGAAGCCCGCGAGGGAATCGGCCTCAACGACAACTCCTGCTATTACAACAGAGAGCATCTGAATTACTACGGCTCTCTGATATATACGAAGTTTTTCTTCAATTACATCAAAGAGCATTATGGTTTAGAGGATCAGCGCGACAAGCCGGGCCATGGAGCCTGGGAGAAAGAGTACGACAGGCTGATGAGTGACCTCGAAACGAAATATCAGGTCAGATACATAGACATGATGGCTGATGTAAACAAGGCTGAAAGGGGTGATGAATAATGTCATTTACTTCTTTCGCATTTCTGGTATTTGTAGCCATAGTCGTTCTGGCTTACTACATCACGCCTGTGAAATACAGGTGGATCATTCTTCTCGTGGCCAGCTACGGCTATTATCTGCAGGCAAGCGCAAAGTCGTTCGCGTTCATACTGGCAACTACCATAGTCACCTTCTACGGTGCAAAAAAGATAGACGAGGAAAATCTGCTGCAGAAGGCATATCTGGCCGAAAATAAGGCTACGCTTTCGCGTGATGAAAAGAAGGCGTACAAGGAGTCGGTAGCAAAAAGGAAAAAGCGCATCCTGACACTTGTGCTAGTGATCGACTTCGGCATCCTGATACTGCTCAAGTACTTCAGATACTATCTCGATGTTCTGGGAATAGGGCTTTTCAAGGGCGACATCCTGATACCACTGGGTATCTCGTTCTACACCTTCCAGTCTACAGCCTACCTGATAGACGTATACAGAGCAAAATACGGGGCAGACAAGAATCTCGCACAGTTCGCACTGTTCGTATCCTTCTTCCCTCAGATAGTGCAGGGACCTATCGCGCGTCATGACCAGCTTGCGGCTCAGCTTTATGAAGGCCATAAGTTCAGATACGAGAACCTCGCGCACGGCGCTCAGCTGATGCTGTGGGGATTCTTCAAGAAGCTCGTCATCGCGGACAGGATAGGACTGCTGGTAGGTGAGGTCTTTACTGACTGGGATCAGTACAGCGGCTGGGTCGTTATTCTCGGTGCGCTCTGCTATTCTATCCAGCTTTACATGGACTTCAGCGGAGGCGTTGACATAGCCCGCGGAGTCGCACAGCTTATGGGCATAGATATGACAAGAAACTTCAGGAGACCTTACTTCGGCGACAGCCTGGAGGAATTCTGGCACAGATGGCATATCTCGCTCAGCTTCTGGACGCGTGACTACATTTTCTTCACTGTAGCGCTGTCAAAGCCTATAGGAAATCTGGGCAAGAAGGCGCGCAAGGTGTTCGGCGACCGCGTCGGCAAGATGGTGCCGGTGTTCATAGGAAACTACCTCGTGTTCCTGTGCATCGGTATGTGGCAGGGAGGCGAGCTGCAGAATGTATGCTATGGTCTTTACAATGCTACGGTCATCTGTCTGGCTGACCTGCTCGCACCGTATTTCGTAAACTGGAAGAAAGCGTTGCATATAAAGGACGGAAGCAAGGCATGGCATGTGTTTGCTATGATAAGGACTTACTGCATCGTATCGTTCGGAAGGATCTTCTCGAACGGCCAGTCGTTCCGTGCCAGCATCCACATGATAAAATCACTGTTCATACCTTATACAGGCGGCTTCATGACTGCCTATAAAGGCTTCGAACTTACCAAGTATGACTATCTCGTCCTGTTTGTTGCCATAGCGGTCGTCTTCTGGGTGAGCGTGAAACAGGAGAGAATGTACAACGAAAAGATGGCCAGAAAGAGCTCCGGAGGCGGCATCATCGAGATGGCCGGTGACGATGAAGGAGCAGGCACTGACGCTGAGATGAGAGAGTATATCGACAGCAAGTCAACTCTCGTCAGATGGGGTCTCTACCTGGCACTCTTATTGGCGGTGCTCATCCTGGGAGTATACGGACCGGGATACGACGCTTCGGTCTTCATTTACAGAGAATTCTAAACAAGGAGGTATCCGTATATGATAAGAAACGCACTTGAATACCTTGAGATAAGCGCGAAAAACTATCCTGACAAGATCGCTCTTGAGGACGAACACGAGAAGCTGACTTACACGGAGTATATTACCAGGGCAAAAACCCTTGGCACATACCTTCTCAAAAATGGTCTGGAGCAGTACAGCAATAAGCCGGTCGCAGTCATAATCGACCGCAACATACGCTCCATAGTCGCATTCATGGGAGTGCTGTATACTGGAAACTTCTATGTACCTATTGACTATACCCTGCCGGCAGAGAGAATCCAGCTCATATACGATACGCTCGATCCGATAGCTGTCATAGACGCCCGCACCAATACCGGGAAGGCGGTGGAGGGAGCAATAGACTTCACTGAGGCTTCGACCGGTAAGGAGATAGATGAGGAGCTTCTCAGAAAAGTGAGGAGCGAGGCCATCGACACCGACCCGATATACGGGATATTCACATCGGGTTCGACAGGCGTGCCTAAGGGCGTAGTCATATGCCACCGCGGAGTCATAGACATGGTGGAGGCGTTCGCTGAAACCTTCGGTTTTGACGATGGAATGGTGCATGCGAACCAGGCTCCGTTCGACTTCGACGTATCGGTCAAGGATATATATAACGCAATGAGGAATGGCGGTTCCATAGTAGTGGTTCCGAAGAAGCTGTTCCTGATGCCGAAGCTCCTGCTGGAATTCCTTGTAAAATACAAAGCGAACACTCTCATCTGGGCTGTATCAGCGCTTAGAATAGTTTCGGACTTCAAGGCGTTCGGTGCTATCGATGAAAAACCGCAGATGAGATACATAATGTTCTCCGGAGAGGTGATGCCTATCAAGGCGCTCAACTACTGGATGGACAACATTCCTGAGCCTATGTATGTCAACCTCTACGGGCCTACGGAGATCACCTGCAACTGCACTTACTGCATCATAGAGGGCAAGCAGGATGAGCTGAAGGCTCTGCCGATAGGCAAGGCCTTCGTAAATACAAAGGTTGTGCTTCTTGACGAGAAGAGAGAAAAGCCTGTCACGAAGCCGGGAGATGTCGGCGAAGTCTGTGTAGGAGGAGCCGGTCTTGCGCTCGGTTACTGGAACAACCCTGAGAAGACCAGGGAGGCATTCTTCCAGAATCCGGCCATAACGGAGCATCCGAGTCTGCTTTACGGAACCGGTGACATGGCATACTACAATGAAGACGGCAATCTGGTGTTCGCGGCGAGGAGAGACTTCCAGATCAAGCACATGGGTCACAGGATAGAGCTCGGCGAGATCGAGGTTGCGCTCAACGCGATACCGTTCATAGATACTTCGTGCTGCCTCTACGATGAGGAGAGAAGCAAGATCGTTTGCTTCTACCAGTCGGAGAGCGACGACACAAAAGCGATAATCAAATTCCTGAGCGACAAGCTGCCTAAATACATGTGGCCGAACATATTCAAAAGATATGACAGGCTGCCGATGAACAAGAACAGCAAGATCGACAGGGTAAAATTAAAAGAAGAGATCAGAAAATAGGAGGAAGCAAAATGGAAGAACTGCTTAGGATCATGAGTGAGGTAAGGCCGGACATCGACTTTGAGACAGAGACCAGACTTATCGATGACGAGATGCTCGATTCACTTGATATCGTTGCGATCGTAACGGATGTCAACGATGAATTCGACGTCGAGATCAATGTAAACGACCTGCTTCCTGAGAATTTCAACTCAGCTAAGGCACTGTATGAGCTCATCCAGAAGCTTCAGTACGAATAAACAAAAGAACTGGATAATGGCACAGCCGGGTCTTTTGCCCGGCTGTCTGATTGTGTAAAACCTTTTCCGGGACATGCAGAAAAAGCGCTCACTAAACCGAATACTGCTGATCATCATTATGTTAATGCTTTGCGCCTGCGCTGCAGCTGCGGTGTTCCTGTTCAGGTGTGCTGATAAACCGGAAGAGAATGATACGCCGGAAACATCCGGAACAGAGGCAGAAGCTGAGACCGGGACGGATACTGATACTATTACGGATACGGATGCCAATGTGGTCATCTTTGCTGCATCGGACTACCAGGCTGATCCTCATTTCGATGATCCCAAAGACAATCTGGAGAGGATACTGGAGGCAGTGGATCACGATGGCGTGCATCCTGACGCGGCCATCATATGCGGTGATTATACAAATGACGCAAAGCTCCATGATTACCAGCTCAGCCCGGAAGAGTCCATAGAAGAGATCCGGAATGTGATCAATAAAGACGCACCTTTCGTAAACGGGGATAATATCATCTTCGTACAGGGAAACCACGACCGGCTTACGGAGTCGATATCGGAAAGCGGTCTGCACGAGTTCGATGACTATCTGGTATATGTGCTGAACACCGAAAATGACTTCCCGTGGAAGCAGGGCAAGGTGCAGGGCTGTCACTTTAAGGTCAGCAGGGCTGCTGACGAAATGAAGAAGTGCTTTGATAAACTCATTGAGGAGGGAGAGACCCGCCCGGTGATAATTGCGGGACACGTTCCGCTTCACTATACTGCGAGGACATCTTCAAGGCACACGACAGGCGACGGCCTGTACTCATCACTCATCTTCGATGCAGTGAATGAAGCATCATCTGACCTGGACATTATCTATCTGTTCGGTCATGACCATTCAAAAGGATGGGATTGCTATCTGGGCGGAAGCTGCGTGTACAAAGCTCCCGGAGATAAGATCATAATCCCGGAATTTGATGATAATGATATCTACTCTGACCGCTTCACCGAGCGTACGCTGGGGTTCACTTACATGAACGCGGGATATACAGGCTATTACATGAACTGCGCGCCTGATGAGTACAGCAGCGATCCGGATTCACAGTACCGTGCGGCTGATGAGACACTGACAGGCAGTGTGATCGCGGTTTATGACGACAGGATAGAAATTACCCGTTACGATGAAAACGGAAAGCATGATCTCGGATCAGCCGGAGAGGCAGATCCGTACAAAGGCGGGATAGACGACGGACTTATAGGACCGCAGTATTACGGCAAAGCGACAGCAGGCCCGGCGGTGACAGAGCGAAAAGCTCCGCAGAAACAGGAAGAGCTGCAGGATGCGGCATAGGAGACGGACTTGAAACGCCAACGGTTATATGGCAATCTATTATAGACGGCAGCTTTACATTGACACATACAGAAGCTGCAATATGAATTGACAGGGAGGCCCCAAAGTGCAGGAAAAAACATTACAATCGATATTTCAGGCCACGAAGAAGATAGAGGCTGAGATAGGAAAAGTAATCATAGGAAAAGAAGATGTAATCCACAAAGTTCTTATGGCTATTCTGGCAAACGGACACATTTTACTTGATGATGTGCCGGGCGTTGGAAAGACCTCGCTTGCAGTAGCTCTGGGAAAGACACTTGGACTCGAGTATAACAGAATTCAGTGCACTCCTGACGTGCTGCCTTCAGATATAGTCGGCTTCTCAGTTTTCAACAGAGAGAGCGACTCCTTCACATATATGCCGGGTATTATAAACAATACGAACCTTCTTCTTGCAGATGAAATAAACCGCACATCGAGCAGAACTCAGGCTGCTTTGCTGGAGGCCATGGAAGAGCATCAGGTGACAGTAGACGGTATAACTCACGCGCTGCCTGACCCGTTTATCGTAATTGCTACAGAGAACCAGGTAGGTGCAGCAGGTACGCAGATGCTGCCTCATGCTCAGATGGACAGATTCCTTGTCAGACTTACTGTCGGTTACCCTGACAAGGAAAGTGAGATAGATATTATCCGCGGAAGACAGACAGAGGACCCGTATGCGGGATTAAGAAAAATAGTGACTACTGCATCGGTAAAGACCATGCAGAGGGCAACACTTATGGTTACCATTAAGGATTCTCTGGTCGGTTACATAATCGACCTTACCGAAGCATCCCGCTCAAGCTCGAGCACAGAGCTCGGCATAAGCCCGAGAGGCTCCATTGCCGTAAGCCATATGGCAAAGGCATCAGCTCTCTTACAGGGCAGGGACTATGTAAATGAAGAGGACATCAGAGACGTCTTCTGCGACGTATGCTCTCACCGTATCATACTGACTCAGAAAGAGCGAGCTGCCG
Organism: Anaerovoracaceae bacterium; assembly: GCA_045220485.1. Lineage (GTDB taxonomy): Bacteria > Bacillota > Clostridia > Peptostreptococcales > Anaerovoracaceae > Crickella. Next base: position 1,811 of record JBGUVT010000139.1, on the reverse strand, counting down.
GTACTCAGACAAGGGAAGTGCTGGAGCAGATACTCAGCAGCACAAAGGCGCCGTACAGCGTATAGTAACAGGAGCAGCTGATGCGCAGAAACGTTATAGTCTGGGTATTACTTATATTATCCGCGCTTATCCTGTATCTGTTTTCGAACGATACTGTGACACTTGCACTTCTGGTGGCGCTGATTGCAGCGCTGCCGGCTTCATATGCTCTGCTCAGGTTTACTGCAGGCAATGTTGAGATGGATCTGAAAGATGCAGGTCTTAAGGATGAGCACAGGATCTTTGAGCTGAGCTTTAAAAACAAAGGCGTGATCCCGGTCGCTTCAGTGGAGACTATGGCTCAGTGCACAAATCTCCGTACCGGAGAAACCGAATCCTTTGCGATAAACAAAAGCCTCGGACCTCATGCAGCAAAAACGGCTGATCTCGAAATCATACCCGGGCATGCGGGCAGATATGAGCTGTCGGTAAGCTCTGCAGTCATGAGAGATCCGCTTGGATTATGGAAAAGAAAAATAGAATTCGACGGACATGAGGGTGTGACCATAATGCCCGAACTGTTCGTAATGAATATCGTTCCGGCGGGTGTCTCTGCCATGCCTGAGAGCGATGCGGAGTCAGCCAAAGTCAGAGGATCTGTCTCGGGTGACATGATAGATATAAAGGAATATGTGCCTGGAGATCCGGTCAGGAACATACACTGGAAGCTTTCAGAGAAGCTTGATAAGCCTCTCGTCAGAGTGCTGGGCAGCCCGGTATCCGATCAGTATCTTATAATACTCGACAACCCGGCAGAATTGTCGCACGACCCGGTCGCTCTCGATGCAGTAGCTTCGGTCTATGCATCACTGATACACACTCTCCAGCTGAACGATATAACATGCTATACGGGATGGACGGATCCTGATACAGGCAGGGCTGTCATAAGGAGAGTAGCTGATGAGAGCGAGGCGGCTGCTGCTGCAGACGAATATCTGTCTGTGCCGGCATATATGCCAAGCGCTTTTGCCAGAATCAGCAGAGACACAGCAGATGCAAGATATGCGCACGTGGTCATAGTCAGCTCGCACATACCGGGCAATATAGACATACTGGCAAATGGATGTAATGTAACTATCCTGAAATATGGTGACGGGGGCAGCTTTACAGAGGGCAGCCTGACAGTCGTTGGATTCCAGGCTGAGACTTATAAGAGCGATACAGCCGGAATGGAGATATAGACCGGCTTTGTGATCGGATGAAAGTAAACTTAAACATAAAAGATAAAATCAGAATAAAAGAGCTTGTTGAGAAAAGCAAAGGTCTTCATTTAAGGCGCAGAACCAACGCAAGCGGCGGCAATGCTCCTGTGAACGGCAGCTTCGGGGCGATGGTGCACTCATCAGCACCTATACTGAAACTGGAAGAACCGAAGAAACAGGCTGCATGGCAGAATGACCTTGTCAGCAATATTGCGTGCGCGATCCTGCTGATGACGATTCCTGCTCTGTTTTGCATGAGCATAGACTCGCCTGAACTCATTCCGTTCGTGCTTACCTGCCCGCTGATTTTTATGGTTATTGCTACCATCGGTTCCGTGAAACCCGGAAAAGTCAAATGGATAGCGTCTGCGGTCACTGCGGTGATACTGCTGGCTGTGGCCGTTATATGGCGTACTGAGATCTTCGGCGGTTTCAGCATGCTCATCAACCGATTTTATGATGCTGCTGAAGACGCACAGGCATATTTATATGACAGACTTGCGGCAGGATACGATGCAACTGACGGCGAAGGCAAGGCCGGACTGGCATGGGCAGCAGCCTTTTTAGGTC
>JBGUVT010000138.1:0-5524 GCA_045220485.1 Anaerovoracaceae bacterium | reverse complement strand
GCGCTGACAATGTAGCTTTCATGAGACTGGAGGCAGGAACGAATCTTATCGGCGGACAGCCGGTTTCGGTACAGAGCTTCAAGGATGCCTGCGCAATAGCAAGAAAGCACGGCATACTGTCTGTATTGGACGCATCTCTGCTGCAGGACAATCTGTACTTCATAAAAATACGTGATGAAGAGCGCAAGGATATGTCTGTGCGTGACATCACCAGAGAGATCGCTGACCAGTTCGATATGATCTATTTCTCGGCCAGAAAATTCGGATTCGCGCGCGGCGGAGCCATTCTTGTCAGAGACGAGGAGCTGTTCCACTCAATGGAAGATCTGGTCCCTATGTTCGAGGGCTTCCTCACATACGGCGGTATGTCGGTACGCGAGATCGAAGCCATGACAGTAGGCTTCGATGAGTCAATGGACATGGACATTATTTCACATGGCCCTCAGTTTATTAAATACTGTGTTGACAAGCTGGTGGAATACGGAGTACCGATGATTACTCCTGCAGGCGGTCTGGGAGCACACGTCGATGCGACCCAATTCGTTTCTCACATCCCTCAGCAGGAATACCCTGCCGGAGCCCTTGTATGCGCATTCTACCTGTGCGGAGGAATTAGAGGAATGGAAAGAGGCACTCTCTCTGAAGAGAGGAATGCTGACGGAAGTGAGAGGTTTGCGTCAATGGAACTGGTAAGACTGGCGCTGCCAAGGCGCGTATTCACTCTGTCGCAGGTTGAATACGTGATAGACAGAGTCAAGTGGGTATATGATCACAGAGACCTGATAGGCGGACTCAGATTCGTGCACGAGCCGGCAACACTGAGATTCTTTACCGGAAAACTCGAGGCGACATCTGACTGGCCAGAGAAGCTGGTTGCTGCATACAAAGCGGATTTCGGAGATGATCAGTAGGCCTGCCAGTATCCGTAAATGTTAAGATCAAATGGCTGTCGAAAGACAGCCGCTTTTTTGATAGAATAACTGTGTATTTGTTTAATGCAAAGTTAAAACATAAGGGTATATGAAATGACTGATTATGATCTGATGTGCAGACAGCTTGAGAGCCTGTCAGAAGGGGTTGACTGGGACATCACGGTCCTGTCGAATGCCTCGGCTCTTATCTGGGACACTCTTGAGGATATCAACTGGGCGGGCTTCTATCTTATGAAAGACGGAAAGCTCCTTCTGGGGCCGTTTCAGGGAAAGCCTGCATGCACGGTCATCGAAGTCGGGAAGGGCGTATGCGGCACGGCAATAGCTGAAGATAAAACCCAGCTCGTGAAAAACGTCCACGAGTTTCCGGGCCATATTGCCTGCGATTCTGCGAGCAATTCGGAGATAGTAGTGCCGGTACATGCCGGAGATACGCTCTATGGAGTGCTCGACATAGACAGTCCGAAGTTTGAAAGGTTTTCGGAAGAGGACAGAGAGGGACTCGAAGCATTCGTGCGTATACTGGAGTCCATATTAAAGTAAAAGGGAGGAATGAGAATGTTTATAAGCGAAGTAATGACATCTGCGCCTCAGGATGAGCGCGGAGCACTTGAAACAAAGACATATCAGGAGCTGGAAAGGCTTAACATAAAATATGAGAGAGTCGATAATGACACAGTTGAAGCCATGGAGGAGTGCGTGGAGATTTCCGAAAAGCTCGGCGCAGAGATACGCAAAACCATCGTGGTATGCAACAGACAGAAGACTCAGTTCTTCCTCGTTATTCTGCCTGCAAACAAGAGATTCGATTCCAAGCTGTTTGCGGCCATGATGCATACTGCCAGAGTATCGTTTGCTTCACCTGAGGACATGCAGAATGTTATAGGGCTCACACCGGGAGAGGCGTCGGTAATGGGCATACTCAATGATCCTGAAGGCAAGGTGAAGGTCGTAATCGACAAAGCGGTGGCAGACGCGGAATGGTTTGCCTGCAATCCGGGGGCCAACACTTCCCATCTGAGATTCAAGACAAAGCAGCTTATCAACAACTTCCTGCCGGCCGAAAAGCACAAACCTGAGATAATAATGCTCTAAGGAGAACTGCTCATGAAGACCATTTATTTCGCGGGAGGATGCTTCTGGGGAACGCAGAAGTACTTCGATCAGTTCGAAGGAGTAATCAGGACTGAGGTCGGATATGCAAACGGCCCGGATAACGCGCCTTCGTATGAGGACGTCTGTTCAAACAGCGGCCATGCGGAGACCGTGCTCGTGGAGTTCGATGAGAGCGTGATCAGCCTCGAAAAGCTGATTTACTACTATTTTCTTGTGATCGATCCTACATCGGTCAACAGGCAGGGTCATGATACAGGCATTCAGTACCGTACGGGTATTTACTACAGCGATCCGTCTATGCTTGAGACCATTCAGAAGGCTTTCGATGAAGAGGAGGCTCTGATCGGACAGCCTCTCGCAGTGGAGGTGAAACCTCTTGCGAATTTCTTCACTGCAGAGGAGTATCACCAGAAATACCTGGATAAGAATCCTGCCGGTTACTGTCACATACCGTCTGAGTTTTTCACTATTGCCGGAAAATAGCCGGGCAGGACAGTCATAAGGGGTATGGACGATATAAACAAATCAAAACTGCAACTGATATTTACGATGCTGCTCTTCGGCACTATCGGCACTCTGTCCAGATATATCAATATGCCGTCGAGCATCATTTGTCTTGGAAGGGCTTTCTTTGGCGTCATTACTATACTTATACTGCTTGGCACCCGCAAAGAGAAGCCTGACTCGGAAGCTATCAGAAGAAACTTCTGGTGGCTCCTGCTGAGCTCGACACTGATGTGCTGCAACTGGATCTGCCAGTTTGAGGCTTATAAATACACGACCATAGCAACCGGTACCCTTTGCTACTACATGCAGCCTGTTTTCTACATACTTGCCGGAGCGGTAGTCCTCAGGGAGAAGCTTACGGCGAAGAAACTCGCTTGTGTAGCAGTCGCATTCTGCGGAATGATACTGGTGTCAGGAGTTATTCAGACAGGGTTCCACATCTCCGAACTTAAAGGAGTGATATTCGGGGTATCCGGAGGCTTTTTCTACGCCATGGTGGTGCTGATCAATAAGTACATGAAAGACATTTCACCGGTCAACACTACTATTATGCAGCTGGCGCTGGTATCGGTAATTATGCTTCCATATTCGGCTGCGACCGGAGCATTCAGCGAGGCGAGCGTCACCATGACAGGTATCATCTGTCTTCTCATACTCGGAGTGCTGCATACCGGTATCGGTTACATAATCTACTTCGATGCGGTCAATAAGCTTCCGACGCAGACAGTCGGTATTCTCAGCTATATAGATCCGGTGGAGGCGGTGCTGCTGTCGGCATTCTTCCTCAGAGAACCAATCAATATTTATACGGTTACAGGAGCCGTTATGATACTTGGTGCTGCTGCAGTCAGTGAACTTACGGGGAATTCAGAAACTGCATAAAAGGGTGGTATTTCATGAGCAAGATACAGATTGAAAGAATCAGAAAGATGGAATCGTATCTGGATGAAGCAGGTACAGCCGTTGCGGAACTTACTGAAGCTATGGACAGATATGAGAAGATACAGAGCAAATACTATAAGCTGGAAAATTATTACGGCAGCTCAAAGTGGATCGATGACTTTGAGGCAGATGAAGCGGGCAAGCTTCCTGCAGATCTGAAAAAGGGCGTGTTGTCTGAGGATGCTGTATACGATCTGATCACGGATCACAGCGAGCTGATGGCTAGGATGCAGAGGGCTGTGCTCAAAAGCATTGAGAAAAAGGATTTCTGAAAAAAGAAAATGGTGACATCAATGAGAAATCATGAAGTAACGAACGTACAGCTGCTGCTTGATGAAAAGGGCGAGCTGAGAGAACCGGGCTGGTCAAGGAGTCTGGTACAGAAATACCGCAGAGATGACATCAAAGCGCCGGCATTCCGTATAAAGGAGTGGGATTATTACCTGGTAGTAAATAAGGATTTTGCGGCTGCATTTACTATTTCAGATGACGGATACATAGGGCTGCAGTCAGTCTCGCTGCTCGTGTTCGGAGAAGAGCCGTGGGAACACACGGAAACCGTACTCAACGCATTCCCGATGGGCAAGCTGCGCCTGCCGAACGACTCATCGTACGGAACTACAAAATACAGCGATAAGAGGCTGAAGATGAGCTTTGAGGTCAAATATCAGACAAGGCATCTGAAGTGCCATTTTGAGAATTTCATGGACGGCAAGCCTCTCGATGCTGAAATAGTGCTCGAGCAGCCGCCGATGGATTCGATGGTAATAGCGACACCATGGCCTGAAAAGCATGCCTTCTATTATAACCAGAAGATCAACTGCATGAGAGCTTCCGGATATGTCAGCTTTGACGGCAAAAAATACCGCTTTGATCCGGCGACAGACTTCGGTACTCTCGACTGGGGCAGAGGTGTATGGACGTACGATAATACCTGGTTCTGGGGCTCAGGCAATGCCGATGTAGACGGCAACAGCTTCGGCTGGAACATCGGATACGGTTTCGGCGATACAAGCGCGGCTTCAGAAAACATGCTGTTCTGGAACGGAAAGGCACATAAGCTGGATGATGTGGAGTTCGTGATGCCGGAAGACGGCTATATGGATACATGGGAATTCACATCTTCAGATGACCGCTTCGAGATGACTTTCGAGCCGGTACTCGACAGGGCGGCATGTCTGGACTATAAAGTAATAGTGTCCGACCAGCATCAGGTGTTCGGTAAGATGAGCGGTAAGGCTGTGCTTGACGACGGCACAGAGATCAACATTAAGGACGTAATGTGCTTCGCTGAGAAGGTGCACAACAAGTACTGATATAATGACTGAGAGCGTAGAAAAGCTAAAAGAGATAATCAGAAGATCAAGGCGGATAGTGTTTTTTGGCGGAGCAGGAGTGTCGACAGCGAGCGGCATACCTGATTTCCGTTCAGAGGACGGTCTTTACTCGGAAAGATATCAGGGGCTGTCTCCAGAGACGATCCTGAGCGCATCCTACTTTATGCTGCATGCTGAGGAATTCTATGATTACTACCGGAAGCATATGATATATCCCGATGCAAGACCAAATGCTGTCCACAGATATCTGTATGAGCTTGAAAAACGGGACAAACTTCGGGGCATCATAACTCAGAATATTGACGGGCTTCACAAAGAAGCCGGCAACAAGAGGGTATATGAGCTCCACGGAAGTGTCCGTGAAAACTACTGTGTGGACTGTGAAACGGAATACCCTGTCGAGAAGATCCTTCAGAGTAAAGGCGTGCCGAGGTGCGATAAATGCGGCGGCATCATAAAGCCATGGGTAGTTTTATATGGGGAAATGCCTGACAAGTATACGATGATAGGCGCATGCAGGGAGCTCTCAGGTGCCGATACTCTGATAGTCGCCGGAACTTCACTCGAAGTTGAACCGGCAGCATCGCTGATAAATGAATTCAACGGTAAAACCCTTGTGGTGATAAACAAATCACCAACACCGGCAGATGAAAGAGCCACGCTGCTCATAAGGGCAGATGTGGAGGAGGT
>JBGUVT010000137.1:0-7658 GCA_045220485.1 Anaerovoracaceae bacterium | reverse complement strand
ATGCGCCTGCCCTCATCGACCGCATTTAGCAAAGAATCCACCCCTTCGCGCATGTTAGCGAGCAGGAATGGATCATACGCCAGTCTCGGTCTCGGAGAGAAGAATTCTTCCAGCATCTCCTCCCCGATTCCGCGTGATTCAATTATCTCAAGTACTTTTGAATGTATGGTCATTTGCTGTATGAAAATGATCAGTATAGTGAGAACGGATTGATGTGTTCTCCGTTCTGGAAGACCGTGAAGTGCAGGTGAGGTCCTGTCGAAGCACCTGTGCTTCCGATATACCCGAGTACACTTCCCTTTGTGACATACTGCCCTGCTTTACAATTATAACCGCTCAGGTGTCCGTAGAGAACACTGTATCCGTTTCCGACAGCATATTGTATGCAGTTTCCGTATCCGCCATACCACGATGCCCTCGTAACGTAACCGTCAGCGATAGCATATACAGGTGCACCCATTGTACCGCTGGTCAGTACAATATCCAGGCCATTATGGAATTCCTTGCCATGGAACGGACATCTTCTCCATCCGTATTTATCGGAGAGTTCCCAGTTGGAAGCTGTCGGCCATGCATATTCTCCCGGGGCCAGATCTATCTGTCCGCCGGCATCTACGATCATCTGCTCAGCCTCCAGCTGTTTCCTCAGGGCATCGGCAGCCATCTCAGCTGCTTCTGCTTCTTTCTGGGCCTGCAGAGCATGCAGCTCATCTGCTTCTTTCTGATACTTCTTCCTGAGTTCGTCTGTTTCTACTTCCTTGGCCTCAAGTCCTATCTGCTGATCAACAAGCACTGCCTGCTCATTCTCGAGCGCAATCTGCTGCTCCTCCAGGACTGCCTGCTCAGCCTCCAGCTCTTTCTTGAACTCCTCAAGTACCTCGTAATCTTTCTGCAGCTTCTTCAGTATCTTTTCATCGTTATCAAGAATCCTGTGAACAACTCCGACATTTGCCATGAGGTCCTCTATATTTTCAGAATTGAGAATAACATCGATCATCCCGGCATTTCCGCTCTTGTACATGGCAACCAGTCTCTTGTTGAGAGCGGTGTTCTGATCTTCGATTTCCTTTTCCTTCGCTTTCATTTCGGCTTTTTTGGCCTCTATTTCCGCTTTTTTGGCATCTATTTCAGATATCTTGTTCTCAATCTCAGCTTCCGTATTTGAGATCTCGACTTTTTTATTCTCTATATCATCTGCCAGCTGCTCAAGCTGTTTCTCAGCTTCCTCGAAATTAGCTACAGCTTCTGCTGCCTTTTTCGCGGTCTCCTTAGCCTCTTTGCGCTTTGCCTCAGTCGCTTCCTTAGCTGCTTTTGCCTCCTCCTGAGCCTTATCATATTCTTCCTGGCTGACCGCAAAAGATGACACGAAGTTTGCCGAAAGCAGAGTCATGATCAGCATAAACACGATTAAAATGTTTCGTTTCTTTTTACTATTCATCTGCTCACGACCTGTTCTAAACGTTGAGGAATCTTCTGATGGAAATGGAACTTCCTATTACACCTATGCCAATACCGAGACAAAGGAACATGCCCAGCAATATATTGGTGAGCTGATCTGCAGGAACGACTGTTACTGAAAGTATCCTTGTTATGTCAGACCCGATAATACCGGTTATCTTTGTGTATATGAGATAGGTGAGACCTGTCGCAAAAACCGATGCCAGCACTCCCACAAAGATGCCTCCCCATATGAAAGGAGCCTTTACGAACCAGTTGGTTGCACCAAGGTATTTCATGATACCGATCTCTTTTTCCCTGTTGAACACCGTGAGTTTGATGGTGTTGGCAACTATGATGATCGATACTATTACAAGGAATCCCATGGCTATAAGGGATCCAACCTCTATAAAGTGAGATATCTGCGCAAGTTTTTCGATGGTGTCACGGTAATAAACGACGTCGTCCACGCCTTCTATTTTCGGAGCAGAAGCTGCGACGCTGTTTGCGGCATCCTTATCCGAGACATAGACCACATATGAGTCAGGAAGCGGATTCTCCGGGAGATTCTCCAGCAGATAACCGTTATCACCCCATTTTTTCTTCAGCGCTTCCATCGCATCAGCTTTAGTGACGAACTCTGTCCTGTCTACTCCATTGGTTTTCTCAAGTGTTGTTCCGACAGCTTTCGTAACTTCCTCACTGCAGCCATCCTTGAGATAGATCTGGACTACGTTTACATCTTTTTCTATTGACCTGGCGAACATGTTGACATTGACAAATGCCACAAAGAACAAGCCAAGGATCAGCATCATCGCCGTGATAGCCAGAATCGATGTGAAATACATAGCCTTATTACGTCCCATCTGGGAAAAGGCCTGTTTGAGGTTATATCCTACTCTACTCATAGACATCCTCCCCACCATTCAGATAGGTGTCCACAAGGCTGTCATCATATCCGGCCGGATCAGGCATTGCTATAGTCCTGCCCTTGCTGCTTCCGCCGCCCCTTCTGATCTGAGCCTGAGCTGCCCTGAGCTCGTTCGGATCAAGGAAGGTTGTGAAGCCCGGAACATAAATATCGTCCTCTTCTTCAGTCTGTTTTGTAAATCCGTAGCTGCCCTCTTCATCACGGACGATCTTACCATGATCTATGGCCACTACTCTCTTGTTCATCTTATCGACGATATCCTTAGCATGAGTAACCATCAGGACGGTAGTTCCTCTTACGTTGATCTGCTCGAGAAGTCTCATTATATCCATCGCAGTGATAGGATCAAGGTTTCCGGTAGGCTCATCGCATATCAGCACTCTCGGCTTATTTACAAGCGCTCTTGCTATACCTACTCTCTGCTGCTCTCCTGCAGACAGCTCGTCAGGATACCTGTTGGCCTTGTCAGCTATGTCTACAAGTTCGAGCACATAAGGCACTCTCTCCCTGATTTCCTTTCTGCTCTTATGAAGGACTTCCATCGCGAAAGCCACGTTCTCATATACCGTCTTCTTCTCGAGGAGTCTGAAGTCCTGAAATACCATGCCGATCTTCTGTCTGATTTTCGGTACTTCGCGCTTCTTTATCTTGGTTATGTCCTTGCCGGCCAGAATTATTCTGCCGCTGTCAGGCTCTATCTCCTTGAGAATGAGTTTGATGAACGTTGTCTTGCCGGCACCGCTTGGCCCCACAAGAAAAACAAAGTCGCCACTGTTAATATGCACACTTGCATTTATCAGGCCGACATTGTTTCCGTACTTTTTTGTTACGTTATTGAATACTATCATGCCTAAAGTTTCCGCTCCCGCTGTAAATACAGCTATTTATCGCAGATAAATACGGGATTATTATACATTCAGGCACATTGCTATAATCTCAAACTTAATGAACTTTCATTTTCTGGCAACCCCTGTTTCCCTTGCCGCATCAGCAACAGCAGCTGCTACAGCGGGACCCACTCTTCTGTCGAAAGCTTTCGGTATTATATAGTCCGCAGACAGTTCATCGTCAGACACCAGACCGGCAAGAGCTTCTGCTGCGGCAAGCTTCATTTCTTCGTTTATGGTCTTTGCCCTGCAGTCGAACGCACCGCGGAATATTCCCGGGAAAGCAAGGACGTTGTTGATCTGGTTTGGATAATCAGATCTTCCGCTGGATACTACAGCAGCACCTCCTGCCTTTGCCTCATCAGGGAAAATTTCAGGTACCGGATTGGCACACGCAAAGATGACAGGGTCTGTATTCATTGTTCTTACCATCTCAGATGTTACCAGTCCCGGAGCTGAAACTCCTATGAACACATCAGCGCCGATGAGGGCGTCAGCCAGAGTACCCTTTTCCCCTTCAGGGTTGGTACATTCCGCCATCTCCTCCAGTACTGAATTCATACCTTCCGTCCTGCCTTTGTATATCAGGCCGCAGATATCTGACATGACAATGTTTTTAAATCCATAGGACAGAAGCATTTTTGCTATGGAAACACCCGCAGCTCCTGCACCGGATATGACCACCTTTACTTCTTCCTTTTTCTTATTAACGACCTTAAGCGCATTTATCAGACCTGCAAGAACGATTACGGCAGTTCCGTGCTGGTCGTCATGAAAGACCGGTATATCGCATTTTTCCTTCAGCCTGCACTCTATCTCAAAGCATCTCGGAGCGGAAATGTCCTCAAGATTAATGCCTCCGAACGATCCGGATATCTGATAAACAGTCTCCACTATTGTGTCCACATCCTGCGATTTTATACACAGAGGAAATGCATCTACATCAGCAAATGATTTAAACAGTACACACTTGCCCTCCATGACAGGCATGCCTGCCTCTGCTCCGATATTGCCCAGACCGAGAACAGCAGAGCCGTCCGTTATAACCGCGCACATGTTCCATCTTCTTGTCAGCTCATAGCTTTTTGCAGGATCCTTTTGTATTTCAAGGCAAGGCTGCGCAACGCCCGGCGTATACGCTAACGAAAGATCATCTTTATTGTCTACACTGACTCTTGAAACAACTTCTATCTTTCCATTCCAAAGCTCATGAAGTCTTTTTGATTCCGCTGCATAATCCATAGTCTGTTCTCCCCTTTGCACAACTGGAATATGTTTGACTCTAACACTGTTTAGCGGTTTATTCAACTATTATGCTGCTCTTACCCGCTTGATAACATCACTGTGATGTAATAGACTTTAGCGGAACAGGAGGTGCATATGACCCTTAAAGAACAAGTCGATAAAATGACTGACATAATGGCTTCTTTCATTGGATATACGGCAGTACATCTTCCCGATGATGTCGTCTCGAAGCTCAGTGAGCTCAGAGATGCCGAGGATGATCCTGCAGTATTGAGCATCTATGACATGATGTTTGAGAACATGAGACTCGCATCGGAATGCAACAGACCTTCATGTCAGGATACCGGACTGGTGCAGTTCAGGATAGACTGCGGCAGCCGCTTCCCTCTGCTTGAGCAGCTTCAGGCCATACTTATAATGGCTGTCAGGCAGGCCACCGAAGCGACTCCTCTGCGGCCAAATGCAGTAGAAACGTTCGATGAAATCAACACCGGCAACAATCTCGGTACCGGCGCTCCTTCGATAAGCTGGAACATTCTTCCTATGTGGGATGGCTGTGCGGTATCCACCTACCTTGCGGGAGGGGGATGCTCGCTCCCGGGTCACGCGGCAGTTCTTATGCCGGGTGAAGGCTACGAAGGAGTTGTGCGTTTTGTTCTTGACAGAATTGCGGAATACGGACAGAATGCATGCCCGCCTTTTCTCGTAGGTGTAGGCATTGCCAATTCTGTCGATACGGCGGCCCAGCTTTCTAAAAAAGCTCTTTACAGGCCTGTGGGTTCACATAACTCTAACGGGAAAGCTGCAGAGATGGAGCGATTGCTCGAGGAAGGTATAAATGCCATGGGAATCGGTCCTCAGGGCATGGGCGGAAAAGCTTCCGTGCTTGGTGTACACATTGAAAATGCTGTCAGACACACTGCTACACTTGGTGTTGGTGTAAGCCTCAGCTGCTGGACGCACCGCAGAGGTGATATAGTTTTCTACAGAGATCTCAGTTTTACTACCAGCACTCACTCCGGATTCACATACGGGGCAGCAAAGAAGAAAGGTGCAGGAGAGAAATGACAAATACCATCAACGGAAAAACGATTCTCAGTACACCGTTAACCGTGGAGGACATACAGGCACTTCACGCGGGAGATGTAATATATGTAAATGGAGACATAGTCACCGGACGTGATGATGTTCATATCAGAGTAGTAAAAGAGGGCATGGAGCTTCCTGTGGAATTAAGCAGTAAAATTCTTATGCATGCAGGACCGATAATCAGTGGTTCTGCAGAAACCGGATATGAAATCATCTCAATAGGTCCGACCACCTCGATGAGGATGGAAAAACTCGAACATGATTTTATAGAGAAGACCGGTGTCAGACTTATCATAGGCAAAGGCGGCATGGGAGAACGTACTGCCGCAGCCTGCCGCGAATTCGGCACAGTCCACTGCGTGCTTCCTGCCGGTAATGCAGTCGTTGGCGCCGCATGCGTAGAGAAGATCACCAGTGTGGAATGGCTTGATCTCGGAATGCCTGAAGCGCTCTGGAGTATGAGCGTGAAAGGTCTGGGGCCACTCATAGTAACGATCGACACCAGCGGAAGAAACCTCCTTGCAGAAAAGAAGAAGATGATCACAATACGAAAAGAAGAACAGATAGAAAGGATCAGCAAAAAGCTGGAATCTGTACTTTAACAAAAAACAATTGCCGGTATGTTGCAGCTGCATCATACCGGTTTGTTATTACTCTTCTATGAAAGCTCTGATATATTCTATCTGTTTTTTTACTGAATCCGGACTCGTACCGCCGGCAGAATTTCTCTTTTCCATGCAGGTCCTGAGATCCAGTCTCTGATATATGTCCTCTTCTATGAGATCAGAGAACATCCTGAATTCTTCAAGAGGCAGTTCCTCAAGAGCACATCCCCTTCCAAGGCAGTAAGACACTATCTTTCCCGATATATTATATGCGTCTCTGAACGGAAGGCCCTTTACTACCAGGTAATCCGCCATGTCGGTAGCATTTATGTACCCCTTTTTGGCCGACTCATACATGGCTTCTTCGTTGACTTCCATGACATCGACAATCTCGATGAATGCTTCCACACAAAGTTTTACAGTCTCCACTGCATCGAACAGAGGCTCCTTATCCTCCTGGATATCCTTGTTATATGCGAGCGGCATACCCTTCAGAGTTGTGAGCAGTGACATGAGGTCGCCATATACCCTGCCGGTCTTGCCCCTGCAGAGTTCAGCAACATCCGGGTTCTTTTTCTGCGGCATTATCGAGGATCCGGTCGTATATTCGTCAGGCAGGCGGATGAATCCGAATTCGGATGTCGCCCACATTATGATCTCCTCCGAGAGGCGCGATATATGCATCATTATTATTGCCAGATCAGATATGAGCTCCACGAAGTGATCTCTGTCTGAAACCGCATCCATGCTGTTCATCGCTATACCTGTAAAACCGAGCAGACCTGCCTCATATTCCCTGTCTATATCGAAAGTTGTGCCTGCAAGCGCGCAGGCTCCGATAGGAGATCTTTCAAGCATTCTCCTTTTGCAGTCGTCAAGCCTGCTGATATCCCTTTCGCACATCATGGCATAAGCCATCAGATGCTGTCCGAACGAAACCGGCTGCGCGTGCTGCATGTGAGTGTAGCCCGGCAGGATTACTCCCGTATTCTTTTCTGCTTTGTCTGCAAGTACTCTCAGCAGGTCGCACAGGAGTGACCTTACACTTTCTGTCTCTTCTATACAGTAAAGCTTTGTATCAAGTGCAACCTGGTCATTACGGCTTCTCGCAGTATGAAGCATCTTTCCTGTATCACCGATTCTCTCAGTGAGCACCTGTTCCACGAACATGTGGATGTCTTCAGCTGTCAGATCTATCTCGAGTGCTCCTGAAGTGATATCTCTTTCGATACCGTTCAGACCATCGACCAGAGCATCAGCCTCCTGCTGTGATATGATGCCCTGCTTAGCCATCATCTTAGCGTGCGCGATGCTTCCCGCAATGTCTCTTTTATAAAGCCTTTTGTCAACTCCTATCGAGGAATTGATCTCATCCACGAGATTGGCAGTTGTACCGGCAGTTCTGCCTGCCCAAAGTTTTTCCATCTTTATCAGTCTCTCTTTATCGGGTGTGAAATATCTGAA
>JBGUVT010000136.1:0-3839 GCA_045220485.1 Anaerovoracaceae bacterium | reverse complement strand
TGCTTTCTGCCAAGTCTCACTACTTCGCCGGCGTACTCATCGATCTCTATAGGTCTGCCTGCCTCATAGTCCTGAAGCATGGACATCTTCTTGTCCGGCGGGAAGTTGACGAGTATCTCGATGATCTCATCACGGTCTTTCTCTGTCAGGTTGACCCCCTCTGCCCATGCGATCTCAAGGATCTCATCCATGAGCATTTTCATAAGGGCTCTGACTTCCTCGACCTGTCCGAAGAATCCGCATTCCGCCTGCACCTCTACGGCTGTCTGGCTGGCACCTGTATTCAGCATCCACTTGCGCCATTTTGCCCTGCGCATGTCTTCATATACTTTTACATTTATCCCAAGCTCCTTAAGTCTTTCATATGCCTCAGTTACTTCAGGCTTAGGATCATAGTTTTCAGCATAGCCGATCTGCATCTCGCCGAGCGTACGGTAATACACCCTGCGGCTCATCCTGTGAGCATCGGTCCTGAGCACTACTCCGTAGAAAACGCGGTTTTCAGGGAACTCCTTTTCGAGACGTGTCGAAGTTGTGATGCCGTTTTCGATTGGGAGCAGAATGGTATCCTTGTCGATCAGCGGACGGATATCTTCTATTACCGAATCCATGCTGTATGTTTTGGCGGCAAGGATCAGAAGGTCTATATGAATGTTCTGCGAAGGATCTGAATAGACCGTTGGATTGAAAACCTCGTTATTGACCGATATGCCCTTTGTTCTGAGGCGCTCGGCACGCTCCCCTGTTGCGAGCAGATAAACATTCTCAGGATCCCTGCTATACATCTCATACATCAGGGCGCTGCCGACTGAGCCCGCGCCTATAATGCCTACGGTTTTTATCATTTTTATGTTCCTCTTTATCAAAGAAATAGCCCGATTTCTGACATAAGGATATCAGATTTCAGGCTGTTACTAAAGTCCTTCTCCCAGGGTTTCGATATTCAGATCCGTCTTCCAGATATAGTCCTCGCTGCCTGAGTTGTTGGCCAGTATCTCAAGGAAGCCGTCGTTATCAACTATGCAGCTTTCTACCTCAGAAAGGTCGCATGAGAAAGTTCCGAGATAGCGGCCGTTCTTCATATCGTAAAGGTCGATATAGTTGGTACCGTGCTTGCTGCTTCCGGACAGGCATCTGAGCATTATGCCCGCATGACCGCCGCAGTCCTGGGTATACACAGTGCCGCTGTGCTTTACCACTCCGCATCTGTGCTTGACACTGTAGCCGTCGCTGATATCATACGCTACCATCGCGGTACGCGAGCAGGTGTAGAGAAGCTTCTCTTTTCTGTCGTAACCGATGCCCGAGCATCCGTATGACAGGTTGATCGTTCCGTAGCTGTTCGAAGTCGGTTCATAAGTAAACGCCTTTGATGTCCAGCCTTTCACGCAATAACATATTCCGTTCTCATTTGCGTATGTGAAGCCGTTAGGATGGCCCATCGAGATCTTCGGCACGCTGACATCCTTGCCATCGCCTTCTACATCAAAGCTTATGATGCGGTTAGGACTTCCCATACCGTAAGAGATAATATACTTGTCCCCCGTATATGCGAGCCCCTGAGGTATGACAGCTCCGCCGGCACCTGTGACCCTCTTGACCACTTCACAGTTGTCCGGGTCGAGATGATAAATGATACGCGGCGATGCCCCTCCTGCGCTCACAGGCTTGGAATCAATTACCTTGAGATCAACCTCTTTGCTTGTACTCTCGTATTCAGTTGTAGATTTGGCTGTGACTGTGATCTCGGTATCGCCTTCGCCGGTGATCTTTATCTCATTCGTTTCCGGATCGACCACCGCGACTTCAGGATCGCTGGATTCATACATTAAATCGGTCTGAGCATCCGCTTTCAGCTTAAACGGCTCACTGAATGTGAATTTGGTTATCTTTTTGCTGACCTTTATTTTCTGGGATTTCTTGGTGCTGAAGCTGCGCGGCTCTGTCGGTATTCCTTCCTTCTCTTTGCTGTCGGCTCTGATAATGAAAGCGTATGATGTGTCTTTTTTCAGATCTTTTACAGTGATTTCAGGCACTTTGGTCTCGAGCGCAGTCCAGCTGCTGTCGATCACGACTTCCTCTTTTTCCTCTTCAGCCTGTTCTTCTTCTGCCGGCTCCTCTTCTGCAGCCGGTTTCTCTTTTTCTTCAGGCTTCTCGTTTTCTTTATACCAGACCTTATATTCCTCCGCGTTATGCGCCTCGTCCCAGCCTATGACGATGTAGTCAGCCCCTCTGCCCGGAGAACATATTGAGTCTCTCTCGACTCTTCCCGGATAGGTCTTATAGTGATTGACCGCCATCACTATGGCAAGTGCAAGATATGCAACGAGCAAAACAGCAGCAACAGAAAAGAACCAGCGCCATCTGCGTGCCTTGGCAGGACTGAGATTTATGCGCTTTTTGCGTTTGCCTTCCCCGGCAGTCCTTTTTTCAACCCTTTTCGTTTTGCTTTCTGTATTGTCCGGCATATTACCTTTTTATATTGGTATTAGAAAAGACCCGCAGGATCATGTCCTGCGGATCCCTTAATTTTTTACTGATCTGCGTCGAATGGCAGTATCGCGACTACTCTGGCTCTCTTGATTGCCTTTGCAACTGCTCTCTGGTGCATTGCGCATGTGCCTGTGACTCTTCTAGGGAGAATTTTGCCTCTCTCTGTGATGTATTTCTTAAGAGTCTCTGCATCCTTGTAGTCGATCTTCTTGTCCTGGTCAGCGCAGAACTGGCAGACTTTACGTCTTCTGATACCTGTATTCATGCGCTTAGGTCTTGAATTTCTTTCCATGATTCGTGCTTTCCCCTTTCTTAGAATGGAATATCATCTTCAGCTGCCTGGAATGTATCAGGCATGTCGTCGAAGCCTGTAAAGGCGTCCTGCGGTGCGCTGAAGCCGGTGTCCTGTGTCATGCTGCCGCCGAAGTTCGGCTCTCTGCCGGTGAACGTATCGCGGCTTACGCCCTGTCCACCATTGCCGCTGCCGAGGAATTCTACTCTGTCGGCTACGACGTCAGTCGTATAGACTGTGACACCTTCTCTGTTTTTGTAGCTTCCTGTCTGGATCCTACCCATGACGGCGACCTGTCTTCCCTTGCTGAGGTAGCGGTCGCAAGTCTCAGCCTGTCTGCCCCATACGGTGATACGGATGAAATCCGCTCCCTGATCTTCGCCCTGTCTTCTCGGTCTGTCCACTGCGATAGTGAAACGGCATACCGCGGACTGGGTATTTGGCGTGTAGCTGAGTTCAGGGTCTCTGGCAAGTCTTCCGATAAGTATTACACTGTTCATAACTTACCTTCCCTTCTGATTACTCTTCGTCCTGGCAAACGATGATATGTCTCATAACGTTTTCATTGATCCTGAGTCTTCTGTCGAGTTCCTTCGGCAGGTCTGCTTCGGCCTTGAACGGGAGTACTACATAGTATCCTGTGTTCTTCTTGTTGATGTTGTAAGCAAGTCTTCTGTCGCCCCAAACATCAGCTTCACCGGCCTCGCCGCCAGCATTGATAACAGACTTTACTGTCTCAATGAGGTTTGCCTTAGTCTCTTCGTCCAGGCTTGGATCAAGCACGAATAGAAGTTCATAATCTCTCATGTTGACACCTCCTGTGGTCTTTTTGGCGCAGGTTTGCCCTGCGCAGAAAGTAATAAATTAGGGCGCGCCCATATGACGCGCCCATATATTTTATTCAATCGACTATGCAAATGCAATACTTTTTTTACTTATTTTCAGCATTGAGGTCAATACTCAGCTAGTTCATCTTGTGGTAATGGTTATATTTCCACGTTCCCTTTTTGCCGTAGTAGATCTTCCAGCCGTTGCGTCCGGTCTCATTCTTGAA
>JBGUVT010000135.1:0-14972 GCA_045220485.1 Anaerovoracaceae bacterium | reverse complement strand
CCTCCCGCGTCACCAGAATGCGTAAAGAGCTGATCGCAAAAGGTTCTCCTCTTCCTGACCCGAAAGACCCTATCCGCGAGCTCGCTGGCCTGCTCCACCCGGGAAAGCAGCAGTTCACGGTCACGGAGATCCGCAAGGCTTCGCCTACTTCAACTACATATCGGTTTTCGCCTGTGAACGGCCATGTGCCTGTTTTCCAGAGCGGACAGTACGCCAACTTTTATCTGACAGTCGGAGACAGCGTGCTCACGCGCGCATACTCGATTTCTTCGGCTCCTTACGAGGCAAGGCTTGCTGAGCCTTTCTTCGAGGTGACGATCAGACATAATGCTCATTACCTTGTTCCGGACTGGTTCCTTGAGAATGTAAAAGTCGGCACTGAGATCACAGCTGCCCTCCCGTTTGGGCATTTCCACTATGAGCCGCTCCGCGACTCCGATCACATAGTAGGCATCGCAGGCGGATCGGGCATCACTCCGTTCGTGTCGATGGCAAAGGAGATCGCCCATGGGAAACTTGATATAGACCTGACTGTCATCTACGGCTCGGTAAAGCACACTGACATAGTCTGCGGTGATGAGCTCGAGGAAGCGCGAAAGGCGGCTCCGGACAGGATCCACGTTGTACATGTCATTAGTGATGACGATGACTGGGACGGCGAGAAGGGATTCGTAACAGAGGAGATCATCAGAAAATACTCGCCTGAAGGAGCTTCGTACTTCTTCTGCGGACCTCCGGTCATGTTCTTCCTGATTGACAAAATCATGAAAGACATGGGCGTTCCTCTGAAGAGATTCAGACATGACGCGACCGCCCAGCCGGCTGTTCAGCTGATCCCGGGATTCCCGACAGATCAGATCGGCATGCGTTATAAGATCACGGTCGTGCGTGGCATCCACGAGGATGTTATCGATGCCGCGGCAGATGAGCCGGTGGCGGTCGCTCTCGAAAGAGCAGCGATCCCAATCGACACACACTGCAGAGGCGGCGAGTGCGGATACTGCCGCACCCAGCTCCTCGAGGGAGAGATCTTCGTATCGCCTCTCAACGACGGCAGAAGAGCGATGGACAAGGAACTCGGATGGTTCCACGCCTGCTCGGCATACCCGACCAGCGATCTGAAGATCAAGATCCCGATTATCTAGATTTGCAGACCCGAAAACAATAAAAAAAAACAAGAAAGCTCCGGCCGTAACGCCGGGGCTTTTGCATTGTTAAAATTCATCAATGATTCACAATTTTCTGTATAAATAGTCTATAATAATCCCCTGCAGGAAAAGTCATTCCTGTATCAAAAAGGGTATAAACTAACCCCCTGCGGGAAAAGTCATTCCTGTATCAAAAAGGGTATAAACCAATCCCCTGCGGGAAGGAGATAAAGAATGAATATCAATAAAAATATTTTAGCGGCTGTCGCGTACTTCACATGGATCGGATTCCTGGCTGCGTATATGCTGGGCGACAAAAATGATCCTTTCATGCGGCACCATCTGAATCAGGCTCTGGTGATCGATCTTGTTGGCCTTATAGCAGGAGTGTTTGCGGTTATTCCTCTTCTGGGAGCCGTGATTGCCGGAGTGGTAAACATTGCGGGATTCGTTCTGGACATCATGGGCGCAGTCAGTGCTTACCAGGGAAGCAGAGCATCTCTTCCGTTCATCGGAGACATCCATATAATCGGATGATCCCGGCTTTTCGCAAAACGAACTTTTAACAGCTGTAAATGTGCAAACGCGTAATTGAAGTAAACGTGCAAACGCGTAATTGATGTAAATATGCAATAGCGTATATTGAAGGAAACATGCAGTAGAAGTAATAGAAAGGAAAACGGAAATGAAAAGAATGACTAAATTACTTGCCCTTATGATGGCAATGATGATGGTATTCGCACTCGGTCTCTCAGCCTGCGGAAGCAAGGCCGAATACACCGGAGATGAAAAGCAGAACCCGGTCATGGACTATATAGGCAACTATGCGTGCGACCGTGCAAATATCACGATAGAAGCAACAGACAATGAAAACGGCGCCAGCGCAAAAGTCACCTGGAGCAGCAGTGTATCGGAAAACAGTGAATGGACCATGACAGGAACCTTCGATGCGGAAACGCTTCAGTTCGAATACCATGACGGTGTCAGGACCGACTATGTTTATAAAGAAGACGGTGAGGTCGACTCTCAGGAAGAAGTATACACAGGCGGACACGGCTTCATGACGTTTGCAGCAGGGGATCCGAATACGCTTACATGGCAGGAGGATCAGGAGCACGTGGCAGACGGCATGGTCTTCGAGTTTACCGGCATCGATCCTGATGAAGGCATGACAGGCATTGCAAACCCATGGAGCACAGTGGATTCACTCGATGAAGCTGCAAAAGGCGCCGGCCTTGACATGTTCTCTATACCGGAAGAAGCAGAAATCAGCCTTGGCGATGTCAAACTCACCGAAGCCAGATACATGGAAGGCCTTGCGGAGGCAGTAGTTGAATTCCCTGCAGTCGAGATGACGATCCGCAAGGGCAATGCATCCGTTGCAGAAAACGGAGATATTTCCGGAGACTACAACGAGTACGCAAACACATGGACGCAGAATATAAAGGGCCTTGAAGTTACATGCTTCGGAAACCGTGAAGGCGATGCGACCAAGACTATCTGGCAGGTAGATGACACCTGTTACTCGATCACAGCATACGGCCTGGGCGGAGACACAGACTACGGCCTGTCCCCGGATGACCTCAACTCGCTCATCAACGGCATCCAGTAGCAACTCATAATCAGTGTTTAGTTGGCTGCATTACTTGCTGAGCGCCCTTTATTCACAGTAATGAATTAGTATTCACGGCTTTTAAGTTTCTAAGAGCCGGAAAAAAGGAAATTCCAAAAAAATTCTACATGGACGCCTCAAATTCGGCATTCCATGTAGAATTTTTAGTTCATGTTACGTTATAAAACTGTTTGTTCAACGCGTAGGTTTTACGTTAGCCCCTAAAATAATCGTGATCCGGAAGTTTTGCTGTAAACAGATGCTCTGTAGCCCCTCTTTTTCCTGAAAAAAGTAATGAATACAGGTGAATAAAAACACATCTGATTAGAAATTCCAAATTGTTCTACATAGAAGACTTAAAGAAGGCTGGTCATGTAGAAAAATTTTTCAAACTCCTTTTTTTGAGCAGTTCGCCGGCTTCCTCATAAAGATACCGTAGGATACTGGTGAAAAATATTATCAAAAAGCGTCGGTAAAGTTATCGTTGGGTAAAGCCTTACAATGGCACGTTATGCATTGGTGATCAGTGACAGAGCCTGCTCGATAAGATCATTGCTCTCGCCGAGCTTATCAACTGCGTCGTGGATCAAATCGCCTGCCACATCGTCAAAGCAGTGTGCGAGATCGTGCAGCTCTTCGGCATGATGTTTGTTGTGATCGAGCATGTACTTCAGAAGCGCGAGAGCTTCCTCAGGTGAAGATGCCGCTGCATGCGAGTGTGTATGAGCATGCGTATGCGTGGTGCCGTCAGCGTGTGTGTGAGTGTGGCTGTGGCCGCAGTGCTCGTGTGAATGAGTATGCTCATGATCGTGCTCGTGGACCTCGTGTTCGTGGTCTGCTGTGATGATTTTGCTTTCGTTATCTGTACACATTTTGTGCCTCCCTTACCTGTAAGTTTTTTCGTATTAGCATGGAGTTTTCTGCTTCCACCGGAAGCATGCTGTTAACCGTCATCAATTGAGCCGCTATGCAGGTCATGAAGTCATTGACCGTCATCAATTGAGCCGCTATGCAGGTCATGAAATCACTGACCGTCATCAATTGAGCTGTTTTGCCGGGAATAGCGTCATTATTCGTCACAAAACATGTCATCGCATCGGCGTCAATGACAATAACCGTCATCAAACTCGTCACTTTTTTGATAATTATGCATTGTACCCGGCAACAGAAAGAGCCTTTTGACTGTCTGGACACCTTGTTTTCTTACCTTCTGTTTCGCTTCTGGTGCAGCCGGAAACTGCCCTTTCTTTCCCGTATATTGTAATCAAATATGTGGTATTTTTAAAGGTTCTGCAACCCCATATGGGGGTTATTTTTTTACCCCCATATCTTGTATAAAAAAAATACAAAAACGCGGACACTAATTGCGGTTTCCGCGTTTCCTTCTCGTTGACACATTTGTAACAGACGCCGTAAAATAGAATCAACAATATTATTGTAGAAAAAAGTCTGTTCCATGCATGCGGACGCTGCACTTTCACGCGCTGAAGCAGTACGGAGAGACGGTTTTCTGTGAGAGTTTTTTAATCTGAGAGGGAGAGGTAAGGTGACACACAATGCGTGACTTAAAGCATCTGATCTACTTTGAGGACCTTCTGCAGGAAGCTAACAACGAGCTCGTGCGCAAGGGCAAAGAAGACGGCAATCTGTGCCTCGGCTACACTTGCTACTTCATGCCTGAAGTCCTCCTCGATCTGCCTGGCTGCTTTGCAGTAAGACTGAGAGCGCCTAGGTGCACATCGCCTGACATGGCTTCATATTACATGTCCGGACGTACATGCCACTACGGCAGATCACTTCTCGAGAGAGCTCTGGAGGGCGGCTTCAACTTCATCGACGCCCAGCTCGCAACAGAGACCTGCACGGTAACATGCAGATTCCAGGAGCATCTCGATTACATGGACGACGTTATCAACAACGCAACGTTCAAGACATCATTTACGGATGTTCCGTTCAAGAAGAACGCGAACAGTATTGACCACTACAGGAAGCAGCTGCAGATCAAAGTGCTCGATTTCCTTGCTAAGGAGTACGGAGTCGACACATCCGACGAGGCCATCCTGAAGGCGATCAAAATCAACAACGAGGTAAACGACATCATCACAGAGATCGGAAACTTCCGCAAGCTCGATAACCCTACTATCACAGGTTACGAGTTCAGTGTCATCACACTGGTATCGATGGTTTGCCCAAAGTATCTCATAGTCGACAAGCTGAGAGAGACTCTCGAAGAGCTCAAGACAAGAGAGCCTGATGACAAGCCAAGCTTCAAGATCAAAGTGCTGCTCGCAGGTTCCGAAAATGACGATCCGGACTTCATCAAGCTGATCGAAGGATGCGGAGCCCGCGTAGTAGCTGACAGACATTGCTATGGATCGCTCGAGGCCAGACAGCACATCGACATCAAGGAGGGCGAAGATCCTCTGACAGCTGTCGCCAGACATTATCTGCTGACGAGCCAGTGCGCAAGATTCATGGAGCAGAAAGAGATGAGACACCGCAAGAAGGTGCTCGCCGATTATGCCAAGGAGTACAAGGCAGACGGCATCATCGTGGAATCCAACAAGTTCTGCGAATACTGGAGCTTCGAGAGAATGATCGATACGATCGTTCTGCCTAGAGACTTCGGATACCCGGTGTGCTCCATCGAGAAGGAATACATCAACACAGCGTCCGGACAGCTCAGAACAAGATTCCAGGCGTTCGTTGAGAGCGTAGAGCTCAAGAAGATCCAGGAGGTCAAGTAAGATGAAGAAACCTGATTTGAAGAAACTTAAGGAAGTCGACTTCAAGAAGGCTGCCAGGGATTTCGTCTACGGCAAGCCTCATGGAGAGAGAAGACTCGGAGACCTGTACATCCCAAAGACAGGTCTGTATAAACACAGAGAGTGGCGTGGTATCAAGGATACCATGTACTACTTCAACCACATCTGGCTGTACAACTATGGAATGATCGTACGCGATCTCATGGTTTACGGCGGCGGCCCTAAAGGCGCGATCCAGTTCCTCAAGGGAACATGGAGATACAGATGGATGGGCCAGACTTACCTGACAGTAATGCACTGGTTCGACAGATGCCTTGAGGGAATGAGAGGCGAGACACTCGCCGCTTCCGCATGGCACTTCAGAGGAATCGTCAGCGCGTGCCTGTATCAGATCTGCGGATTCTTCAACAGAGACCTCAACATCGGCGGAGATCCTGCTCTCAGAGCCAAGACGATCGGTACAGACGAGACAGTATGGGGCGGAATCATCTATCCGTACATGGATCAGGGCGGCTACTATCTGCCTACACAGATGATCCCATACTTCGTAACATGCCACTGCAACAACCACACAGTACTCAACTACATCGACGCTGTTCAGGCTTACGGACTTCCGGGCGACCCATGTCCGATGTGCCAGGCCGAGGCTGGAATCTATATCGAAGATGATGTTCCTGATGCATACGTCGCGATGGTTACGACAAACGAGGCCTGCGACAGCTCAGTAGGTACATCCGTCATTCAGGACTGGATGATGAACAAGCCGCTCTTCGCTATGCCACAGGTAATGCAGTTCGATGACGACTCCGTTCTCGAAAACTGCGCTAAGGAAATCGAGATGGCATGGAGATTCATGGAAGAGCAGACCGGACTCGAGTTCCACTGGGAAGAGCTCAAGAAGCACATCGAGCTCCAGAACAAGCAGAACCAGTTCGAGAGAGAAAAATGGGATGTAGCTGCGAATACTCACAGCTATCCTATCAACGGTGTAGCTCAGGCTCTGTACAGGATCTTCTACTCGCAGTACGGCGAGAGACCGTTCTGGCATGATGTTGACAGACGCGTCAGAAAGATCATGGAGAAGTGCGTAGAGGAAGACATCAACACATTCCCTATGACAAGACACAGAGTAATCGCATGGAGCTGTGCTCCGCTGTACTACTCAGCATGGTGCACATGGGCTTACAACTGCTGGGGCCTCAACACGATCATCAACATGGACTCGCTGATGTTCGACCTTGATATCAGGACAGATACTTATGAGAACTGCCTGCTGGATATCGCGAAATACCACGAGTGGGCTCCGATGAGAAGAATGGCCGTAGGCGGACTGCAGCACATCTTCGAACTCTGGGAGAACATGGAGAAGTTCAACTGCGACATGGTAATGATGTACGACCAGCTGCAGTGCAAGGGCATGCAGGGAGTTGTAGGACTCTTCGAAGACGAGTTCAGAGCACGCAACATCCACGCTATCTGGATGCCGCACGCACTGCCTGACAAGAGAACTGTTCCAAGATCACAGATCAGACAGATCATCAATGACTACATGTTCACAGTAATGGGCGAAGAACCGCTCGATCCGTCACTGCTTGACTTTGACGATATCGACAGCTGGTAGAAAGGAGGCCGGTGATGAAGAAGAAGGCTAAAAAGAAAAAGAATAAAGCCGCAAGATTCGTTAAGAAGACGCTCGGCATCGCGGCTCTTGCATATGCCGGACTGTTCTGCGTATTCTACTACGATCTCGACGGAAAGCTGCTCTACTACGTTGTTGAGCCGTTCATGAAGAACCACTTCGACAACATGGAGAGAAGAGATCCTCATACTGTTCCGTATGAGCAGATCGACAGCGAATACATGGCACAAAACAATTAACTATAACAATTACGGCCGCAGCTGATTATGGATGCATGCGGCGGTGAAGTACTCGGCTCGAAGCTCGCGTATCCGCCATTGCATCCTCAGTCGCTCGCGACTCTCGCCTCGCAGCTTCACCGCCGCAGGCATTAAATAAAGGGCGGCCGTTAAATAAGAAAAAGGAAGTTACTACTAATATGAAAAAGAAGTTCAAAGCTGAATCCCAGCGTCTGCTGGACATGATGATCAACTCGATCTACACGCACAAGGAGATCTTTCTGCGTGAGATCATCTCCAATGCATCGGATGCCATCGACAAGATGTGCTATCTCGCCCTGACTGATCCTTCGGTAGGCGAGAGCCGAAGCGACTATGAGATCATCATCACTCTCGACAAGGAGAACCGTACTCTCACGGTCAGCGACAACGGTATCGGCATGGACGAGCAGGAGCTTGAGAAGAACCTCGGCACCATCGCTTTCTCGGGAAGCAGCAAGTTCAGCGAACAGCTCGAGAAGGATTCGAAGGAAGCAAAGACCACCGCTGCGGACCACACCTCCGAGGTGGACATCATCGGACAGTTTGGCGTCGGATTCTACTCCGCGTTCATGGTCTCCGACAAGGTCGAGGTAGTAAGCAAGCGCTATGGTTCCGACAAAGCCTATAAATGGGTCTCCGAAGGAGCCGGCGGCTACAGCATCGAGGAAGCTGAAAGAGAAGGCCACGGAACTGATGTCATCATGCACATCAGACAGGACGGCGAGGAAGCGGACGAGTTCAGCCAGTACATGAGGGAATACCCTATATACAAGCTGGTAAAGAAGTACTCCGACTACATCCGCTTCCCTATCAAGATGCTCATGCCTCAGCCGCGCATCAAGGAAGGCTCGGACCCTGAGAATCCTGAGTATGAAGAGGTCTGGGAATATGAAGTGTTCAACTCCATGGTTCCGCTCTGGCAGCGCAGAAAGTCAGAGGTCACCAAGGAAGAATACGACAATTTCTACAAGACGACTTTCCAGGACGACACGCCTCCTCTCGAGACACTCACAGTCTCGGTCGAGGGGCTGGTAAGCTACGACGCGCTGATGTTCATCCCTGAACTGGTACCTAACAAGTACTACACGGATGAGTACAGCGGCGGACTGCAGCTCTACAGCTCGGGCGTTCTCATCATGGATAAGTGCAAGGAGCTCCTGCCGGATTATTTCAACTTTGTCAGAGGCATTGTCGACTCCCCTGACCTGTCGCTCAACATTTCGAGAGAGATGCTGCAGCATGACAGACAGCTGAAGCTGATCTCAAACAATCTCGAAAAGAAGGTCAGATCGAAGCTTGAGGAGATGCGCGACAAAAACAGAGAAGAGTACGAGAAGTTCTACAAGAGCTTCGGACGTCAGCTCAAGCTCTGTGCGCTCGACGACTACGGCAAATATAAGGAACAGCTGCAGGATCTGCTGATGTTCTGGTCATCCACAGAGGGCAAGCTCGTCACGCTGGCTGAATACGTAAGCCGCATGAAGGAAGATCAGGAATACATCTACTACGCAACGGGCGACAGCTTCGAGGCGGTAGACAAGATGCCGCAGACCGAGGTGCTGAAGGACAGAGGAATAGAAATCCTCTACTTCACGGAAAACACAGACGGGTTCATCCCGGACATGTTCGGCAGCTACAAAGAAAAGAAGTACATGTCCGTCATAGACGGAGACTTCGACCTCGGCGAAGGCAAGGACGAAGAGAAGATGAACAAGGCGTTCAAGGACACCTTCGACTTCATCAAGGAGACACTGGGCGACAGAGTGGACGTCGTAAAGGCGACTACCAAGCTCAAGACCCACCCTGTCTGCCTATCAAGCGGCGAAGGCATAACCTTCGAGATGGAGAAGTACTTCACGGCTGTCAATCCTGATCTGGGAATGAAGGCAAAGCGCATACTCGAGCTCAATGTCGACCACGACGCGTTCCTGGCTCTCGACAGAGCAAGGATCGATGATCCGGAAAGAGCTAAGAAGATGTGCGAGGTGCTGCTCAATCAGGCTCTGCTGATCGCGGGTCTGCCTATCCAGGATCCGAGTGCCTATACCGATATTATTTGTTCGTTATTCTGACAAAAGAGAGAGCGGTTTTATAACCCTGTCGGGCCCGCTCACACAAATTGGTACAGCTAATGGAAGAAAAAAGAGATACTAAAATTTTAACTGTTGCCGGTAAGGGCGGCGTCGGCAAGACTTCGATATCCTCCGCGATGGTCAGGATCCTCACTGAGGAATATCCTGACGCGAGGATCCTCGCGATCGATGCTGACCCTGCCATCGGTCTTACGACTGCTCTTGGTGTTGAGCCGACTGACACTCTCGACGGTATCCGTAAAAAGATCGTCGGAAGCGTTGAGGAAGGCCGCCCGAAGGAAGCCATTGAGATGCTCAACGAAGCAAGGTTCCGTATATTTGACACCATGCTCGAGGAGCAGAAGTTCAGCTTTCTGGCTATCGGAAGACCTGAGGCTGCCGGCTGCTACTGCAAGGTGAATGCCTACCTCAAGGAGGTCATCAGCCTGCTGGCCAACGACTTCGACTATGTAGTCATTGATGGCGAAGCGGGTATCGAACAGATCAACAGAAGAGTAATGGAAAAAGTCACGCATCTCTTCCTGATCACCGACCCGAGCCGCAAGGGCTGCAAGGTGGTGGACACCATCAAGGATGTTGCCGATGAACTCGTAATGTACGACAAGTGCGGAGTCATCGTCAACAGAGTCAAAGAGGAATCCATTCCTCATATACAGATCGAATCGGCAGAAGTGCTTGCCTACATCCCTGAAGACAGGACACATGCCGAAAACGATATATTGGGCGTCAGCGTATTCGATCTTCCGGAGGATTCTCCGGTCATGGTGGGAACACGTGAGGCGCTCCGCAAGATGCAACTGATATAACGAGATATATAAGTTGAGAGGGAGGTTTTAACATTGAAAGACTTGAAGCATTTGATCTACTTCGAGAGCCTTCTGGACAACGCTGACAACGAACTGGTAGAACAGGCGAAAAAGGACGGCAAGCTCATCAGGGGCTATACATGCTATCACATTCCTGAAGTTCTGCTGAACGTTGACAACTGCGTATCGGTCAGACTCCGTGCACCGAGAACGGGTTCAATCGACATATCTACCTATTATATGTCGAACTACGTATGCGAATATGCCCGTGCTCTGCTTGAGAGAGCTATCGAAGGCGGATTCCAGTTCCTGGACGGACTCGCAGGCGTGGATGCATGCTCAATGATGAACAGATTCTACGAGCACTTCAGCATCCTTAAGTGCAACACCAAGGAAAACTTCTTCGTTACACACCTGGATGTTCCGTACAAGACAGAGGAATTCTCATTCAATCACATGCAGAGACAGCTCGAAGTAAGGCTTCTTGATGTTATGCATGACAAGCTGGGCGTAGATGTTTCGGACAAGGCCATCAGAAAGGCTGTCAAGGAGCACAACGAAGTCTGCAAGATCATGCAGGAGATCAGCGAAATGCGTAAGGCAGACAACCCTGTGATCACGGGATATGAATTCCACGTTCTGAACCTCGTGACTTACACATGCCCGAAGTATCTGATCCTGCCTTATCTCAAGGAGACACTGGCAGAGCTCAAGAAGAGAAAACCGGACGAAAAGCTGCCTAGATGCAGAGTCGGTATCGTAGGATCCGAGATCGACGACCCTGAGTTCACAAAGATGATCGAAGCTGCCGGTGCAAGAGTTGTATTCGACAGACACTGCTTCGGAGCTATCCCTGGCAGAGAAGTCATCGAACTCACAGACGACGAGGATGCACTTCCGCAGATCGTACGCCACTACATGAACACATCAGAGTGCGCACGTTACATTGCTGACAACAAGGTGCTCCAGAGAAGAGAGACTGCAGACAGACTCGCAAAGGAGTTCAAGGCAGACGGAATCATCTATGAGCAGATGAAGTACTGCGACTTCTGGGGATTCGAAAGAGCCCTCGTAAGCCACATCATGTCAGAGGAGTACGGATGGCCTGTGCTGTCAATCGACAGACTGTACAACGCAAGAGGATCCGGACAGCTCAGAACAAGATTCCAGGCTTTCGTAGAGTCGCTTGAGATCAAGAAGATACAGAAAGCGAAAGGAGGCAAGAAGTAATGGTACTGACAACAGAATTACTCGGCATCAAAAACGCTCTTGCCGAAAGCAGAGAAAAGAAAGTAAAGAAAGACGCAGCTAAGGGAAAGTTCCATTATCCAAATCCTAAGTTCTGGCGCTGCAAGGACAACATGGACTTCAAGGCCCAGGGCAGGAACCTCATGGAGATCGGCAAGATCTGCGTTGAGATGTTCAAGGAAGCGGACAAAAAAGGCTTCTGCATGAAGCAGGTCGAGAGATGCAGAGACGATCTCGCAAGATGCGCTCTCGAATTCAGGCAGGCTACAGAGATGAGCCCGGCAGAACTCAAGGAAGTGTTCCTCTACGGAGAGAGGACTCTCGGAAAGCTCTACCGCAAGGGCGACATGGTCCCTGTAAGAAGAGAGTGGAGAGGCGCAGCTGATACGGCTTACGACTTCTACAGATGGGGCAAGATGTGGAGCATGCTGATCCTGACATTCGGCAGAGACCTCATCCCGGCGCTCAACTCGACATTCCACTACAGATGGATGATCTCATACATGTGCTGTGTAGGCTTCATGGACAAGAATACATCCGGTCAGAAGGGCAGCGCTCTGAAGATGTCGCACCTGATGACATACGATATCTTCCGCTATGTAGCTGAGAACCTGGTATTCCTCGCCAAGGGAGACAAGAAGAACGGTAACTCCTCAGAGCTCAACAAGAAAGTCGTTCTCTTCGACGAGATGACCATGGGACAGATCATGGCAGGATTCCCGGATCTCCTGGGTATTCCTTACCAGCTGATGCCGGTATTCCTGGTATCCGAGATCGACCAGCTCACATGCGTACCGTATATCGACGCTGTAGAGAGCTTCGGACTCCCTGCTGATACATGCCCGGTACCTTCGTCAGAGTGCGGCGCTCTGGTAGTAGACGCGCTTCCTCACATGGGATCCTGCTTCATTTCCAGCTCGATGCCTTGCGACGGATCGACAATGGCTTCCGAGTATATGAGCAGAAGATTCCCGGATCTGCCGGTCTATCACCTGACATTCCCGGTAAGATACGAAGACGAAGAGACTACACGCTACGCTGTTGATGACATCAAGGGATGTATCAAGTTCGTAGAGGAAGTCACAGGCGCCAAGTGGAGCTGGGATGCTTACTTCAAGCAGATGAAGCGCTTCAACGAGGAGACTGCTTACGAGCTGCAGAAGTGGGAAGTCAACAAGACCGACTATCCGCAGATCATCGGACCGTCATACGAGCTCTTCCGTAAGTGGAACTACGAGATGGACGGCGGCGCAGATCCTAGAGTCATGAAGACCTTCAAGAAGGTCAACGACATCATGATGAAGGCTTACGAGAGACGTGAACAGGCATGGCGCAACAAGATGAGGTACAGAGGAATCGTCTGGTCCTGCCCTGCTCACTACTACGCTAACTTCTCCAACTGGCTTGCTAACTGCTGGGGAATCGACATCCTCGTTGAGATGGAGTCCCTGAACTTCACAAAGGTTCTCGAGACAGAGGACAAGGAAGAAGCTCTCATGGACCTCGCAAGACTCTACGAGCGCATGGTTATGAGAAGACACACAAACGGCGGTTACCAGAACGTAGTCGACGAGATGTGGAGACAGGTCGAAGACTGGAGAGCAGAGATCATCATCATGTACCAGAACGTAGCATGCAAGAACATGGCTACACTCCAGGGTATCCTCGACGATACATGCAGAGACAGAAATCACCACATGATCTGGATCGAGCATGACCTGATGGACCCTAGAACAGTATCCAGAAAGACCATGAGAGACAAGGTCAACGAGTACATGAGAACAGTCATGAAGGCTGAGCCGGTAGACCCGACACTCTGCGACTTCGACGACGAACTGGGAATGTAAGGTTTCCTCTGATCACACGGCGTTGCCGTAAGGTCGGAAACCTTGATCTCCGGAGGCTGGGCTCCTCCGATAAAAGCTGCTCGTCTTACTGATGATCCCGCGTACGGCTCTCGCCTCGCTGCGTGCTCACCAGTAAGACTCGCAAAATTGGCAAAATAATGTAGCTTAAGGAAACTTAATAGTGTAGAATAGTTTACGCAAAACTGCACTTCATTTTTAAGAAGTTTATAAAGGAGAGAAAAAAATGAAATATTATGGCGGCTGTGATGTAGGTTCAACTTATACCAAGGCAGTAATTCTTGATGAGGCTGGAAAGATCGTTGCTGATACAACTATCAAGAGCAAGATCAACTCTGAGGCATCTGCAAGACTCGCAATGGACGAAGTACTCGGCAAAGTAGGCCTGAAGTCCTCCAAGGATCTCGCTTATCTCATCGGTACAGGATACGGACGTAACAAGGTTCCTTTCGCTGACGAGAACATCTCCGAGATTTCCTGCCACGCTATGGGCGTACACGTAACTGATCCAAGCGTAAAGGCTATCATCGATATCGGCGGACAGGACGTTAAGGGTATCGCTGTTGACACAGACGGAACAGTAAAGAACTTCGCTATGAACGATAAGTGCGCTGCAGGTACAGGCAGATTCTACGAAGCTATGGCAAGATCGTTCGAGATGACTCTCCCTGAGTTCTCGAAGCTGTCCCTGACCGCAAAGAACGTTATTCCTATCACTGCTCAGTGCACAGTATTCGCTGAGTCCGAGGTAATCACACTCGTTGGTGAGAACAAGCCAATGGACGAGATCGCTGCTGGTATCCAGATGGCTGTTGCTAAGAGATGCTTCGTAATGGCTAAGAAGGCCGGCGCTACAGACTCCATCACACTCACAGGCGGATGCGCTAAGAACGATGGTCTCAAGGACGCTATCGAGCACGTACTCAAGCTCAAGGTTATCAACCTCAAGACAGACCCACAGCTGATGGGAGCACTCGGTGCTGCTGAATTCGCTCGTCAGAAGGGACAGGCTAAGTAATACGCCTTAGGGGTAGTTTGTGGCGTATTGTATTCCTTCGCTCCGTCAATGACGTGCGGGCACGCCATGAGCTACGCTCGGAATAATATCCGAAAGGAGCACTATAATGAAGAATAAGAAGAAATGCCCTGTATGCAGAGCGCTGAAGCTCGTTACAACGATACTCGGTCTCGCAACAGGAACACTCTTTGTGGTCTACTTCCTCAATCTCGACCAGAAGCTCCTCGCCTGGAGTTATGCAAGAGTAAATGAGATTTTCGACCGCAAGCCGGTTGACATCAAATTCTAAAAATGTTTCGACTTGATCCGGCTGGTCAAAGGAAGCGGATCATAAGAAGCGAGAAAGCCATTTGCCCCTGCACTCAGGTGCAGGGGCGGTTTTAAAAAAGGAAATTCTCAAATCTTTCTACATGAAATACGAAAAATTGATGCCTCGTGTAGAAAAATCAAAGAAATAAGTGTCATGCATATTTATTTAATGCCTAAAAACCGGCAAAAACATAATGCAAAACGAAAAA